>CALAML010000047.1 GCA_937925845.1 uncultured Acidimicrobiales bacterium | reverse complement strand
CGCCTGGAGTTACGACGCCGAAGGGACGCTGGTGGGCCTACCCAAACCGGAGCACTTCGGGCCGGTCGACAAAGAGTGTCTCGGCCTTCGTGAGCTGCCTGCTGAGGAACGTCACGGGTTGCTGTTTGTGAACCCCGACCCCGAAGGTTCGGTCGATCTCGACCACCTTTTGGGGGAATGGTTCAACGACGAGTTCGCAACCTGGAACTTCGCTGAGCTGGAGCTGCTCACCGCGACCGAATATCCCACTGCGTGCAACTGGAAGCTGGCCATGGACACCTTTGGCGAGACGTATCACTTCACCTCGCTGCACTCCGACACGTTGGCCCTCAACTTCTACGGCAACGTCCAGTGCTACGACGAGGACGGCCATCTCCATCGCATGATTTTGTGCAAGCGGGCCATCGATGAGATGCGTCACCTACCCGAGGAGGAGTGGGACATCACCGTGGCCGGGCTGCCGGTGTACTGGCTGTTTCCGAACGTGATCATCATGCCGTTCGAGGCCGGAGTGTTTGTTGTTCGGGCCATCCCCACCCCCGATGACCCGGGCCACCATGTGTCGAAGATCGACTTCTATCTACGTGCCGATGCCATCGAGCGGGCCAACTTCGACATGGAGATCGCCGATCTTCATCAGCTGGCGGCCGAGATTGCCCGAACCTTCGGCGAGGTCATCCGCGACGAGGACTATGTGATGGGCGCCAGCCAGCAGACCGCGGCCAATGCCGGCGCCCTCGAAGAAATCGTGTTCGGCCGCAATGAGCCCGCCCTGCACCACTACCACAACACCTATCGCAAGCTGCTCGGCCAGGAACCGCTACCGCTGCTCGACGGGATCGCTACTTGAGCAACTCCGGCTTCGCGGTTGCCAGCAGTTGGTAGTCGGTGGCGTTGGGCAGCTTTTGGGTGTGGGCCGCGCCATCAACGCGGATGGTCTCGCCGGAGATGTAGGCCGATTCATCGCTGGCCAGGAACAGCGCGCAGTTGGCGATGTCGTCGACGTGGCCCATCCGCCCCATCGGGGTTTGGTTCTTTACCGCTTCCACCACCAGCTTGTTCTTGAAGATCTCGGCCGTCATCGGCGTGTCGATCAGATGGGCGGCGATGGCGTTGACCCGCACGTTGTCGGGGCCGTATTCAACCGCGGCGATCTGGGTGACGTACTCCAGGCCCTTCTTCGCGCCGGCATAGGCGGCGTGACCGGTCGATGGGTTCTGGGCGGTGAGCGATGACGTGGAGATAATCGAACCGCCATCTCCCGTTGCCATGGCGTTACCCATGGCTCGGATGAAGTAGACCGCTCCGTTGAACTGAACCGCCACCATCGGCTCAAGCAGTTCCGGCGTCATCTCCCGCACCGTCATCGACTGTTGATAGCCGGCATAGTTGACGCCGATATCGATGCGGCCGTGGTCGGCCATCACCTGGTCGGTCATGGCGTTGAGTTGGTCGTAGTTGGTGATGTCGCACTCCACCCCCGACCCGCCGAGCGACTCCCCCACCTCGCGGGCCAGGTCGACTCGGCGGCCAGCCACCACCACGTGGGCTCCTTCGCGAGCAAACGCCTGGGCGGTGGCGAGGCCAAAGCCACTCGCCCCGCCGACGATGATGGCCACCTTGTCTGCAAGTCGTCCGGTCATGGCCGCCAACCTAGCCCAACCCGCCCTTCAAGATTTGTGACGCCTGACGCGCTGTTTTTGGCGCGCTGGGCGTCACAGATCTCGATCGGCGGACCAGTTCGACCAAACCCTCGTTGCCCTCAGCGTTGTCCGGCCGGCGATCGAATGCGTTCGGATGAGCGATGCGGTAGAAGTGTGGCCATGCATGATGTGAAGTTCGGATGGTTGTCCCCGGTGATCGGGAATCAGTGGAGTGATCACCAGCCGATTGTGGTTTCGCAGGTCGATCGGATTCTGCCGACCGCCACCAACTCCTTTGATGCGGTCTGGATCGCCGACCACTTCTACGGCTTTGATGCCAAGACCGATCCGTTTATGGAGGCGTGGACAACGCTCACGTGGATCGCCGCCCGCTTCGACAACGTCGAGGTGTGCCATCACGTTCTGGGCGTTGGCTATCGACCGCCGGCGCTCACCGCCAAGATGGCGGCCACCCTCCAGGTGTTTTCCAAGAACCGTTTCATACTGGGGATCGGAGCCGGTTGGCGGGGCGACGAGTACGAGGCCTACGGCTACGACTTCCCGAAAGCGTCGGTGCGGTTCGCCCAGCTCGATGAGGCCATCGACATCTGTCGGCTGATGTGGACCGAGGACCTCCCGACTTACAGCGGCGAGCACTTTCAGATCACCGAAGCAGCGGCGCCGCCGTTACCGGAGGTGGTTCCGCCGATCTGTATCGGTGCGTCGGGGCCAAAGGTTGGTCTGCCACTGGTTGGGCGTCAGGCCGACATCTGGAACAGCTTTGTTGGTGGCGCCGACGAGGCCGCTGCGGCCAAGGACTGGAAGCGCAAGTGGGACATCGTGGCCGAAGCTGCGTCCGGTGCTGGGAGGGATCCCGATGCCATCGTTCAGTGCACCACGATCGAAAAGCCGCTGCCGGAAACCGACGAGGATTCCGAGAAGCTGGTCGAGCTGCTCACCCGCTACCGGGGGTTGGGAATCAGCTACTTCGTGATGGACTTCGGCAACCCGGAATCGACCGAGCCCATCGAACGCTTCGCCGAGCAGGTCATGCCGGCGGTGAAGGCCTGAACCGTCGACGAAACATACCAATCGGTTCGTTCTGATGTAGAGCCGATACTTCGCGGCTACGTTCGGGGCTGAGGCCTCGAGGTTCGGGGCCACACGAGTTGGGGGAAACGTCGATGAAGCTGGACCTTTCGGTCGATGAGGTGCTGAGCACGACCCGGGCGGTGCGCAAGCGGATGGATTTTGATCGTCCGGTGGAGCCGGAGGTGATCAAGGAGTGTCTTGAACTGGCGCTTCAAGCGCCGAGCGGTTCGAACTCGCAGGGTTGGCAGTGGATGGTGGTGACCGATCCCGATAAGCGGATGGCGCTGGCCGAGCTGTATCGCCAGGCCTGGAACATCTACATCGACCTGCCCTTCGCCATCGGCAACATCTACACCGGTGACGATCCCGACGTGAAGGCGTCCTACGACCGTTCGGCTTCGTCGGCGCAGTATCTGGCCGACAACATGGAGAAGGCGCCGGCGATGTTGATTCCGGTGATGCCGGGGCGCACCCCGGAAAATCCGGATTGGGCCACCGCTTCGGCAACGATCGGCTCGATCGTGCAAGCTAGTTGGAGCTTCATGTTGGCGGCGCGCGAGCGCGGGCTGGGCACGTCGTGGACCACCCTGCATTCGATGTTTGAAGAGCAGGCGGCCGAGATTCTTGGCATCCCCTACGCCGAGATGGTGCAGGTGGCGTTGATCCCGATCGCCTACACCAAGGGCACCGACTTCAAACCCGGCAACCGCAATCCCCTCGAAAGCTCCCTGCACTGGGACAGCTGGGGCGGCAGCGCACCAGCGTAGGGGCGGGAGGAGTCATCATGAACCAGGCCGACGCAGAGTACGCCGATAGCTACGACGACGTGTCGATGTACGAGTTGTCCAACGCTCGGGAACAGGAACTGCTCGACAAGCAGACCGAGTGCACCTTCATGTGGACCACGAAAGCACATGAGCCGGTCGGGGTGATCATGAACTTCGTGTTTAACGAGGGCGCGTTCTGGGTTACCTGTACCCGTCGGCGCAAACGGGTGTCGGCGGTCGAGGCCCGACCCCGGGTGGCGTTGGCCATCTCCAGTCGCGGCACCAACATCGGAATCAGCCAGGCCGTCACTTACAAGGGTGACGCTGAGGTGCTGGAAGACGACGCCACGAAGGCCTGGTTCTATCCCACGCTGGCGGCCAAGGTTCGCCCAGCCAGCGTCGACGCCCAGACCGCGTTCGCCGGCCATCTCGACACGCCGGGCCGGGTCGTGATCCGCATCGCGCCCGACACCAGGATCGGTTTCGACAGCGAAGCCATGTTCAAAGACTCCCCCGCCGGCCCCACCACCACCCAGGTGTAGGGACAAGCCAACCGATCCCCGCCGTTTGGTTTCATCGGTACGTGATCATGGCGCCGTCTAGTCTCGTGTCATGATCACCAACACGCTGACCGTCGACCGGGCCGATTTCGAAAGCCGAACTGGCTGGGAACTCAAGCCGGAGGGGGCCTGCAAAGGGGAGGTCTGCATTCCGCTCACCGAGCAGATCACGGGCGACACCATTGAACTGGAACCACTGGCCGCACAACTTGGTCTACCGCTGGTTCATGACGCCGATGCCGGCCTTTGGGCTCTCGGTCCGGAGTCGATCGGCTCGCGGGCCCTGGCCACTGCCGAGGCCCCGAACCTCACCTTGCCCACCGTTGACGGCGAGATGTTCGAGTTGGCCTCCCTCCGGGGCAAAAAGGTGCTGTTGGTGGCCTGGTCGCCCTACTGAGGTTGCTCGGCTGACCTGCCCGTGTGGCAGGCCTTTCGCAGCCAAGTGGCCGAGCAGGGTGTCGAGGTGGTGACGGTCGGCATCGATGCCGCCGGCGTCGAAGCCTGTCGTCCCTTCATCGAGGCCGCTAGCCCCGAGCACCCGTCGCTGATCGACGAGCATCATCGGGTGGCCGAGCTGTTTGGGGTGATCAACATCCCCAATGCGGTGTGGATCGATGAGGATGGCATGATCGTCCGGCCCGCCGAACCGGCACCGGCGCCCCCATCGATCGAGATGGAGCGCAACATGAACATCGGCGATCCAGCCGAGTTGCCGCCGCGCATGCTGGAGATCTTTGGCGAGGCCATGCAGATCGAGGCCGACCCTCCGGCCTACGAGGCGGCGTTGCGCGATTGGATCACCAACGGTGCTGAGAGCCCGTTCGCACTCTCACCCGAGCAGGTGGTGGAGCGGTCCGGACCACGCAACGCTGACGCGGCCAGAGGCCATGCCCACTTCGAGTTGGCCACCCATCTCGAGGTAGCGGGGAACCATGCTGCGGCAATACCCCACTTCAAAGCGGCCCAGGAACTGGTGCCCGACAACTTCGCCTATCGCCGGCAGGCCTGGTCCCTCGAGCCCGGCCCCGAGGGTCCCCTAAATCGATTCTGGCAGGGCCCAACCGAGGGGTCCGAGGCTGACTGGCCCTACGACGGCGACTGGCTCAGCGATGTTCGCGAGATGGGTCCGGCCAACTACTACCCCAAGTGGACCAATTAGTCGCCGAGGACAGAGGTCGGTTAGTTGCAGGCTTCGACTGCTGCACCGATGCCTTGGCCCGCGCCTACTCCGTTGCGGGTGTAGGGCGTCCAGCGGTTCGGTAGTTCGGCCCGCGGTTGCATTGGCCGGATGGCGGTCTTTCCTGGAAGCCGGTTCCACCGGAAGCCGTTGGCCAGGTTGTTGCCGTCGGCGGAGTTGAGAGCCCGCAGCCATCGCTCCAGCAGCAGCGCTTGCGCCGGTGGTTCATCGCCGAGGTCAAGCACCGCCTGCTTCTCGTGAAGCGCCCGCCGACCCCGGTCGAAGGTGTTGTTCCGCAGCAAGATGCGATTGGGCAGCTCCCACTTGCCGGCTTCGGGGAGATGCCAGTGGATGCCACCGTTGTTGTTGGCGAAGGTGTTGTGGGCGATCAACGAGTTCTCGAAGGCAAACCGGTAGGTGGTTTGGCCGGTCAGGAGATCGGGCTCGTCCACCGCGATATCGGTGTCGCCGCGGGACCCTCCGTGGTAGGCGCCATGAATTCGACCGATACTTACCCGGCTGCCAAGCACCACATTGCGGAAGAACACATTGTTGGACCCGCTGTAGGCCTCAAAGCCGAGCGTGGACTGCACCACCAGGTTCTCGGTGTACCGGTTTCGATCGCCGTCTCGCTGGTAGAGGGCGGCACCGGAGGCGTGACGGTTCCGCCGGACTACCCGGACCAGCTTGTTGCCGGTCACCACGTTGTCGTGGCCTTTGATTTCGATGCCGATATCGCCACCGACGACACAGTTGCCTTCGATCCTGCTTGGGTCGTGGACCTGGACCGCCGAGTGGTAACCGCTACCCCACGCAACATCGGTCTTGATCGTGTTGTCTTCGATAATGACCCGTACCGGCTCCGATCGAACCCGGCCATCGGGCCCCGCCACTCGCTGGCGCATCGGGTTAAAGGTGTAGGGGGCCTCACTTCGGTCGGCCCGCAGCTGGCTCCGGCCCACCCGAATGCCGTGAAAGAAGCGGCTCGAGATCTCGTCGATACCGGGGTCATCGCCTCGGTAGTCCACCGGATTGCGGCCGTAGTCGAGGATCTCGTTCGATCGAATGGTGATGGGCTCTGCCGTTGTCGGCGTCACCGAGTTGCCGTCGATGCCAGCCACCTGGATCACCGCCCCCGCGAACACCCCGTCGTTGAAGCTCTCGGTGAAGCGGTTGTTCTCGATGATGGCGCCGTCGGCGCGCTGGGCTGGCCCGAGGATGCCCTCCCTGCGGCCAACGGTGATGGCCGTTCCGGTCTGACGCCGGAAGTGCAATTGCCTCACGGCGATGTGCGGTGCCTCAAGTCGTAGTGTCGAACCCCAGAGCACCGGGTTTGGCTTCGAAGCCAGTCCGGTGATGGTGACCGCCCGGTTGATGATCACCGGAGTAGTGCCGGAGAAGTGACCGCTCAGTTCGAAGGTGGTGCAGGCTGGGTTGTCCTTAAGGGCCAGGGCCAGCTCGTCGATCGATGCCGGTTCGCCAACTTCGCCGCCGGCGACTTCAACCGTGCACCCAAAGAGTGTTCCCTGGGGACTGCCGACAAAACTCCCCACTTCGGCGTCAGCTGATTGACCCGCAGCAGGGCCCGCGACAAGACCAAGGCCCAGCGCAGCAAAGAAGACAGCAAGGGCACCAGCCGGCGACACTCGAATCCGTGTCATGACTTCCAACTGTGGCAACACCGGCCACAAACCCCAACATGGCTCCCAGCGATAGCCTCGCGCCGCGAGATGCATTTCGAAGCATTCCAGTTCATTCCGGTCTGAACCCTAGCCGCGTCCCCCGAGAGGCACCCATTGGAGCGGGCGGCTACCGATCAGATCCCTTCTGTCCTAGAAAAACGGGCTGACCCACGCCGTTTCGGGCAGAGGTGCCGGTTCGGGCTCCGGCGCTTTCCGGGGACCGATCCGCAGCGCCCGCATCGCCCACGCCCCAAGCATCGGGCCCGGAGCCAAAAGGAGGAACGCCCAGCCCCAACCGTGGGCGTCGCGAATCACCGGCACCAGGAAGATGGTGAAGACGGTGAGCACAAAGCCGGTTGCCAACTGCATCGTGAGGGCGGTGCCGACGTAGCGATGGTCGACCACTTCGGTGACGATGGCTGAGAACTGGGCGCTATCGGCCACTACCCAAAATCCCCACACCAGTCCGACGCCGACCACGATGGGTCGGGGCGCATCAAGAAGAAACCCGGTGACTACCGCGGTCGATGCCGACCAACGCATGGCGAGTGCGGCGGCATCGGTTCGGCTGCGTCGATCGCTCATCACCCCGGCGTAGACCGATCCGGCGGCGCCGGCAGAGATGACGGCGAAAGCGGTGAGGCTGGCGACCCGAGGCGAGGAGAAAACGTCTCCGTAGAAGGCTGCGATCCACGCCCACATCGCGTAGAGCTCCCACATGTGACCGAAGTATCCAGCGCTGGCCAGTCGGAAGTCTCGGTTGGCCACGATGGCGCGCAACTGGGCCGGATCAAACACCGCCGATGGTGCGGCATATGGACCTTCGCTGGTGAACCGTTCGGCGATGATGCCTCCGGCGAGGGTGAGGACAGAAACGGCGAGCAGGAGCACTCGCCAGTCGATCTCGCCGAGGGCGTTGAGCAGATGGGGTAGTCCGGAGCCGATGGTCAGGGCTCCGATCATCACCCCGAGCGCCATACCCCGCCCTTTTCGGTACCAGGCCGACATCGCCTTCAGGGCCGGCGGGTACACCAACGCGAGGCTGGCGCCGGTAAGAAATCGGGCCAGCAACGCAAACGAGAACGAGTTGCCGACAACAACCAGAAGGTTGGCGGTAGCAGCCGCGGCGGCGCCACACAGGATGAGTCGTCGGGGGCTGAGCCGGTCGGCCAGGTTGGTGGCCGACGACACAACCGCTCCAGCCACAAAGCCAAGCTGCACCACGATGGTGAGCCAACTGGCCTGGGCGTTTGACAGGTTCCAGGCTTCTCGCAGCTGGCCCAGCACTGCTGCGGTGGCAAACCATGGCGACATCGCCAGTACCAAGCCGAAACCCAACATCAGCAACTGCTGTCGTTGTTCGCTCGGCTCGGGCTCCATACCCACTGAACGTACCTACTGCCCGCCGCATTCCGCGGTCGGTTAGCTTCAGGGGATGGTGCCTCTGCTCGAGAACAAGGTCTGCCTGATTTCTGGTGCCGGTGCCGGCATCGGCCGGGCGGTGGCTCTCCGGTTTGCTGCAGAGGGGGCAACGCTTTGGCTGAACGACATCGATGGGGATCGCTTTACCTCCGTTGTTGCCGAATGTATCGAGGCCGGCGCCGCTACTGCGGGTACGCCCGGAGACATATCGAAAGGAGCCGTGGCCCAGGAGTGGGTTGATGCCGCAGTAGCCGAACACGGTCGGGTCGACGTGCTGTACAACAACGTCGGGGTGTCGCGCTCGGGGCTGATCGGCGACCTCTCCGACGACGACTGGCGCTTCCAGCAGCGAGCCACCCTCGACACCGTCTTCTTCTGCACCCGGGCGGTACTGGCACCGATGGTGGCCGCCGGAGGTGGATCGATCGTGTCGATGTCGTCTGGCGCCGGGATCGGAGGCCAGGCCGGCCTCGGCGGGTACGCCGCGGCTAAGGCTGGGGTCATATCGCTGATGGAGACGGTGGCTACCGAGTACGGCCATCTCAGTATCCGGGCCAACGCGGTAACACCGGGCCCCACCGCCACTCCCCCGCTGCTTTCCTATCTCGACCGCCAACCCGGTGGCGTGGCAGCCCACACTGCGTCGCTAAACCTCGAACGCCTGACCGAGCCCCACGAAGTGGCTGCCACCGTGGCCTGGTTGGCGTCGGACCAGGCTTCAAGCATCAGCGGCATCTGTGTGCGCAGCAACATCCGCGGCGCCAGCCGCAAACCGCCAAGAAGCTGAGCCAGATGCCCAACACAAGCTGATACAAGCTCCGATCAGGACCAAGCTGAGTTAGGCCCGCATCACGCCGCCGCCGTCGACCATCATCGTTTGACCGGTGACGTATTGACTGGCATCCGAAAGCAGGAACGCAACAGCCGGAGCGATGTCGGCTTCGGGGTCTCCGTCTCGACCAATCGGATGGTCTTTGTACATGGCCGCAAACGCCGCTTCGCGGCTTGGGTCGGACCCATCAGGCGCCAATCGATGTTGGGCCGAGGCGGGCAGCACGCAGTTCACCGTGATGCCCTGGCGACCCCACTCACGCGCCGCAGTCCGGGTCAGCGAGCGAATGGCTTCGTTCGACGCGCCATAGGGTCCGTAGCCGGGCGCGCCGGTGATTCCCATCCCGGTCCCCATCGTCACGATCCGACCTCGACCGGCGGCAACAAAGTGGGGGTGGGCCGCCTGCATCAGCCAGAGTGTGGCCTTGGGTCCGGTGCTAAACAACAGATCCAAATCGGCTTCGGTAACCGCTTCGAGGGCGGTAACCGGGCGAAACGACTGGGCATTGGCCACGATCCCGTCGAGTCGGCCGAAGTGCTGGACCACCTGGTCGACCAGTGCCAGGTTGCCGTCCCGGTCGGCGACATCACCAGCTACAGCCAGGTGCTCTATGTCGAGCGCCACGAGTTCCGCCACCGCTGCGTCGAGCCGTTCGGGCTTGCGTCCGGTAATCACTACTCGGGCTCCGAGCCGACCCAGGTGATGGGCAATACCCCGGCCGATCCCGCGTGTTGCACCGGTGATGATCACCACCCGGCCACTCAGGTCATAGGCACTCATGGTTACGTCTCCTGGTAGCCCGGTCAGCCGTTGGGGCCGAAACCGGGCTTGACCACTTCGGCAAACTTGTCGTCGCCGAGGCGGGCCTTGATCGCCGCTTCCAGATCGGGAGCTCGGCGCAACGTATGGCCGCCGTCGACGGCGATCTGTTGGCCGGTCACCCACCGACTCTGAGCGCTGGCCAACCACACCGCCGCATCGCCGATGTCTTCGGGGTCGCCGACGAACCCAAGCGGCATTTGGCGAACGTAGTCGTCGATGACCTGGGGCATGTGTTCGAACATCATGGCTGTCGCTTCAGACTCGACCACGCCGGGGCGGATCGAGTTCACCCGGATCCCGAAGCCGCCGAGCTCATCGGCGGCACTGCGGACCATCATGTCGAGGGCCGCCTTGCTGGCACCGTAGGCGGCTCGAAAGCGGCCACCGAGGGCACCGGCGATCGACGAGATGGCGATGATCGACCCGCCGCTGTCCCGCATCCGCAGACCGCCTGACTTCATGGTGTTGAAGGCGCCGACGACGTTGATGTCCAGTACATTCCGCAGGGTCTCGGCCTCCATCATGAGGAACGGCCCTCCGGTGCCCATGCCGGCGTTAGCCACCACCACCTGAAGAGCACCATTGGAATCGGCTGCCGCGTCTGCGGCCGCTTCGACCGCATCGGCATCGGTGACGTCACACCCCACGGTGCGGATCTCGGCCGACGACAGCTCACTCCGAAGCACGGCCGCGGCTTCGTCGAGCACCTCGACCCGCCGCCCGGACAGAGTGACTACCGCGCCGGCCTCGGCCAGCCGGCGCGCGATTCCCAAACCGATCCCGGTGCCCCCGCCGGTGACCAGCGCGTGGGCTCCCTGCAGTGTTCCATCATCGGTTTCTGGCACGGTTTGTCTCCTTGTTTCTCATCGCGTTGTTCTTGACGCGTTCTCCGAGCCTTGCATCCCGAGCGACGGTGCGCCCGCAAACCGGCTGGAAACTTGTGGTGGTGAACGGGTCGTCTTGGCCCATGATGGGGTGTGGCCAGCATTGTTGTATCCGATCTCGACTACGCCCCACCCGGGTCGGACTCGTTGTTCTTTGACATTTCTTTTGGCGTGTCACCAGGGGACCACGCCGCGATTGTTGGCCCCAACGGTGTCGGGAAGAGCACGATTCTGCACATTCTCGCGGGCCGACTGGCCGCCGACGGTGGAGACGTGGCGGTCAGCGGCAAGGTGCTCACCATGACCCAAGACGTGGGCATGTCGAACCCCGAGCAGTCGCTGCGCGAGATGTTGTTGGAGGTTGCCCTTCCCGAACTCCGCACCGCCGGCCAGGCCCTGGTAGCCGCCGAGAAGGCGATGGCCGACGGCACCGACGACGGCATGGCCTATGCCGAAGCCCTGACCACGTGGGGCGATTTAGGTGGCTATGACCTCGAGGCCCAGTGGGCGGCGGCCGCCGATCGCAGCGTCAAGTCGCCCGTCGAGGACTTCGCTACCCGGAAAGTGGGCGAGCTCTCGGGCGGCGAACGCAAGCGGTTGGTATTGGATCTCTTGTTGAATGCGGGCGCCGATGTGCTGCTGTTGGATGAGCCCGACAACTATCTCGATATTCCGACCCGGGTGTGGCTCGAAAGCCAGATCAAAGCCTGCCCCACCACCATCTTGATGGTCAGCCACGATCGCACGCTGCTGGAACGCTGCGCCACCAAATTGGTGGTCCTCGAAGGTGGTGGCTGTTGGGTGCACGGTGGGTCCTACGCCACCTTTGCCGAGGCTCGTGAGCAGCGTCAGGCCCAACTCGGCGACGCGCTCAAGCGCTGGAATGATGAGGAGCGTCGGCTCTACCGCCACATGAAGATCATGAAGCAGCGGGCCGCGCTGAACTTCAAGAACGCCACCAAGGCCAACGGGGCCGAGACCCGCTGGGAGAAGTTCGTGGCCGCCGGCCCTCCCCCGCCGCCAGTTCCCGATCAGCACATTCACGTCAAGCTGCGCGGGGCCGACTCGGCCCGGCGGGTGATCGACATGCGCGAGTTGTCGGTTGGTGACCTGTTTCTGCCGTTCTCGGATGAGATCCACTTCGGTGAGCGGGTGGGTTTGATCGGCCCGAACGGCACCGGGAAGACCCATCTGTTGCGGGCCTTGGCGGGCGAGATCGAGGCCGATCTCGGCGAGATGGTCCTGGGCCCTCGCACCAGCGTCGGCACCTTTACCCAGGTGAACGATCGACCCGACTTCCTCGGCCGTGAGGCCCTGGCCATCGTGCGCGAGCGGGTCACCGCGGAGGAGGCGGCCATGAAGTCGCTCGGGCGGTACGGGCTCTCGGGCCAGGCCCGACAGGAGTTCGACACGCTTTCGGGGGGCCAGAAGGCTCGGCTTGAGGTGCTCTGTCTGGAACTGGAGGGTCACAACGTGTTGTTGCTGGACGAGCCAACCGACAACCTTGATATCGAGTCATCGGAAGCGTTGGAACAGGCCCTTGACGGGTTTGTCGGCACCGTGTTGGCGGTGAGTCACGATCGCACGTTTCTTTCCAGCCTCGATCGTTTCATTCTGATCAACGACGATGGCGACGTGTTCTCGCTGCCGGACTGGCCGGTTGCTCTGACCGCGCTGCAAGACCCGGCCAACACCGCCAATATCAAGTTCGCCAAACGCCTCACTCAGCTGTAGCGAGACTGGCTACGAACCTCGGTAGTTGGGTTCGCGTTCTTGGGCTCGAGCGGCCCGGAACTCGGCAAAGTCGGCCGACTGATTCACGAACGTCTGATAGATCAGTTCGTCTTCCATCGACGAGAACTGCTCTTCTCGGGCCAGGTGTTGGATCACCCGCCGGGCCATCTTTACCGTGACCGCGGGTGACGCGGCGATCTTCTCCGCCATCTCCTGCGCCGTGGCGTGCAGCTCCTCGGGTGTCACCACCCGGCTCACAATCCCGTGCGACAACGCCTCTTCGGCGGAGAGTCGGCGACCGGTGAGCACCATGTCGCTGACCAGCCCATGACCCGCCATCTGGTAGAGCACTCCCATGCCGCCGGTGTCGGGGATCACACCGTGGCCCAGCTCGGGCAGCATGAACTTGGCCCCCTCGGCGGCGATGCGCACGTCGCACAGGAGGGCTCGCTGGAACGAACCGCCGATAGCCCAACCCTGGATAGCCACGATGATCGGCGCCTCGATCTTCCAGATCTTTTGGATGCCGCGCAGGCCGCGGGTCATGAGTTCATGGTGGGTCAGGTCGGTGACGTTGGTGCCGATCGCCGACACATCGCGGCCCGATGACCAGCTTTTTCCCTCGCCTCGCCAGATCACGGCCCGCACCGCGGGGGTGTCGATCAGCTCGTCGAAAATCTCGAAGAGCCGAGCGTCCATGGAGTCATCGAATGCGTTGTGTTTCTCGATGTTGCGGTTCGTGATCGTGGCGATCGAGCCATCGATCTCCAACGTCACCCGTTCCTCGGCCATCCCAACCTCCGTGTCCTAACCATGGCTCGCAGCAGCCGCGAACCGTCCCCGTACCGTAGGCCAGAACGGTTCTGACCGCTGGCGCT
This sequence comes from uncultured Acidimicrobiales bacterium, assembly GCA_937925845.1. GTDB lineage: Bacteria > Actinomycetota > Acidimicrobiia > Acidimicrobiales > CALAML01 > CALAML01. The sequence goes on along the minus strand of CALAML010000047.1, from coordinate 24,752 downwards.
GACAGCCGGCCAGGCCGAAGCATCGACGGAGGGTTCAGCCCGACTTCTCTCCGCTAGAGACGATCGCCAGCGGTGGATGCGCTGGTTGGTGGCTGGTTCAGCTTCGGTGCGGTGAGCTTGCCCAGCAGATGTTCGGCCACGGTCACCGGCTGATATCGGGATTCGTCGATGGCATCGGCCAGTGGCTGCCGCCCGATCAGGTAGTCGCGGTCGGGATAGTGAAAGTAGGCGACCGAGCGACGGGTCGGAGCGCACCCATCGGCCATGGGCACCACTCGATGCAGGGTCGAGGGCCAGCGATCGTTGGTGAGCATGGCCACCACATCGCCGATGTTCAACAACAAACCGTCGGGCTCGGGCGTCACATCGAGCCAGCGTCCATCGGAACCGATGATCTGCAGCCCGGGCACCGGGTCGGCATCGAGAATGGTGAAGCTGGTGTAGTCGCTGTGGGCACCCATCCGTTGCTGACCTGCCACCGGGGTTTCTTCACCATCGGGTCCGGGGCGGTAGTCGATGATGGCCATGGTGTCGGGCCCGGCGGTGGAGACGGTCGCCAGGTCGATCCCGAGGAGGTCTCCGAGGATCCGGTCGAGGCGGGCGCTGAGGTTCTCCATCTCCCGCAGCCAGCCATGGGCGGCAGTTGCGAAACCGGGCACGACATCATCGGGCCAGGGGGTGCTCTGGAACAGCGGCGTTCCGTCGACCCGGTCGTCGGCTCCGCAATTGAAGCTCTCGAAGAGGTCCGGTGGCGACGGCTGCCCCAGGCTGTAGCTGAGGGCTTCAGCGCCCTTGGCCCGGAACCCGCGATTGGCCTCCGGAGCCGGGTGGACAAACCGGCTCTTCACTTCGGGCGACAGGGCAAAGAAGGCATCGCCGTGGTCACGAAGCGCAGCCGCCGCTGCAGCGGAGGCACCGTGGCCGACCAGCTGGACAAAGCCGAACTCCCGCAGGGCTCTATCAAGTTGGTCCGCAGCGTCTTCGGCGGTCAGCCGAACAGTCGGGATAGACATCATGCAAGTTCCGATTCGGGTGGGCTGTCCTGGGCTCCGGATTCATCGTAATCAGCAGGGAAACCTTGAATTGGCGTTCGAGGACCGGGGCCTGGACCGGCCGCAACAACAAATTCGAAAAAATGTCCCGGGGGCGACAACACACTCGTGTGAAGTCCGACTAACTTTTCACGTCCACAGGCGCACCCCCCGACCGTCCCGCGTTCAGCTTCCCGTTGCGCGCGCTCGGTGACTTCTTTGTCGCGGCGTCGCTTCCACGCGCGCCGATCCGTCGGATTGCGCTCCATCCAACCGAATTTGATCACCGCAAGAACCCACCAGGACCCGCCCACCTCTTCGGGAGAATGCATGAGACTTCGCACGCGAGCTGCCACGCCGATGGTGTCGATTGGATCGTCAAGCTCTGATCAACCTGCCGACTCGGAACCCCCGCCAAGACCGAGATGGCACATCCTGGTTGGCTTTCTGGCCACTGTGGTGCTGTTCTCAGGATTCGGGGTGATTGTCCCGGACCGGGTGAACGCCGCCGCCGAGAAGCGGCCGAAGTGCAATATGCGCGCCGAGTGGGGTCACGCCAACCTGGCTGCGGAGGCGCCGGTGTTGTTTGCCTTCAAGAAGGATCGCATGGCTGGCGAGCACGCCGCCCTGATTCAGGCGTTGTTGGCTGCCCATCTTGGTCTCGACCTGAAAGATCACGTTGATGGATGGTGGGGGCCGGGCTCGATGGAGGATCTTCTCCTACCGTTCCAGCGCCGCTACTTCAGCGGGCGCGACATCGACGGAATCGCCGGTCCTCAGGTGTACGGAAAGCTCAGCGACCTCTTCGACGACAAACTGGTCAAGTACGTCGAGGGTTCCCATGCGGTGTTTCGTATGCCGTCGATCAAGGGCGGCCACACCAACTTCAGGTTCAACTTCAAGGCGGGGCGACAGGGCAAGTGGGTGATCCCGACCTACAAGCGTGATGCTCCTCGGCGGTGCGGCTACCGCAACCTCAATCGTGAAGACCGCGGCGGCGACGCTGGCATCATCACCCCTGACACCCCGACTCAGGAACGGGGGCCGCTCACCTTCGCTCCGACGACTGACGGCAGCTACACCGGCGGAATGTCGGTGTGTCCGGTCACAGGAAAGGTTGCCCTCGGGGTCGATTGGCAGGCGGCCCGGTCCGGTGGCCGGCGCCACCAGGGCAACGACATCTTTACGCCGATCGGACGCCCGGTGGTGGCCCCGGCCAGTGGTTGGGCCTGGTTCACTCGTAACGGCAGCCGTGAGGGCAACTCGTTCCGCATCAACTCCGACGACGGCAGCCACTACTACTTCGGCGGCCATATGGACACGATCGCCGACGACACCCCTCGCCATGTCGAAGCCGGTGAGGTTCTCGGCACCCTCGGCAAAACGGGCAACGCTCGGAACACCCCGCCCCATCTCCACTTCGAGATCGGACCCAACGGCCGCTTCGGCAACCGCATCAACCCCCGACCCCTACTCCTCAAGGTCTGCCAGACCTAGCCAACCAAACCGACCAACCAAACCGAAATGTCGGAAGAAAACGACAAACGTTGTCGCATAGTTCCGACATTTCGGGGTTTGGCCGGGGAACGCTATGAAACAGGCATGCCGTGGTGGGGTGGAACGTCGAGTTTTTCGATGGCGTCGGCTCGACGGTGGAGCAGGTCGATGGTTTCGCGCAGGTCCATGATGATGATGTACTGACGGGCTGCAGTTCTGTCCACCACGAAGTCGCCGAGCTCGTCGAGGTTGGCTTCGGTAACGTCGCGACCGGCCTTGGCCAGCATTTCCTTCATCTCGTCGAAGGTCATGCTCTTGCGGCCGGTGGCATCGCCGACGCGCTGCAGTTCCTCGGGCCGGTTGCGGCTGGCGGTGAATAGCCCGGTGCGTAGCAGCCCGCCCGACGGGTAAAACACCGACGCCCGCAGGTTGGTTCCTTCGCTCACCAGGTTGTGGTGGAGCGCTTCGGTGAAGCAGGACACCGCGGCCTTCGACGCGGCATAGACCGAGGCGGTCGGGACCGGGGCGAAGCCGCCATCGCCGGATGAGGTGTTGATGATTTGGCCCGGTTCGCCGGACTCGATCATTCGCGGCACAAACTCGCTGACGCAGATCGCGGTGCCGAACACGTTGACGCCGAAGCACCAGCGCCAGTCGTTGGGCTCCTGTTGCCAGGGTTTCCCGCCTCCGCCTGAGGTGACACCGGCGTTGTTGTAGAGCAGGTTGCACTTGCCGTGGGTGGCATAGACGTGGTCGGCCAGGGCTCTCACCGAGTGCTCGTCGGCGATGTTGGTCTGCATGCCGGAGATCGGCCCCTGCGACGAAAGTTCTGCGACTGCGGCATCGATGGCGGCCTGTTCGATATCGGCGATGACCACGGTGGCTCCGGCGCGAAGCAGCGCACCGCAGATGCCTTTGCCGATACCTCCGGCGCCACCGGTCACCACTGCGACCATTCCGGCGATTTCCATCGGGTCGATGTTGTCTACTTCGGTGCCGTCACTCATGCGACTTCTGCCACTTCCTGGACCTGGTTGAGCGGGTTCATTCCGGGGCAGCCCTTGGCTCGTTCCGGAATCTCGCTGTAGCTGATGGGGGTGGACACAAATTCCTTGGTGGGGCAGTACTGCTCGGCCAACGGACGCAGTGCGTCGAGGTCGAAGTTGTAGACGTTGGCGGCGTTGGTCGTGAGCATCTTGGTTGCGTCTTGCGGGGCGATGTCGGCGAAGGTGAGCCGCAGATGCTCGTGAGTGTGGGGGTAGGACCCTTCGATGTGGGGGTAGTCGGAGCCCCACATGATCCGGTCGACGCCCACCTGCTCCTGGGCGATGGTGGTCTCGGCGGGCCGCAGGAACGAGGCGCCGATGTAGCACTGCCGGTTGAAGTATTCGGTTGGGGTGAGCGACATGGTGGCCACGGCTTGGCCGCCGAAGATCGATTCCGAACCGTACTTGGAGTACTTCATCCGGTGATGGAAGCTGTCGAGTTTGGCGAGAGTGTCGGGCACCCATGCGGTGCCGGTCTCGGTGATCACATAGGGCAGTTCGGGGTGGCGTTCGAAGACACCGGAGAACATCAGGTGCCAAAGGGCCCGTTGGGTCCACCACTGCACCTCGAGCATGAACATGGCCAGCGACGATGGGAAGTGGTTGCCGAAGTTGGGGGTGGCACCACCGGCATGGTGGTTCAGCGGCATTCCTGCCGCCGCGGCCGCGGCCCAGATCGGTTCGTAGCTCTTGGAGTAGAGCGGCTCAAAAGGCGAGTCGGGCGGGGCGCCCGGTACCAGCACTCCCCCGCGCAGCCCTTGTTCCGCTGCCCATTCGATTTCGGCTACCGAGCCTTCGACATCACCGAGGAAGATTTGGAAGATGCCAGCGCGGCGTTCCGGTGCTTCGCTCACAAAGTCGGCCAGCCATCGGTTGTGGGCCTTTAGGCCGGCCCAGCGGTGTTCGAAGTTGTCAGAGTACGGCGGTGCTTCGAACGAGGTCGCCGGTGGTGGGGCAAACGGCGGCTGGGTGTTGGGGAACAACACCGCGGCGACAACACCGTCTTCTTGTTGCTCTTGAAGACGCTGTTCGGAAGAGTGGTTGCGGTAGCCAAACACCTCGGGGTCGCCGTCGACGCCGACTTCGTCGGGCGAGCGTTCCATATCTTTAAAGAGCTCTTTGCGGCGGGCGATGCTGGCCTGCATGTACTCGGCCCACTCGTCGAACTCGGCGTGGTACTTCGCTTCGAGGTAGGGCCGGTAGTCGAGCAGTGCCGCACCGCAGTGGGTGTCGGCGCTGATGATGATGTGTTTCTCGGCGTCGGTGGTGCTGTCGGCCACGGTTAGTCCTTCCACTCGATGTTGTAGTCGTCGAACCAGAAGCGGGCTTCGCGGATGGCGTTGGGCGGCGTCCGCAGGTTGAGATCCTGGTTGAGTTGTTCCGGGGTGGGTCCGATATCGGCGGCGATCTTGGTCAGGCCGTCGATGTCGAGGTTGTAGCAGCGCACCGCGTTGAGGCCGAGCAGCAGCCGGGTTTCTTCCACCGGAATATCGCGGAAGTCAGTTTCGAGCCGCTCCTGGGTGTTGGGCCAGGAGCCCTCGGGGTGCGGGTAGTCGGTGCCCCACATCAGGGCGTCGATGCCGTTGGCGTAGCGACGGCGCAGTTCGACCTTGCTCATGGTTGAGGCGCCCACGAACACGTTGGTGCCGACGTATTCCGATGGCAGGCGTTCGATCAGGCCCTGGGTTCGCGATGCCATCTTCTTTACCTTCCAGTTCCGACCGCCAAACATGGCATCGGTCTTAAAGAGAAGGTCGCCCAGCCACCACGAGCCACATTCGACGGGCGCGTATTTGAGGTTCGGGAATTTGTCGAACTTGCCCCCCAGCAGTAGCTGCCAGAGCGGGCGATGGGTCCAGAAGGCCACTTCGAGCATGTACTGGGCCATGTTCTCGTTGTAGGACTCAGTGTCGGCTTCACCGGAGTGGGTGTGTACCACCAGGTCGGCTTCCGCGCAGGCGGCCCAAACCGGGTCGTAGTGCTCGGCCCCATAGGACGGGTTGTCGTGCCACATCGTTGGGATCATGATGCCGCGGATGCCCGGCTTGCCGGCCAGGGCCTCGATCTCCTTCACCGACTCTTCAACCCCGTGGGTGATCGGCACCAAGGCCACACCGGCACGGCGGGGAGGGTTGGTGGCACAAAACTCTTCGAGCCAGCGGTTGTGGGCCCGGGCGCCGGCCCAGGCCAGTTTCGGGTCGGTGATCATGCCGGCCTGAAGGCCGGCGCCAAAGGGCGGCGCTTCCATACCCGTCACCGCGTCGCCATCGGCGAAGATGATCTCGCCGGCGATGCCATCGGCGTCGAGCGTCTTGTCACGAATGGCCGGGTCGTAGGCCCCTTTGAGGCCCACCTCGTTCTCCCGCTCCCACTGCTCGACATATTCGCCGTTCATCTCTTCAACCATGGCTCGATGCTCGTGACGATCGACGAGCCATTCGTCGAACTGTTTGTGCACCGACGAGTCGAGGTACTCGCGATAATCCTCGACAAACAGCCCGGCATGGGTGTCGGAGGACACGATGATGTAGGGCGTGTTGGTCTGGTCAATTCCTTCGACGGGGTTTGGCATGTCGGCTCCTCTTGCCCAGAACTGGTTGCTAGAACTAGAACACTGTCATAGTGTTACTTGCACACTGTTACAGACCGATGCGCTCGACGCAACATCGAAGCGACACAAACCAGTCACCGATCAGTTACCGACATCGGACCGGAGGAACATCGCCGGACCGGGGAGAACAGATGGCCCAGCCAGCCAAGCGAGCCGAGACTGCCAAAAGGGTCAAGGGGGCAACCCCCGGCACCGGTCGACGCGCCGGTCTCGATCGAGCGGACATGGTGGCCAAGGCCATCGAGTTGGTAGAGGCCGAAGGGCCAGATGCCCTCTCGATGCGGCGGCTCGCCACCGAGTTAAACGTGGCCACCACCACGATCTACTGGCACGTCGGTAGTCGCGACGAACTCGTGACCGAGATCATCCGGCACCAGTCGGAGCGGCTTGCGGCGCGCCCCATCAAGGGCAAAAAGCCGCGGGATCGCATCATGTCGGCCGCCACCCACATCTGGGAAAGCTCGATCGAGCATCGGGCCATCACGTCGCTCGCCCACCAGGCCGGGTCGAGTTCGCTGTTGCAGTACCCGTTCGAGGTGGTGCTGGCCACCGAACTGGAAGCGGCCGGATTGGTTGGGCCCGAAGCGGCCCTGGCCTTGCAAAGTATCCGGGCCACCGTCACCGGCTTCCTGGTCCTGGCCCTGCGGGATGAATCGTCGATCCCCAGGGATCGGCGCACGACCGCGGTGTGGGCCGCTTCCGAGGCCGAACTCGACCGCTCCACCCTCGATGCCCTCGCTACCGAGCCTGACTTAAACAAGCTTTTTGAAATCACCCTTCAAGCGGTAATCGACAACCATCTCTGACCAACCATCCCTGACCGACCGCTCGACCCAATCTTCCCCACCCCAGAGACCAACCACCCCGACAAGACCACCAACCACCCAATACAGATCAGCCAAGGAGCTACGCCATGACCGAGAATCCGATGAGCCGACCCGGCGAGGTGGCCGGCTGGCCCAAGCTGGTCATCAACTACCGCACCGAAGAGGCCAACATCGCCCCTCTTCTGCCGCCCGGCCTGACCCCACTCGACCCGACGGTGCAGATCGGTATCTACTGCGTGCCGATTCAGGGCGAACCGGAATACGGCGTGAGTGTGAAGGTGCCGGCCGAGTTCAACGGTGTGGAAGGCAAGTACAACCTGGGCATGGGGATCGACCAGGAAGCGGCCGTCTTTATCAGTGGCGAGCTGAACGGTCAGCCCAAGTTTCTGTGCGACATCGAGTACTTCCGCCTCGGCGACCACATCGGCGCCCGAACGATCCATCAGGGTTACACCTTCATTGAGTACGCCGGCGATGTGACCGGCCCGGGGGAACCGGTAGATGGCGACTTCACCGAACACGAATGGTGGACCAAGTACAGCCGGGCTGTGGGTGGGGTGGAAAAGGAATACGACTTCGCTCCAGTGGTGGTCGACGTCGCTACCACGTTCGAACAAAAACATGTCGAGAATCTCGACGGCGAACTGAAGCTGCTCGACAGCCCCTGGGATCCGATCGCCCGCTACCTGCCAGTTGCCGGCGACGTTTCCGCCAAGCTGGTTACCCATCAGGCCAAGGCTCGCAACATCACCAAGGCCGGCCCACTCGACCCTGATGCGTTCTGGCCCCACGCCGACGTCATCGGTGGCAGCCGCTGGCCCGGCGACCGCGGTGGACCCCGCCGCTGAGCCGGTCCACCGATGACGGCAGACAACGAAGCAGATCCCTACCTCAACGATGCGGTTTCGGGTAAGGCTTGGGAGGACTTTTGCGACTCGCTGAAGTCGGCGGGCCAGTTGATCCTTGATCACAGCACCGACGACCTCGATCGCATCGAAGGTTTTCGCTATCTGTCCCGGCTGACCCGGGGCGGCCTCCATGCCTTCATCGAAAACGGCGACCGGGTATTCGCCGACATCCTCCCGATCCCCCACAACCTGAAGATCGGGTGTGACAACCCCGACTCCTACTACCAGAACGTGCCCATCGATCCGGCCTACCGCTACCGGATCGCTGGCACCCGAGGAACGGTCGGATATCTCAGCATCGGCGCCTACTCGGGTGGCTACGGGGCCGGCGCGGCCACGCCCGGTTGCCAAGACGTGATCGAGTCGAACGCCACCGATGGCGACGAGTTCATCGACCTGATTGTCAGCGTCGACGAGCCAGCGGAGCTGCAGCCCGACCAGCGGTGGCTAAGGATGTCGCCCGAGACCACCACCATCATCATTCGGAACTTCTACCTGGACCGCACTTCGGAAGTGGTGTCCAACCTGCACATCGAGTGTCTGAATCCGCCAGTCGAAGGGCCCGGGGCGCTCAGCGCCACCGAGCTCACCCGGGGCTTGGCCATGTCTGGGCTGTACGTCCACGGGGTGGCCCGAATGTTCATCGGCTGGGTCGAGGACCTCTTTGCCGACCGACCCAACACCTTGGAGTTCCTTCCCAAGGGCGACACCGCCAACGGTTGGGGCGACCCGAACCAGAAGTTCCGTCACGGCTACTGGACGCTGGAGCCTGGTCAGGCACTGGTGATCGACGTCCCGCCCATCGAAGCCTTCTACTGGAACTTCCAGCTGAACAACCTGTGGGAAGAATCGCTCGACTACCGGCGCCTGCAGGTAACCGTGAACAAACACACCGCCCGGTACGAAGCCGATGGATCGGTGCGCATCATCGTGGCCGACCATGATCCCGGCCAGGGAAACTGGATCGACACCGCTCACCATCGCCACGGCACGATGGGCCTGCGCTACAACCAGGTCACGACCGATGTTCCGCCAACGCTTCGGGTGGTCGACGTCAGCGATCTCTAGGAGTCTGCTCGGGGTCCCGGAACACTAGCGAAACTACTCGGCCCGGACGATGTGCTCGGTTGCGCTCGGCTCGGCCGATTCGGCGTGTGCTCCCGGTGGTCCGGCCACACTCTCGGGATCAGCCGGCATGGCCCCCGCCTCTCGGTGAAGAACCAGTTGATCCCGTCCCGACTGTTTCGCTTCAAGCAGGCTGGCATCGGCGCGGGCCATCAGTTGGCTCACCGTGCCGCCGGAATCAACAACGGCTAGCCCGATACTTGCGGTCACGTCGATCAGGCCCACCGACGTCGCAAACGACTTCGAGCGGATGCGCTCGATGATCCGCTCACATACCGTGATGGCGTCGGCTTCCTTGGTTTCGCTGAACAGCACCAGAAACTCTTCGCCGCCGATCCGGCCAACGTGGGCTTCACCGTCGCGGACCGCGGCTTGAATCCTCCTCGCCACACCGACAAGAACCTCATCGCCGACCAAATGGCCGTAGGTGTCGTTGATCAGTTTGAAGTAGTCGAGATCAAGAATGGCGGCCCCGATGGTCGTGCCGGAGTCCATGGCTCGGTCTGCAGCTTCGAGGGAGGTTCGTCGGTTGGGCAGGCCGGTGAGTGCGTCGGTACTTGCTCTGGTCTCAAGCTCACCGAGTGGGCGGGTCAGGCTGAGGGCCATAAGGCCGGCCAGCAGCACCGAGAGAATACCGACCACGATCGTCAGCCACCGCTCCTGGCTCCGAGCCGACGCCAGGCCGGGCACCAGCTCACCGTCGGGCGCAAACACTCCGACGGTCCAACCTCCCTGGTCGACCGGTACCGATCGGAAGGCGGCACGGGCATTGCCGATGCCATCAACTTCGAACTGGTGGGTGCCGTTGCCCGCCCCACCCACGCCTACAAGCGAGCCAACGGCGGCTCGGGCAAAGGGGTCATCGAGTTCGCTGATGCTGACCGTCCGGGTCCCGTTTGCGTCCTCGGTCTGCACCAACGTGGGATCGGGGTGAGCGATCACAAAGCCAAGTTCGTTCACGATGACGGTGCCGCCAACGTTGTTGATGGTCCGACTACCCAAAAAGCTCGAGAGCGAGCCCAGCTCGATATCGGCAGCCACGACACCGGCGACTTGATCGTTTTGCATGATGGTCATCGCCGCGGTGATGCCGGGCTCACGAGAAGTGAAGAACACATAGGGGTCGGTCCATGCCACTTGTCCCCGTTTGGCCTGAGCTTTCTGATACCACGGCCGAGTTCGCGGGTCGAAGGTATCGGTGGGGTCTTCTTCCGACCGCAGGAGGATTCCGCGCTCATCATAGAAGCGGAGGGTGACCGTGCGTTCACCGGCATCGTCGATCTCAATGGACTTGATGCGGGTCCCGTCGCCGTCGCGTCGAACATCCACGAACCCGCCGTCTGGTCGACCCACAAAGACTCCGGCCATCTGTGGCGTGCTGGCCAACGCGGCAGAGAACGTGCGCTGGAACTCTTCAGCGCCGACCCCGGGCTCGGAGGCTAGGGCGGCGGTGATCTCCACGATCGACTCGACCGGCTCGACGTGAGAACGGACGCGATCAGCGGTTTCGGCTGCGGCCTGTTCGAGGAGCGCGTCCTTGTGTTCGGTCTCGGCCGCGCCGGTGATGCGGCCGGAAACAAGTACGAGCGCGAGCACGGTAACCAGCTGCGCGACCAGGAGTCCGCAGAGAATCGTTGCGCGGAATTTCGACTTCACGCCTATATCAACGACAGGTTGGACCCCGGGGTTGAGCACCGTTCACCACATCTGTTGACCTTCCCTCGACTCGAAAGCCGCTCATGGTTGGACAACACTGGGCGCTTTCCCGCGTTTCAGCGGTGGGAAAGTGCAGGCGTCCGTAGATTCGGTCACCGCTGGCTAGCGGCTACAGGCTTGGTTGCGGGCGACTACAGGTATTGCCGGACCAGGTCGACGGTTTCGGCAAGGGTCTGGGCCCCTTCAGGATGTGGTCCGAGGACACCGACGTGCTGGCCGTGAGCTTCGACAACCAGGTGGGCGGTTCCGCCAACGGCAACGATGCCGTCGACGAACTCCTTGGCTTCCGGTAACAGGATTTCCTGATCTCCTGCGGTGGCGACGACTGGCGGCAGGGCGCCAAGATCATCAGCCGACGCAAACCGGGGTGACACCAGCGGATCGGTCAGTTCGGTTGATCCGGCATAGAGCTCGCCGTCGCGACGGAGTTGTTCGATCGGCAGCAAAAGATCGGTGTCGGTGAAGGACTCTGCGTCGGGATGAGACACGCTCATGTCCAGCCAGGGGGAGAACAGCGCTGCGACCGGAGGTCGGTCTCGGCCGAGGCGGTTGAGCTGAATCAGAGTGGAGGCGGCCAGTCCGCCTCCGGCGGACCCGCCAGCCATCACCAACTGGTCGACGTCATAGCGCTCGACCACGGCGTCGTAGGCGCTCATCGTCGACTCGAGAATCGTGGCTGAGTCGACCTCGGGCACCCGCGGGTAGTCGAAGAGGGCCAGGTCACAACCGATCGCGTTGGCGAACTTGGCCGCGAAGAGCCACTCGATCGAGCTCGGGCCGATGACAAAGGCACCGCCGTGGCAGTAGAACAGCACTCGCCCGGAACTGCCGGTTTTGGGGGTGAGCAGATGCAGCGCATTCCCCCGCAGCTCCGTGGTGGCTCGTTTCCACTTGCGGCCAAGGACAGGGTCGGGTCGGGGCCCGTCGAGGGCGCGCCGCTTTTTGGCGATGGCGAGCAGCTTCACCCGGTGGTCACCGGCGTCGAGCCACTCCTGGGGGAACGCCCGCTTTGATGCGGCGGGAAGAAGTCGGTTCGTGAGCCGGGCTGCTCGCGATCGTTCGGTCATGGGGTCACCGCCGCGGTGTTGGCCATCCGACCGAGTTGTTCCAGCGCCGGTTTCCAGGCCCCGTCCAACTGTTTGCCAAGAACTCCTTCGAGTTTGCCACCGAGCCAGGTGGACTCGAACGCTCCGATGTAGGTCAGTCGGGTGGCCGTCTCGCCATCAGCGGAGGCATCAGCCAGTCGCACCCCTTCGGCGGCGCGGACCGCGTTCAGCAGCGGCCACTTCACGATCGAAAACGCGTACTCTTTCTCAGGTTCCACCGAGATGGCCTGTTCGTGCACCGTGAGACCGTTCACCGAAACTCGGCGTTTCTGGCCCGGCTCGGTCCAGATCCAGGGAGTTGCTTCCACCCACGCCATGGCATCGAACCACTGCACCCAGGAGGCTTGGTCGGCGAGCAGCTCCCAACATCGGCTGATGGGGGCGGCCACGGTCACCTCGGTGACAACCCGGAATGGCGCAGTATCAAGGAACTCCGGCGGCGCAAGCTCAAGCTTTGGCATGGGTTGATTCTTGTGCCTTGTCCGCGTTCGCACAACAGCAATCCCGACGCTGACAGGACACTAGTGACAGGCGCTCGCTGATGGGGGCACGTCGAGCGACGGGTTGGCATCGAAGAACCCGTTGGCAATCAGGGTGAAACCGGCGTACTCGACCGGCATCACCGGCCAGTCTTCGGGGCGAGGCACGTGGGTGACTCCGAACGTGTGCCAGACAACGATGTCGGTGTTGTCGATCGAGCGGTCGGCTGCGCTGTAGGCCGGCAGGCCAACCTCGCCCGGATGCAGGTTGGTAAAGGCTCCGGCACCGGCCGAGTGTTCGCTCTCATCGTTGCGGGTCACCCACAGGTTGTGCCGGGCGAAGCCGCCGCGCCGGCCTGCGGGCGTGTCGGGCGGGACCATAAAGTGTGGCGAGGCCTGCGGCAACAACTTGTAGGCCACCGGTTTACCGAGCTGGTTGAGCGAGTTGGGGTTGGTGATGCTCCAGGTTCTCGACGCCGCCGGTTCAATGTCGCGTCGGGCCTGGCTTTCGGTGAGCAGCGGCGTGGCGACGGCCCGGAACCCGGCACCGTACGGATGGAGGCCATCTTCTGCGGCCGTCACGTTGCTCTCGACAACCGAATTGTTGGGACCATCGAGGGTGAAGTCGAGGCGGAAACAAAAGAGGTGCTGGTGAATCGGCGACGTGATCTGAGGCGCTACCAGTGGCGAGGTATCGGTCTCGGTTCCGTCGAAAGGTGACACTCCGATGATGCCGGTGAGTTTGGTTTCGAGTTGGATGGTGCCGTCGAGGTAGAAGTACCAGTAGAAGCCGTATTCATAGTTGCCGATGGTGTGGATCATGCTCACCACCAACCGGCGGGAGCGCCGCACCTCGGGCGCCGACTCCGGCTGGAAGCTGTTGGTGTGCTTCCACAGGATGCCGAAATCCTCTTCGTGAAGACAGACGGCGTTTTCGGTCACGCCGGGAACTCCGTCGGCGCCGAGGAACGTGGCGTCGAAGTAATGGATCTCCCCGAGACAATCGCAACCGAGCTTCAGGGAGTTGCCGAGTTGCCCGAGGCTGGTCTCGCCCGCGTCGAAGGCGTGCTTCCAGTAGTGCAGCACCGACGGGTCACCGTAGGGGACCACCATGTCGGAGAGCGCGGCCCGGTGCAGGATCGGCCGGTCTCGGTCCCCGTCGCGATAAGAAACTTCGTGAAGCACGAGCCCTTCGATCGGGTCGACGGAGATTCGCATGCCCCACTTCTGCCATTCGATGCGGTGCCCATCGACGCTAAAGCTTGGCCCCTCCGGCTGTGTGATCTCGAGCGGCCGCAGATCGCTGCGCATCTCCCCCATCTGATCAGCGGCGTACTCAGCCGGGTCATCGGGGATGGGGATCACTTCGAGATCGTTGACCTGCACTTCGCCCGTATCCGCATTGACAAAAGCGACCAGACCGCCGATGGGCCGACTGTAGTGGTTGGTGCTGGCATCTTCATGGAGGAAACCGAGCGCCCGGAAGACCCGCCCGGTCGGCATCTCCGGCGGGTTGATGCCTGCGAGCCACGGTTCGATGTGGACTTTCGCCGGGTCGTCGATACCTCGTCGAGCCAGCGCGGCAAGCCAGGCCGCGTCTTCATAAAGAGCACCGTAGATGGCGATCACATCAACCATGCCGATCGGGGCCTGGCCTTGGTCGATCCATTCCAGAGCGACCGGTTCGGCCGCTGATGGTGCCAGCGAGACCAGAGCTTCGAAGCTCTTACCCTGCGCCCCGTCGTGACCGACAAGCCGTATCGTGCGGTCGACGGCGACGCCGGTGGTGTGGGTTCCGAGTTCAGAACGGGTGGGCTCCACGCGGTGGCCAAAGGAGAAGAAGGCCCGCTCGCTGAGGTGCCCGGTATTCCTGAGTTGATCCACCGCCGCGAGGAGTTCCTCGCTGGTGGCGGGATCAAGTGGATGGGAAACAGTTGCTTCGGGTGCCATCGGCCAAGGCTAGTGGCGAACGGCTGGTCCGGGCTGGGTGGCGTCTACTGCAGGAGCTTGGCCAGCTCGTCTGGGGCCATCGACTTCCCCACCAGGTGTCCCTGCATAAAGTCGCAGCCGGCGCCCCGCAGGAAGGCGCGCTGAACTTCGGTCTCGACTCCTTCGGCGGTGGTCCTGAGGCCCACGGCGCGGGCCATCTCAAGTACTGCGATCAGAACCGATTCGGCCGCTTCATCTTCGACCCTGGCTAGGAAGGCGCGGTCGATCTTTAAGATGTCAGCCGGAAGCTGGAACAGCGAGCTCAACGATGATTGCCCGACACCGAAGTCGTCAATGGCGACCCGAACCCCGTGTTTGCGGAGCGTCTCAAGCGTTTCGACCATGGATTCGAAGTTGTCCGAGATGGCGGTTTCGGTGATCTCTACGATCAGCTGACCAGCGTCGACCTCGTGTTCCTCAAGGCAGCCGAGGATGATCTCCACCAAATCGGGCGACCGAAACTGGACGCGGGAAAGGTTGACCGACATCACCAGTGGGTCCGCCGTTGGGATGTCGCGGTTCCACTGCGCCAGCTGGGCTACGGCTTCGCGAAGCACCCACTCGCCGACGTCCACGATTAGACCGCACTGTTCGAGGTACGGCAGGAAGGTGTTGGGCAGGAGGAGGCCGTCGCTGGAGTCCCATCTCAACAGCGCCTCGATCCCGCTGATCGCTCCGGTGTGGAGTTCCACCACGGGCTGGTAGTGGAGCACGAACTCGTCTTTAACCACGGCATGGCGAATTCGGTTCTGCAGCTCGTGCTGGCCCTCTGCTTCATCGCGCATCGATTCCTCGAAGACTCGAACGCAGCTCTTTCCGTCGGCCTTGGCCCGGTAAAGAGCGATGTCGCCATCGCGCAGAATGTCGAGGGCGCTGTCGTAGTCGCGGTCGGCATGCACGACACCTACCGAGCACGTGGTGTAGATCTCAAACTCTCCGAGAGCCAACGGTGCCTCGAGTGCTTCAAGGATGTCCTCGCCAAGCCGTTCCAGCGCACAACTTCCCTTGGTGCCAACGATGGCGAACTCGTCACCGCCGAGTCGGGCGAGAAGATGGTCTTCGTCAACCAGACCTGACAGCCGGTCCGAAACCGCTTCAAGGAGTTCGTCGCCAACCTGGTGTCCGAGCGAATCGTTGACCACTTTGAACTGGTCCAGATCCAGGTAGAGCAGGCAGATCGCGGTGCCGGCCGCAAGCAACGTGTCGATCCGGTCAAGCAGAGCGCGGCGGTTGGCCAGGCCGGTCAAGTAGTCGTGGGTGGCCCGGTACAGCAGGTCCCGCTCGCGCTCGACTTTGTCGCTGATATCCGCCACCGAACCAATCAGTCGGGTAACGGTTCCCTGCTCCACAAACGGATAGCCCACGACTTCGAGCCATCGGGTGGAACCATCCTGCATGACCACCGACTGCACCAGCGCCATGTGACGATCGGGGTCGGCCCGCACCCCTTCGGCGGTGTCGCTGAGCAGATGCATGGCGTCGTCGTTCACCAGGCTGGCCAGGTCCTGGAACTTCAGTTTCTGCCCGTAGGAACGGTCAAGGCCGACCAGCTCGGCGAATCGGGGGGTGACTTCCAGCTCACGGGTCAGGTAGTTGAATTCCCAGACGCCGTCGCGCCCAACGTCGAGCGCAAGCGTGTAGCGGCTCTCGAGGCTTCGCAGTTCCTGTTCGGTGTTGAGCGCGTCGGTGACCACTTGGAAGTAGCCGATCATGCCGACCACTTCGCCAAGCCCGTCGCGAACCGGCATCTTGGTGGTGACGAGCGTCTCTACCGTTCCATCCGCCGCCGTCAGTGTTTCGACGTGGTCAATGATGGCATTACCCGTCTCCATCACTTCCCGGTCGGCCTGCTGATAAGCCTGAGCGTCCTCCTCGGGGAAGAAGGCAAAGTCGTCTTTCCCCAACACCTCCGACAGGTTCGAGGCTCCTAGCATGGTGATCAGCTTCTGATTTGCGCCAAGAAAGCGGGAATCGAGGTCTTTCCAAAAGACAGCGACGTCCATCAAGTCGAGAATCCGCCGCAGCATCGCCAGCTGCGATTCCGCCTGGCTGATCGCGGCCGACGCCATTTGGTTCTCGATGGCGGTGAGCGCCAAGTAGGTACCATCGACGTGCTCGAAGGGCGTGAGCACAGCGGTCAACTCGGTGGATTGGTCACCGATCAGCCGGATCGAGAGCCGTTCGCTCGTCTTGGCGTTTACGCACCTCTCGACCGCCTCGCGAAGCTGCTGGCGAACCGAGACATCGACCAGGTAAAGCAGTGAGCGACCCTGGGCATCGCAGCTTTCGGGCTGGGACAACACGGTCGCAACCCGAAACGATGGGTCGACCAGGAGGTGTAGGTCGGCCGCGGTGGGGACCAGTCGGCCAAAGTCTCCGGCGAAGCCGAAAAAGTCCGCAAGACTGTCCGCAGGGATCAACCCGGCGGAGTTGTCCTGCGCCGGCTCGTCCAACGACGTCGCTCCGTTCGGTGCGACTGGTACCTCGTGTGCCACCTTGGGGGTAACGGCACTTCCGTAACAAGGATTTACCGAAAGTTGGGCCGAACGGCGAGGAAACCGGGATTGGCGCCAGCGGGGCGATAGCGTTCACCGATGAGTTCCTGGCCCCGTGGCCGTTCTGCGGACGGCGGTATCGATGAAATTCCCGTGCCGGTCTCGGGCCAGCTGTGGCTTTGTGGCAAGCACGTGGTCGGGCCCGACCCCGCCGGAGCTCTGGCTCGCGTCGGGGCAACCAGCATCGTCTGTTTCAACCAGACCCACGAGATCGACGAGCGCTATCCCGGCTACGTCGACTGGTTGCGGGACCCGGAATCGTTCGCCCGCTGGTTTCCGACTCCTGACCTCGGAGTGCGGCCCTTCGAGGAGTTCCTGGAGCTGGTCGACGCCGTGGCTGACGACCTCCGAAGCGGGGCTCGGGTAATCGCCCACTGCGGGGCCGGGATCGGCCGGGCTGGCACCTTTGCGGTGGCGGTGCTGCTGGCTCTGGGTTTGGACGCTACTCAGGCCGAGGCAACGGTGGCCGCCCATCGTCCCATGGCCGGGCCCGAAGCAGGGTCGCAACGCGAGCTGGTGGAGCTGTTGGCCGACCACTTCGCTGCCGGGCAACACTGACGCTCCGCCATCCCGATCACGCTGTTGGGATCAGACCATTGGGATCTCGGCGACAATTCGGCTGCGAACCACGCAGGTATATCAGCTCTGTTTCAGGTGATCCGCCATGGCTGCGAGTCCGGCATCGAGGCCCCGCCGGCCAAAGCCGAGCCGGAATCGATCGGTGATGGGTGGCGAAAGATCGGACCGGTAGATCGTCGAGGGAAGGAGCAGCACGCCTGCTTCCTCGACGAGGGATCGGGTGAAGGACTCAACATCTCCAGCCCCGGTGTAACGGGGAAACCCGGTGCAGGATCCATCGGGCCGGACCCAGTCGAACATCGCCGGAAACTGGGCGAAGAATGCATCCCATTTCGGGAGGTTGTTGTCGACGATGGTGCAGTTGCGGGCCAGGATCTGCTTGCGATTCTCCAAGGCGATGATGGCGAGGCGTTCGCTGGGGCCCGAGTTGCAGATCGACAGGTAGTGCTTCATCCGCTCCATCCTCGACAGCACGTCGGCATCGGCGCTGGCGATCCAGCCGACCCGGAGACCGGGAAGGCCCAGGGCTTTCGAGGTCACGTTCAGCGACAGGCCCCGCTCGTAAACGTCAGCGGTATACGGCAGATGGGCGGTGCCGGTAGGGCCAAGCCCATGGAAGATCTCGTCGTGCAGGATGTAGATCCCGTGGTGGCGGCAGAGCTCGATCAGGGCGTGATACCGATCCGGGGCCAGGATGGTTCCAGTGGGGTTGTGGGGGAAGTTGATCGTGACGAGCTTGGTGTTTGGTTGGATGGCGGCCGCCACACGGTCGATGTCGAGCGACCAGTCATCGTCGGGGTCGAGGGGCACGCCGGTGGCCTCGCAGATGGTGAGGGGTAGCGCCTCGTGACTCTGGTAGTTCGGGGTTACCACCACCGCGTGGCTGTCGGCGTCGAGGATGACGTTGTTGGCGGCGAAGATTCCTTCGGAAGCTCCGGCAAAGCAGAGAACCTGATCCGGTGCGATCGAGGTGTAGGTCCCGGCGATGGCTTCGCGAAGATCGGGAGCACCCCACGTTTCGGTGTAGCCCAGCCACATGTTCTCGAAACTGTCGCGCTGTTCTGGACTGGCCATGGCCAGGAGATCCGGCAGCGACATGCTCTCTGCATCGGAAGCGGTGAGGTGATGTTCGGCTTTGAACTCCCACGTGGAGAAGTGGCGTTCGAGGCGGAAGTCGGGGAGTTGCAAGAAACATCCAGTCTTCGAGGCTGCGGCCTAGCAGACTCCTGACCCATGCACCCTGCTAGACAAACGGGGTTGCTCTCCGGGGAACCGTACCAGCGGGTACCCAGACAATGGAACCGGAATGACCTGACGCCGTGGAGGCCTCGTGATCGAACTCGATGAACTGTCGTTGGTAGTGGTGGTCGACAACGAAACCGACACCCTGTCCAGCATCGACAATGTGGAGCAGTCGGCCGAGAGCGCCAGCCTGCTCGACCGCTTGGAGCCCACCGAGGTGGTCGATGGTCATGCCCACACCACCGTCTTTGATCATTTCTGTTGTGCCTGTCACGGCTTTTCGGTGCTCCTGACCGGTCGCCGCGGTGACGAGCAGCGCAGCATGCTCTTTGATGTTGGCCCCTATGCCGACATCTGGCTGGCCAACGCCGAGCGCCTCAACCTCGACCTGGCCTCGATCGAGGCGGTGTTCCTCTCCCATTGGCACTGGGATCACAGCGGCGCCCTCACCGAGGTACTTCCGGCGATTGTGGCCGCCCGGGCCGCCGCCGGTCTCGCGCCGCCGCTGCTCGATGTTCATCCCGATCGACCCGACCATCGTGGCATCCGGTTACCGGATGGCCGGGTGAGCCTGTTGCCGCCGGAACCAACGTTGGAAGCGCTGGCCGCCACCGGGTCCGAGGTGGTTCGGGAGGGGGAGGCCCACGATGTGGCTGGCGGTTTCTTTGTGGGGAGCGGAGAAATCCCAAGGGTGACGGAGTTCGAGACCGGGCTTCATGGTCACGTCTCGCGTCGTGCGGGGGGAGAGTTCGTCGATGATCCGCTGATTCTCGATGAGCGGTTCCTGGCGGCACGGGTGGCGGGTCGTGGGGTGTCGGTGCTGTCGGCGTGCTCGCATGCCGGTGTGGTCAATGCCGCCACCGCCGCGGTCGAGTTGCTGGATGGCCCCCTCGATCTGGTGCTCGGCGGCTATCACCTGGCTGGCAAGACCATGGAGCAACGGATTCCGGCCACGGTGGAGGCCCTGGGTCGGCTCGAGCCACGCCTCGTCGCCCCCGGGCACTGCACCGGTTGGCGGGCCAAGGCCGCGCTGGCCGGAGCGTTTTCGCCGACCGAACGGTATGCGCCAAGTGTGGTTGGCACCCGGTTCAGGCTGAGGTCCGACACTGCCTGACCAGCCTCACCTTGCTGAGGCCTGAGCCGAATCTGATCAGGCTCAGTCCCGTCGGGGCACCATAGCGGGCCAGGTTCCCGTCACGCCGGTTTCGTTGAGCCGGTTGATCTCCTCCTGGCTGTAGCCGAGCTCCGCCAGCAGTTCCTCGTTGTGTTGGCCCAACGTGGGGCCCGGCCCGCCGAGGAGGTGGCGGCGACCGTTTACCTGATAGGGATACGAAAGGTAGGGGGTGGATCCGGTAACCGGATGCTCGTACCACTGGAAGAACTCCCTCGCACCATGTTGGGCCGAGTCCCCGGCATCGTTCTGATACACACACGCGGCCGCGGGCACACCCTTGCGCCAGAGCTGGGCCGCTGCGTGTTTGGCACCGAACTGCTTCGACCACTCGCCGATGGCTTCGTCGACCCGGTCGGTCTGGCTATGGCGGTCGAGCGGGGCCAGCCCCTCCCCTACAAGGGTTCTGCATGCGACCCACTGGCTGTCGGTCTCAACGCTGACTGCGAGCCAGATGTCGGGGTCGCGGGTGGGGTAGAGGCCCTGGGGTGCCGCACCGGGGGCTCGGTTGCCGGTTCGGGTGAGCACCTGCCCGTAGGCCGAGTGCTCCACTACCTGTTCGGCCGCGGCCTGGAGTGCCCCTTCGATCAGAGGCACCTCCACCAGTTGACCTCGACCGGTTTTCTCGCGGTCGGTCAGCGCCATCAGGATGGCGACGCAGGCGTGCATCCCCGCGAGCGTGTCGACCGGACCTCGGGGCATCAGGGGTGGTCCATTGGGAAAACCGGTGCGGTTGGCTAGGCCGCTGACCTGTTCCATGGTCATGGCAAACCCCACCCGATCCCGCCACGGTCCATCGAGCCCAAAGGCCGGTACCCGCACGTAGATGGTACGGGGGTTGGCTTCATGAATACGGTCGAAGGTGAAACCCCACTGCTCAACAACCCGGGGGCTGTAGTTCTCGATCACCACATCGGCTTGACTGATCAGCCGCCAGGCCACCTCACGCCCGGCGTCGGTGGTGAGGTCGAGGTTGATCACCCGTTTGCCGGCGTTGGCGCCGTGGTAGACCGGCGACCATTCCCACAGCAACGGCACCGAGAGCCCCG
The DNA here is from genome assembly GCA_937925845.1 of uncultured Acidimicrobiales bacterium. Classification (GTDB taxonomy): domain Bacteria; phylum Actinomycetota; class Acidimicrobiia; order Acidimicrobiales; family CALAML01; genus CALAML01. The sequence continues at coordinate 3,821 of CALAML010000047.1, read as the reverse complement.
ATGCCCAGCGCATGCCGTCGAGGCGGACGTGGGATTCGATCTTGATCACATCCGCGCCAAGGGCGCTGAGGGCGTTGGCGGCCGCCGGGCCAGCCCAAAAGGCCGAGAGGTCGACAACCCGCAAACCAGCCAGTGGGTGATCAACCGAAGCTCCGAGTTGGGGCGGAGCAGTATCAGGATCCGGAGTCGTAGCAGTAGCAGGCAGCCTGTCGGGCGACGGATCCGCCGTGTCGGCGGTGTCGGCGGCACTCGTTTTTCCGAGTGCCGGGGCCGCTCGCAGCGGGGCCAGCGTCGACTCGCTGAACCGGTACGGCGGTCGGGGTTGGCGGTGACCCTGGGGGTGGTCCACAAACACGTTGCGTTCTGCGAAGTGGTCGAACGACGCCACCTGATCGCCGGTGCCGATCGGCCCCGCCGGGATACGGAAGTCCTGGGCCAACCCAACCAGTTCGTCCACAGTCTTGGAGGTGGTGAAGCTCCGGATGCGCTCCCACAGTTCGTCGCGACGTTCCATTCGGCCGGCGAACCCCTGCAGGTCCTCCTGTTCAGCGAGGTCGGGGGCGCCGATCATGGCGCAGAAGTCCTGCCACTGCTGGCCGGTGATGCAGGTAAAGCCGACCGCACCGTCGGAGGCGGGCTCGACCGAGGGTATTTCGATCTGGCGGGTGGGCCGGACTTCGGGGGCGAAGGCATCAAAGATTGGCCGGTAGGTTTGGAACGCCAACATCATGGCCTCGAACTGCGAGCCGTCGACGTGGGCCCCTTTCCCGCTGGCGATCGAGGCCAGCGTGGTCGCGATCACGCCGGGGGCGATCAGCGAGGCGCCAACAAAGTCGCCGAGATCGCCACCTACAGCCACTGGCATCTCGCCGGGAATGCCCCGGTTATCGGTTGAGCCCACCAGGGCCTGGAGGGTGAAGTCGTTGGCGGCCCGATCGGCCCACGGTCCCGATGTTCCGAATCGGGTGAGGGTCGCCACCACGATCTGGCGGTTGAGCGATCGAAGCGCATCGGGGTTGATGCCGAGGCGTCGGGCATCGGCAGGGTCATGGTCATCAAGCACCAGGTGGGCATCAGCCAAAAGTTGTGTGAGCGCATCAAGCCCGCCATCGGCCTCCAGGTCGAGCACCTCGCTTGACTTGCCTGCGTTGAGGAAGCGGAACCAGGCGCCATCTTCGTTTTCCGCGATGGTCGCGCCCGAAGCCGACCAGCGCCGGAAGGGGTCACCGTCGGGGTGTTCCACCTTGATCACCGCGGCCCCAGCATCAACCAACAGCTTGCCCAAGTACGGAACCATCACCCGAGAGCCCAGCTCAACCACCCGAAGCCCAGCAAACGGCGGGTTGCCCACCTTTCTGGTTTCATCGTCGCTCACAATGATCGCCCCCAACCGTGTCGCATGCCCGAGGAAATACTAGGACTGTTCGGCCCGGCTTGACCTCAACTCGGTGCGGTGGCCGATTCCGGCTCTAGGTGAAAGACCGGGGTGCGACGGCCGGAGCGGCGTTCGTATCCTTCGACCGCCGGCCACTGCTCAGCGATGGCTACCAGGGCGGCGTCGCGGGCTTCGTTGTGGAGTTCTTCAGCGACGGCTGAATAGTGGCGCCGACTTCTGGTGACCGCAACCGACGGGTTGGCTCGAAGGTTGGCAACCCAGTCGGGCGTGCAGCTTCGACCGGCGGCGCCGCCGCCGATAAGCAAAGAGTCATCGGGACCTGGGACTGCAGCCACGACCGTGGACCGGGTGGTGCCGGTGCGGGCACCGATAGTCTCGAGCACGACCACGTCGATCCGCATGATCACCGACAGCGGGGTAACACCAAAGCGTCGAACTGAAGCGACTTCGAGCCGGTTGCCCCATCGCAGCAGCGGCGTAGCTCGGTCGACCAAGCGTTGGCGCTTCGCTGCCGACACTCGACTCAGTGTCCTGAGATCACAAACCCGAGTACGAATGCGCCCAGCGCGCTCAGAAATCCGAGCGCTCCGGTCATTCCCCGGATTGCTGGCTTGTCGGTCACGGAGTGGACAAAGGCTGCACCACCGGAGATCACCACCAGCAGGAACTTGATACCGAAGACGGCGTTCCACCCGGAGGTGGCGTTGGAGACGTCGACGGCGAGGAAGTTCCAGATGCCGGTGAAGAAGGCGACAGCAAAAGCGGGCCAGGCCACTTTGTTGAACGCCCGAGCCGCTTCCGCCGCCAGGCCGTCTACCCCGGCGCCCCGCAGCACCGGCAGTAGAGCCAGCATCACAATCTGACCGCCGACCCAAACGGTCACCGCGAGCACATGAAGCAGAATGCGGAGAGTGTCGATATCAAACGAAGCGCTCATAGCGGCCGATCGTAACGCCAGCACCGAAATGTCGGCGCTACACGCAGATATTTAACGTGTAGCGCCGACATTACGGACGGGCGTCGGAAATGTCGGCGCTAGACGCAGATAGTTAACGTCTAGCGCCGACATTACGGACGGCGGTAGCCGGCGAAGCTTCGCAGTCGGAGGCTGTTGGACACAACAAACAGTGACGACAGTCCCATGGCCGCCGCGGCAATCATCGGGCTGAGGATTCCGAGGGCGGCCAGCGGGATAGCCGCGGCGTTGTAGGCGAACGCCCAGAACAGGTTGCCTTTGATCACCGCCAGGGTGCGGCGCGACAGGGCGATGGCATCGGCTACCGCCCGCAGGTCGCCCGACACGATGGTGAGGTCGGAGGCCTCGATGGCCACGTCGGTGCCGGTGCCGACCGCAATTCCGAGATCGGCCTGGGCCAGGGCCGGGGCGTCGTTGATGCCGTCGCCGACCATCGCTACCCGGTGGCCTTGCTGCTGGAGCCGGGTGATGACCGCCGCCTTGTCGTCGGGGTACACCTCGGCGATCACCGCGTCGTTGGGCCGGCTGCCGATACCGACTTCGAGGGCCACCGCTTCTGCGGTGCGAGCGTTGTCGCCGGTGAGCAGGGTGACCGCCAGGCCCTGGTCGTGGAACGCCGCCACCGCGTCGGCAGAGGATGCCTTGATGCGGTCAGTCACCACAAAGACCAGTTCGGCGATGCCGTCTCGGCCCGCGAACACTGCGGTGGCACCCTGGGCCTCGGCGTCGGCGGCCAGCGCCTCGACCGCTGGAGGAATCGATTCGAACAAGGAGCGGCGGCCAACCCGCACCGACTGGCCATCGACGGTGCCGGTCACCCCAAAGCCGGGCTGGTTCTCAAATCCGGTCACTTCTCCAACCGAGCCGTGATCGGTAACCGAGGTGGCCACCGCCGCGGCAATCGGGTGCTCCGACCGGGCTTCAACCGCAGCCGCCATCCGGTGGAGGCGCTCCTCCTCAACCTGGGACAGATCGGCCGACAGCACCTCGGACACCGCCATCGAGGCTTCGGTGATGGTGCCGGTTTTGTCGAGCACGATGGCGTCGATGGTTCGGGTGTCTTCCAGCACTTCGCCACCCTTGAGGATCACCCCAAGTTGGGCGCCACGTCCGGTGCCAACCATGATGCCGAGCGGTGTGGCCAGCCCGAGCGCACAGGGACAGGCGATGATCAGCACCGCCACCGCCGCGGTGAAGGCCTCCCCCGCCTCGTTGCCAATCAGCAGCCAGGCGGCCAGGGTCGCCAACGCAATCACGATGGCCAGCGGCACAAACACCGCCGATACCCGGTCGGCAAGACGCTGCACTTCGGCGCGGCTGCCCTGGGCCTGGTCGACGAGACGGATGATCTGAGCCAACGCCGTGTCCGAACCCACCCGAGTCGCCTCAACTACCAGAGAGCCGTTGGCGTTGATCGTCGCACCTATCACCTCATCTCCCGGAACTACC
>CALAML010000046.1 GCA_937925845.1 uncultured Acidimicrobiales bacterium | reverse complement strand
GAAGCCTCGGTCATCGCCGAAGATCTTTGGCTCCACAAGGTAGACCCCCGCGATTGCCTCCGACTCGGTTACTTCAGCCATTACATATCCCCTCTGCACCCCATGGCGTCTGGTCCGGCCATGCTAGCCCGAACATGAAATGGCACGAAAGTTCAGACATTGGAGTTCGGAGTGTGGTGTCGACTGCACCTGCCGGCTCACTGAGGCAAAAGCCACGGGGCTGCTTAGCTGTTCTGGCTGCAGTAGCGCGGCCCCGCTCGGCTTGAGTGCAGACAGTTTGGCCTGGGCATGCCGTCGAGTCGGTTCCGGCTGCTCGGGAGCGTGCCTCGGCCGGCTTGGGTGCAGACAGTTCGGGCTGTGGCGCCGGTCGGGTGGGTCGGCTGCACGGGAGCGTGCCTCGGCCGGCTTGAGTGCAGACGGTTGGGGTTGATGTCCCAGGCGGCGTTTCTGGCTGCGCACGTGCATGTCTCGCCCTGCTTGAACGCAGACAGTTGGGCCGATGGGCCGACGGCCGACCTGGCCGCAGCCGCCGTTCGGCTAGCAGCTGGGGATGTGGGGTAGGAGAGCGCTTTCCCAGCGTTGGGCCACCACGTTGTCGCCGCGGCGGTTGAGGTGGATGCCGTCCACGAAGTGGGCGCCGATGCTGAGGCTGTCGTAGAGCGGCACCAGGTCCACAGGGGAGCGACCGGTCGACAGCGCCTGGACCATGTCGGGGAGCCACGGGTTGGTCCGTTCCACTCCGCCTCGTTGCCAGGTGGCGTTGGGGTTCGTGGGTCGCAGCGGGATGATGTCGGCCACCAGCACCACCACGTTGGGGTTCACCGAGCGCAGGTTCCGCACGATCTGCACCAGGTTGTCGACGGTTTGGAAGTCGGCGTAGAAGCGGAACCGGTCGTTGGTTCCGGCGAAGAGCAGCACCACGTCGGGCTGGGCTGCAGAGGCCCAACCAACAACCCGGTTGGCGATTTCGTCGGTGCGAATCTCGGAGTGGCCTTCGTGGTTGGAGTCGACACCCTGTGGGTCTCCGCTGGTGCTGCCGAAGAGCGAGCCCACCATGTCGACGTTGCAGTTGCGTCGTTGCAGCGCCTGGTAAAGGAACGGTCGGTAGCTGGCCTGGTTGAGCACGCCCTGGGTGAGCGAGTCGCCGAGCGGAAGGATGCGGGTGGTGCGGTTGGGGGCCACCCGAACCGAGTTGCAGTTGGTGACCTGGTTTGATCCTTGCCGGTCGTGGCAGCGGTCGTTGCCGGTGCTGCCGGCCATGGTGTCGTTGTCGGGGCCACCGAAGAGCTGGTCGTTGCCTGGTCCGCCACCGATGCGGTCGCGGCCGGGTCCACCCACCAGGTTGTCCCAGCCGGCGCCGCCGATGAGGAGGTCGTTGCCGAAGCTGCCGTCGAGGCGGTCGTTGTGGCCGCCGCCGAAGAGGCCGTCGTTACCGGCGCCGCCGTTGATCCAGTCGCGGTCGCCTTCGCCAAGCAGGCGATCGTTGCCGCCACCACCGTTGATCACGTCGTTGCCGGCACCACCGTTCACTCGGTCGCTTCCGCCGTCACCGCGAAGGTTGTCGTTGCCGGGTCCACCGGCGATCACGTCGTTGCCGGCGCCTCCGGCCACGATGTCGCGTCCGGCGCCGGCGGCGATGCGGTCGTTGCCACCCCCACCGAATACGGTGTCGGCCCCGTCGCCGGGGAAGATCACGTCGTTGCCGGGTCCGCCGCAGATGACGTCGTTACCGCCACCGCTGCGGATGGTGTCGTTGCCGCCACCGGCAAAGATCACGTCGTCGCCCGCCGTACCGGTAATCACCTCGCTGGCGTTGCCACCCATAAGGGTGACGGTCAGGCCGTTGCATCGGGGCGTGGCCTGGGCGCCCGCCGTGCCCGGTGATGGTGCCACCAGGCCCGCGGTGGCTACCGCGGTCGCCGCCAAAGCCACGACGGCTCTGCGCGTTTTTGAGGGGGTTTTGGGGGGAAGTGCGCTCAGCATCGATTGCGGCATAGCTGGCAAGCATAGGCATAACCGGGGTGGCTGTGTGGCCGACCGCTGACATCATTTGGGTGAGTTTCATTCAGATCGCCCACACGGCCACACCACGCCGAAGCTCAGCGATCAGCCAAAACTTTGCACTTTTCGGGGTCTGACCCGGAAAAGTGCAAACTTGGCGCCGCGGGCTGGCGGGGTCGACCGGCTCTGCCATCAGCCCTACTTTGGGGGCATGGCCGACAGCACCGATCCGGGCAACCCAAATCTTGAGGAGTTGTCGAGCCGGGCGATTGCCGGTGACGAGCGGGCGCTCAACGATTTGTTGGCGGCAACGCAGCCCTTGGCCATGAAGCACTGCCAGCGGCTGCTGCCGAATCGCCAGGATGCCGAGGAGGCCACCCAGGACGCGTTGTTGGCCATCGCCCGCAACATCAACGGGTTTGCCGGCCGGTCGAAGTTCACCACCTGGATCTATCCGATCTGTACGAATGCGTCGATCGACCGCTACCGGAAGTTGAAGCGTCGCCGTTCGGTGGTGGGGCACAAGCCGGTCGAGCACGCGGCACCGGGTTCGACGCCGTCGGTGGTGGCCGGCGCTCGCATCGACATGTTGGAGGCGGCCGAGAAGCTGGATCGCGACGTCGTTGAGTTGGTGCTGATGCGGGATCTGCTCGACCTCGATTATCGGGAGATCGCCGAGCTTCGTGACACCAAGGAGGCCACGGTTCGCTGGCAGGTGGCCGAGGGTCGCAAGAAGTTCCGACCGCTGCTGTCGCCGCTGAATAAGTAAAGGCAGCCCGATCGCGCCGGTCGAGTCGGCGCTGGCCGAGCCGGCGGTCGACAAGCGTTGCCGGTCACCGAGACTTGGACTGCTGAGGTTCGGCCCGTCGAACCGTGAACCCGCCGCCGCGGTGCAGGATTTCACCCAGGAAGCAGCTGCTCAATACTGATTCGTGCACCAGGTGTGCCCGACCCCACCAGCGTGTGTGCGCCG
>CALAML010000045.1 GCA_937925845.1 uncultured Acidimicrobiales bacterium | reverse complement strand
CCGGCCAGGTTGTCTGATACTGAGGTGAAATCGAACCGCCATGACGATCCGCGATCGTAGTGGCGACGGGCGCCCGGCCGATGGATGCCCGCTATCGGCGGCTCCGGTCGCGGGGAGGAAGATTCAGGCTTTCGCCAAGCCACGAGTACGCTGGGAGGGTGGGTTTACGCGGTGTTCTTGAGTTTCTCACCCTGGTGATTGCGTCGGCGATCGCGGTGGGGTGTGGCGATAGCGGTGGCGTGCCTGTGGTCTCACCAAACGAGCCCGGGATCACCACCACGGAGCCGGCTCTGGAAATGCCCGAGCCAACTACACCGGCCCCCACAACCACAACGGTGGAACGGCCACCAACCAACGAAGCCGGCCCGCCTCAGGAGCCAGATCCGGCGCCGTCGGTGGCTCAGCTTCGCCCCAACGTGCTGAATACCTACCCTCACGACACCGGGGCGTTCACCCAGGGGTTGGTGTGGAACGGAACTGACCTGTTGGAGAGCACCGGGCGGCGGGGCCAGTCGTCGTTGCGTCGGGTAGACCTCACCTCAGGCGAGGTGACCCAGCGTGCCGACGTGAGCAGTTCGCTCTTTGCTGAGGGCCTGGAACAGGTGGGTGACCGTCTGGTTCAGCTCACCTGGCAGGCCAACACTGCGCTGGTGTACGACGCCACCAGTTTTGAGCTGACCGGCACCTTCGACTACCCCACCGAGGGTTGGGGTCTGTGCCTCGATAATCAGAATCGCTTTGTGATGAGCGACGGCACCTCAACGCTGTACTTCAGAAATCCGGAAACGTTCGCCGAGACTGGCTCGGTCACCGTGACCCTTGCCGGCAACCCGTTGGCACGGCTCAACGAGTTGGAATGTGTGAACGGTGAGGTGTACGCCAACGTCTGGCTGACGAATACCATCGTCAGGATCAACCCGGAAACCGGTGAGGTCGTAGCCGAGATTGATGCCGCCGGGCTGTTGACCCCGGGCGAGGCGGAGTCGGCCGATGTGTTGAACGGAATCGCCTACCGGGCCGAAACGGACACGTTCCTGATCACCGGCAAGAACTGGCCCAAACTCTTCGAGGTGACCTTTGGCTAAGCGTGGCGATACCACAACCGCAACGATCGAAGACGTCGCCGCCGCGGCCCAAGTGTCGGTAGCCACCGTAAGCCGTGCCGTTCGTGGCCTACCCAATGTGGCGCCAGCCACCCGAACCCGCGTACTCCAGGTTGCCCGCGAGTTGAGCTATCGAGCTGACCCGAACGCGTCCCGCCTTGCCAAGGGCCGTTCGAACGCGGTGGCGATGGCGGTGCCGGTATTGAGCGGTTGGTACGCGTCGCAGGCAATCTCCGGGGCCGAGGCCGTACTTCGCGATTGTGGCTATGACCTGTTGGTGCTGGGTGTGACTCCCGACGGCGACAGCGACGAGATCGTGCCGCAACTTCACGGCTTTGAAAAGCGGGCCGATGGACTGATCCTGGTTGATGCCGAACCGGCCGATGAAGAGGTTGCGGAGCTGGCTGCGAGCGGTCTTGCGGTGGTCACGATCGGTCACGCCACCCCACACCTCCAGTCGATCGTGAACGACGAGTTGGCGGCGGCGGAGTGCGCCGTTGGCCATCTCACCTCGTTGGGGCATCGCCGAATCGGCCTGATCGGCACCGTCAGCGGCAACCGACGAACGCGTGATGGCCGCCGCGACGGTTACCGCTCCGCGTTGGCTGCGGCTGGGATCGAGCTTGATCCGGAGTTGGAGGAGGTCGGCGAGTACAGCATCCAGGGCGGCCGTGAGGCCATGATCGAGCTGCTCAAGACCGAGCCCCGACCGACCGCGGTCTTTGCCGTTTGCGATGAGATGGCCATGGCTGCCATCAAGGTGTGTCGGGAGAACAACCTTCGGGTTCCCGAAGATGTGTCCGTGATTGGTTTCGACGACCACGAGTTGGCTGAGGTGATGGACCTCACCACGATCCGCCAGTCGGTGGTGGCCAACGGTGCGTGGGCCGCCCGCACGCTGATGGAGTTGATGGAAGAAGAAGAGCGGGCGCCGAGCTACGAGCCGCTGGTATCGGCGACCGAGCTTGTGGTGCGGGGCACCACCGCCCCTCCCGCCGGCTGACCAGTCGCCTCCCGGTCAATCCGGGACTTAGCCTTTGACTGAGCCGGCGAGTAGTCCTCTCACGAAGTAGCGCTGAAGCGAGAAGAACACCACAAGCGGGAAGAAGGCTTGTACAAAGGCACCCGCCGCCAGGACGTGCTCGTTGCGGCCGTAGTCGCCAGCCAGGTTGGCCAGGGCCACGGTGGTTGGCAGGGCGTCGCGGTTGGCCCCCACCATGGTGTTGGCCACCAGGAAGTCATTCCAGGTCCAGAGGAACTGGAAAATGCCGAAGGCCGCGATCACCGGCATCGACAGCGGCAGCACGATCCGCCAGAAGGTGGCGAAGTGGTCAGCTCCGTCGATGCGTGCCGACTCAAACACATCCTTCGGCAGGCTGGAGATGTAGTTGTGCAGCAGGAAGATGGCGAAGGGTAATCCGAATCCGGTGTGGGTGAGCCATACCGCGGCCGAGGTGCCGGCGAAGTCGAAGTCGGGGAAGAGGGTGACGGTCTTGTCGAGCAGCGGCAGCGTTGAGTGGGCCCCGCCGCCCCACAACTGCAACAGCGGCACCAGGGCCACCTGAATCGGAACCGCCAGCAGCGACACGATGCCGATGAAGAGCCACTTTCGGCCCGGGAACTCGATCCAGGCAAAGGCATAGGCGGCGAAGGCGGCGATGGCGATCGGGATGATCGTGGCCGGAATAGCGATGGCAAAGGAGTTGGCCAACGAGTCGGCGATCGAGTTGGTGGACGATGCGGTGAGAACCTGTTCGTAGTTGTCGAGGTTGGGTGCTTGATCGTCGCCGAAGATGGTCCACCACCCTCGGGCCCGCTGGTTGTCTCGGCTGCGGAACGAGTTCACCGCCAGGCCGAGGGTCGGGATCGACCAGATCAGCACCAGCATCCACAACACACCGGTGGGGATGGATCGCAGCATGCGGTAAATGAAATCGCCGACGCCTCCGGTTGACTTTCCCGGGGTAACTGTGGCCATTACGCCTCCTCCGCCTGCATGCGACGAATGTTGTAGACCATTACCGGCAGCACCGAGAGGAACAGCACGATGGCCAGGGCCGAACCAACACCTCGGTTCCGGAATGAGAACGCTTCGTTGAACATCTGGTTGGCCAGCACCTGGGTCTCGAACTGACCGTTGGTGATCACCTTGACGATGTCGAACACCTTCATCACCACCACGATGATCGTGGTGATCACGACCCCGAGGGTGGGCAGGATTTGGGGGATGGTAATGCGCCAGAAGATCTGGCCCTCGGTGGCGCCGTCGACCCGGGCCGCTTCGGTGAGCTCGGCCGGGACGGCCTTGATAGCCGCGGAAAGGATGACCATGGCAAAGCCGGTTTGAATCCAGATCAGGATGACCATCAGCCAGAAGCTGTTGAAGGGCGAGTTCTGCACAAACAGGATGGTGTCGGCCACCTGCTCATCGTTAGCACCGGTGCGGAAGCCGCCGATGCCCGGGCCGAGGAATCGGTAGGTGAACCAGGTGAGCAGGATCACACCGACGGTCACCGGAGCCACACCGTCGAGGCTCTTGCGCACTACGGCCCGAACCAGCACACCGATCAACACCGCCAGGGCCAGTAGCAATACGGCGCTGGCGATCAGGGTTGGCAGCCCCGAACCGGTGCTGAGGCGACCCAACCCGACCCAGATGGCGTTCAGCACACCGGTCTGGGCCTTCGACGGGTCGCGGGCGGTGTAGACCGCTCTCCAGATGATGCTGGCACCCACGAAGGAGATGGCCATCGGCATAAAGATCAACGCCTTGGCCACCTTCTCCAGCTTGGTCCGATCGGCTAATGCCGCGATGGCCAGGCCAAGGCCGGTTGAGACGAGGGTGACGGTGAACACCCACCAGAGGTTGTTGATAACGGTGCCTCGAACGGTGGTGAACAGCGCAAAGGCCAGAATAAAGAAGCCAATGGCCATCGGTACCGACGACGGGCTCGAGAGGGTGAACGCATTGCCGGTGGTCCGGCCGACCAACACACCGATGATGCCGCCAATGATCAACAGGGGGATACCGATCAGGAAGAGTCGGGAGGTAAAGAGGTTGCTCCAGTTGTCGAGGTCGAAGCTCTCTTCGTTGAGTCGGTTCCCAAAGATGTCGGCGTAGTTGCCGAAGCCGACGTAATTTTCGCTCCGCTCATCAAGGAACGACAGGTAGATGGTGCGCAGCAGAGGCACGATCACGGTCAGGCTGATAAAGCCGACCGCCGGTCCGAGGAAGATCCACGAGCGGGCCTTGGCGTCGATCTGAGCCCGTTGCACCACATCGGGAAGATCGTTCCATCCAATGCGTAGTCCGATCAGAGCGAAGGGCACCGCCATGGCGATCAGCCCCCAGCCGCTCGGTCCACCACCAAGATCGGCCAAGCCGAAGGCCCCGACGATCCAACCGAGAGCACCACCGATGAGCACTCCGGGAATCGGCGCCCTCTTGCGGACTGTGGCCAGGCCACCCAGGAGCGCGGCGCCGATCAGTGTGGCCACAACCGTGGCGACAATGTCGACCTCGGGTCGGGCCCGGTTGGTAAGGAATGCTCCAAACAACAACCCCACCCCCGCGCCGGCTCCAAGCCCGATCGGCCGCCGGGTTGTCGCCCCTTCGATGCCGCCCAGAATCCAACCGGCAGCGCCGCCAAGGAGTGCGACTATCAGCGGCCACCAGAAGATGTCGGCGAATCGACCGAGGTCTACTTCCTCGGTTCGGGTGAGCCCAAGCAATAGGCCAAGCACTGCAAAACCGGCGGCAACCGGAAGCAGGAAGGCCGGGTTGCCCCGGTAGGCAGAGACCGCTTTGCCGACTGCCAAACCAACCACGCCCAGCAGAATGGCCATGGTGACCGGCGGCGACACGTTGGCCACGTCATCCAAAGCATCGGTGATGCTCTGTTGCGGGCCAAGGTTCTTCAGTGCTCGATTGCCATCGAGAACAATGGCGGCAATGGCGGCGCAGATACCGGTGGCGATGGCCGAGAACTTCCGCCAGTTGGTCGTGGTCTGGTGGAACAGCAGGTTGACCCCGACCCACAGACCAGCACTCACCCCCACCGCAATCGCCACGCCGATGAGCGTGGTGATGATCTTGTCGACGATCTCACCCACGTCTTCCCCCAAAAACCCTTTTTGCTCTGCCCACACTCGTGGCCGAGGGCAAAAGGCGCCTTCGACCGACAAAGGGCCACACACGCGTTGACACGTGTGTGGCCCCTGTCAACAACTTCTACAACCGCTCCTCAGCTCCGGTATGGAGTGAGGTGCGGTCGAACTTGTCGGGCGGGTTGATCCCCGCCCGACGAGTCGCAATGACCTACGGCCAGGAAGCCTCAATGGCGTCGGCGGCTCCGGCGGCATCCTGGTCGCCGTTTACGGCGGAGGTACCTTCGCTCCAGAAGGTACCGGCGCCAACTTCGGCCGGCATGAGGTCCGACGCATCGAAGCGAACGATCGAGGCGTTGGCCAAGATGTCGAGGAAGGACTGCTCCAGCGGCTGGTAGACACCGGTGTCCTGACCTTCAGCGGCGGAAAGGAAGCCGGAGAGGCCGCCTTCCTTGAGTGCAGTCTGAGCGGTCTGGCGAGCCTCGGCGTAGTCGGCGCCAGCCATGTACTCGGCAACGGCCATGGTGGCTTCGTTGTCGTCGAAGGCGGCCACGAGGGTACCGGCACCAAGAACTGGCCTGTCGCCGTTGATGTCCGGGAAGTAGAACACGTCGACGGCGTCTTCGGAACCATCAGCGAAGGCGGTGCCTTCGGGGATGAAGGCGCTGTAGAACGAGGCCTGGCGGTGCATCATGCAGTCGCCATCGATCAGCGGCTGGCCGTTGTCCTGGAATGCGGTTGCGGCGATGGAGCCACCACTCGAGAACACCATGCCTTCGGTGTCCCACAGGTCAAGGACAGTCTGCATCGACTCGACGATCTGAGGATCGTTGAAGGGAATCTCGTGACCGACCCACTGGTCATACACGTCGGGGCCGTGCTGGCGAAGAACCATGTCCTCAACCCAGTCGGTGTAGGTCCAACCGGTGGCCTGACCGGACTCGATGCCGACACAGAGCGGCGTGTTACCATCCGCGATCATCGTTTCGGTGAGAGCAACAAAGTCGTCGAAGGTCTCGGGGACTTCGTAGCCCGCCGCTTCGAACTTGGCTGGCTGGTACCAGACCAGAGACTTGAGGTCGGCCTTGACCGGGGCGCCGTACTGGGTGCCGTCGACGTTGCCGAATGCGGTCCAGGCTTCTGGCCATTCCATGCCGCTCACCACGTTGTCGGCCAAGGCGACGACCGAGCCTTCACGGGCGAAGTCGGCGAGCTTGCCTGGCTGGGGGAAGATCGAAAGGTTCGGGGGGTTGCCACCCTGAACCTGAATGTCGATGTTGGCTTCCCAGTCGGCGTCGCCGGTGTACTCAACTTCGATGCCGTTTTCTTCACCCCAGGCGCTCAGGACCTCCTGGATGGCTCCGGCTTCGCTCTCGTCCCGCTCAGGACCGGTGATGGTGACCGTGCCGGAGCTTTCGCCACCGCCGTCATCGCTGTCACCGTCGTCGCCGCCATCGCCATCGTCACCGGAACCGCCATCATCGGCGTCGGCGTCGCTGCCAGCAGCAGTGTCATCATCTCCGCTGCTGTCACCGCATGCGGTTGCCACAAGAGCAAACGCAAACAGAACAGCGAGCAGCTTCAACAGTTTGTTTCGTTTCAAAGGAATTCCCCTCAATCAATGCAGCCGAGCAAACACACTCAACCACACCCACCTGGCAGCGCTGGGTGCGCAACCTCCAATGTGGGTACCGAAAACGCTTGCATAGACACAAGCGCGAAGTCAAGACTAGGCGACTGGCACACCGAAATCGCAGCATTGTCGGATTTCAGTGATGCGAATCCCGGCCTCGCGTTCTTGCTATGGTCCGGCGGCTTTGGCGGCGGAGTTTTAGGAGTCTGCTGATTAATGCTGCTCCGCGAATCGGCGCCGAGGCGCCCGCCACTCAAGGAGAGATTTTTGGCACTCCTAGATGCGGAATGGACGAAAATCCCCGACGCAGAGTGGCGGGATGCATCGGTGTTGATTCGCTAGCATGATTAATCAGCAGACTCCTATGGCATCGGGGTGCCGGTTGAGGCTTCGATGATGTCGTAGCAGTCGTTGCGGTCGAGCCTCACGGAGAGCGCTTTGGTGGCGTCGATGATGCGTTCGGGCGTTTGGCTCCCCACGATGGGAATCGGCGCCGCCGGGTGGGCCAGCACAAAAGCCAGCGAGATCGCGACCCGGGTGGTGCCTTCGCGTTCAGCGAGCCGATCGATCGTCGCCAGGAGTTCCTGGGTCGGGCCGGCCGGTCCGGGCACGCCGAGGGCCAGACGGCCGCCGCCAATCGGACTCCAGGCCAGCGGCACCAGATTGTGTTCCATGGCCAGATCGAAGGTGCCGTCGAACATCGGATCGAGATGGTCGGCGGAAAATTCGGGTTGGGTGGTGGCTAGCGGGAACGGCAGGTGCGCCGCGAGAGCACGGGTCTGGGCCACAGTGTGGTTGGACACGCCGACCTCGCGAATCTTCCCGGCATCGCGAGCTGTGGCCAGCGCATCAGCGACTTCAGCGGGGTGGGTATAGAGATCGGGCCGGTGGATTTGGTAAAGGTCGATCGTGTCCGCCTGAAGCCGGCGCAGCGAATCATCGATCGCCTGGCGCAGATGGGGCGATCCGGAGTTATAGGGGGTGGGCGGTGTGATCCCGCCCTTGGTGGCCAGCACCATTCGGTCCCGAAGCGACGGAGCCGCGGCCAGGACCGTGCCCAGGAGCTCCTCGGCTTCGCCGAAGTGGGTGCCGCCCCAATCGAGGCCGTAGACATCGGCGGTGTCGATCAGGTTCATTCCGTTGTCGAGGGCGGTCTCGATCACCTGCTGGGGGTGGTCGACCTGAAACGAGACAAACCGCCAGCAGCCGAAGCCGAGCGGGCCCATGTGCTGACCTGTGGCGCCCAGTGGTCGGGGATCGCTCTGCACCAGGTTGTTTTCGGAACCGTCTGCTGCTGTTTTCTCTGTCACCCACCCGACGGTAGCAGGACGGGGAAAGTTCTCAGATTGCCGGGTTCTCGAATGGATGGATGGATGCGTTAGCGGGCGCCGCGGATAGCCATGCCGGTCTCGAGGTCGAAGAACCGGAGGCGGTCGGCGTCGACGGAAAGCTGAATATGGTCGCCTCGTGCCACTCGGCTTCGAGGGCTGAACCGGCCAGTACAAATCGACTCGGATCCTTCGAGGGCTACTTCTTCCACCGCGTCGGGATCCCCGGTCTCTGCTGCCTTGGCCGCGATGGCGGTGTGCACCACCAGCTCGGCGCCAAGTGATTCAACCAGCTCCACCCGACCGGTGATGGTCGGCTTACCGTCGGCCTCAGGATCGATGGAGGCATCTTCGAGATCTTCAGGTCGGATGCCGATAACAATCGGTCCTCCACCGTGCCCCTTCAGCGCCGCATTGCCCCAGGCATACCGCTGGTCGAGCACGATCGTCTGCGCTCCGAAGGTGAGGATCGGGTTGTCTCCGCTCATGTCGACCGATCCTTCGAAAAGGTTCATCGATGGCGACCCGATAAACGCGGCCACAAAGACATTGTCGGGTTCGTCGTAGAGCCCCTGGGGGGTGTCGACCTGTTGCAACACGCCGTCCTTGATCACCGCAACCCGGTCCCCCATCGTCATGGCCTCGACCTGGTCGTGGGTGACATAGAACGTGGTGACGCCGAGGTCGCGCTGGATGCGGGCGATCTCCGCTCGCATCTGCACGCGCAGTTTGGCATCGAGGTTGGAGAGAGGCTCGTCCATCAGGAATGCCTTGGGTTGGCGCACGATGGCCCGGCCCATCGCCACCCGCTGCCGCTGACCACCGGAGAGCTGCGCCGGCTTGCGGTCGAGCACCGATTCCAGCTCGAGAATACCGGCGGCGCGATGTACTCGTTCTTCGATCTCGGCCTTGTTGACCTTGGCCAGTTTGAGGGCGAAGCCAATGTTGTCGAACACGCTCATGTGGGGGTAGAGCGCGTAGTTCTGAAACACCATGGCGATGTCGCGGTCTTTGGGCTCGTAGTCGTTCACCACGGTGTCGCCGATGCGCAGGCTGCCGTCGCTGATCTCCTCAAGGCCGGCGATCATTCGCAGGGCGGTGGACTTGCCGCAGCCGGACGGCCCAACCAGTACCAGAAACTCACCGTCGCGAATATCGAGGTCGAGATCGGTGACGGCCTGGAAACCGTTCGGGTACCGCTTGGTGATTCCTTCGAGTGTGACGGTGGCCATGTTGTGTTTCCCCCAGAGATCGTTCCGCAAAACACCGCGGCACTCTCAGGGTAGACCTACCCCTTCGGCCAAAGCCACATCGGGCGGGAGTGATCCAGGGTTACCGGGCGCGAGCGATCTCACCGACAGGGTGCTCGGCAAGATCCCGCCAGGTCTGTCCCGGAAAGTGTCCTTTGCAGAGTCCAGCGGCGTGCTGGGATCGCTAGTTACCGTCGGCTTCTTCGGTTGCTGACAGCGCTCCGCCGGCGGTCGGGTCGGTAACTTCGCAGTCGATCGCGGCTTCGTTGGTGGTGAATTCGAAGTCGTCCAGCGTGGTGAGTTCGTCACGGTTTTGGTAGAAGTCGGGCTCGCCCTCGATGGTGACGTCGACAAGATCGGGGTCCCCGCCTTGGTCGATCATCTGTTGGCGGTAGGCCTCGACGATGAGTTCGCTGGTGACGTCGTAGGCCTCTCGCATGCACTGGCTGGAGCCGATCACGCCTTGGGCGAAGGTGTAGGCCGCCGGGGTCAGCCCCTCGGAGTCGGCGACCCAGGGGAACGCGTCGGTGACTTTGCCCACAGCGCCCTTGTCGAACTCCACGCTGTCTTGGGTGGCGGGGGCATCAACTCGAGGCCGCTCGAAGCGGATGGCCGAGGCGGGAATGACCACGGTGTGGGTTTGGGTGCCAAAGCCCTGGGTGATCTCGACGCCGCTTGACTCAACGCAGGTGTCAACGTCACCTACCGCCGACATGTTGACTTTGTCGGTGCGGTACACCTGGCCGAGGGCTCGGTGCTCTTTGATTCCCACGACCGGGACCTGAGCCCGAACCCGGGCCCGACAGTCCAGGTTGATCGCCTCGATCGCATAGATCTCAGGCTGTTGAACGACGATGACCTTCTTTTCGTCGTCAGCCAGTTCGACGGAGTCCCACGGCCAATTCACGTTCAGAGCTCCGAACCCCACCAGTGCCAGCACAACCAGGCCGGCCACCAAAAAGATGATTCCGAGATCGGCTTTGCCGTCGTCCCGCGACCTTCCGGAGGATCCCGAAGAAGGTCGGGTTGTGCTCGACGGGGTCTGGGTTCGGGATTTCACCGAAGCTCCTCGCTCTGGATAGTGGGCAGGGGTCCGGGCTCGGTTTTTGGCCGGGCCCGCAGATAGGGACGCCCCGAAACAGCAAAAAGTCGCGTTCTGGCGGGGTTTTTCGCCGCGGATACGCCGCGCTCGCCCTCTGTCGGGTTCTATGGTGACTTCGTGAGTGTGAATCTGGACGAACCCGCACCGATGGACCCTGAAGCCCCGGCCTGGTTTCGTCGGGCGATCGAAACCCGGCCCGAGCGCCGCACGGTTGTGGTCGAAGGCTGCGACATCAACTACTTGTTGTGGGGTCCGCCGGACCGACCCGGGGTGGTGCTGGTGCATGGCGGCGCGGCCCATGCCCACTGGTGGTCCCACATCGCGCCGATGCTCGGCGAATATTCGGTAGCCGCGCTCGATATGTCGGGTGCCGGCGACAGCGGTCGCCGCGAGAGCTACTCGCTCGATCTCTGGAGCGATGAAGTGGTGGCCGTCGGCGCCCACGCGGGCTTTCGGGGCAAGCCGGTGGTGGTCGGACACAGCATGGGCGGCTTTGTAAGCCTGAATGCCGCGGCCCGTCATTGTGAGGACCTGGCCGGCATCGTGGTCATCGACTCGCCGGTGAAGGAGCCCGACCCGGAGGTCAAGGAGGGCAAGCACGGCCAGTCGTTCCGTGAGCCCAAGACCTACCCGTCGAGAGAAGTGGCGGCCGCTCGGTTCCGAACGGTGCCGGCCCAGGATCACTACGAACCGTATGTGAAAGCCAACGTGGCCTGGCACTCGCTTACGCCGACCGAGGGCGGGTGGACGTGGAAGTTCGATCCCCGCGTCTTCTTTGCGCCCTCGCGGCGCCACGAAGCCACCGACCTGCTTCCCCAGATCAACTGTCGAGTCGCACTGTTTCGGGCCGAGCACGGCCTAGTCACTCCGACCATCGGCGAGTACATGTACGAGCGACTCGGCCGAGTGGCGCCGGTGATCGAATTGCCGACGGCGGGCCATCACCCGATGCTCGACGTGCCGCTGCTGTTAATCACCGGTCTTCGGACACTGCTCTCAGACTGGGATCACAGCGCCCCGATTCACCGGACCGAAAACTGAGCAGGCTCCGTTAGAGAAGACACCGCAGGAGAAAGTCGACCCGCAATTCGTGTCGGGCTCTTTCCTGGCGCTGCTAGCCTGAGAGTCCCTTCGGGGGTGTAGCTCAGTTGGTAGAGCGCTTCGGTCGCATCGAAGAGGCCAGGGGTTCAATTCCCCTCACCTCCACGTCGTTCGTCGGCCCTGGCGGGCCTCCTCACTTGGCGAGTTGTTCGCTGACGCTCACAACGTCGACCAGTGAGAGCCTGCCCAGGGCCAAAACCCCACCACACCACCACGTCGTTCGTCGGCCCTGGCGGGCCTCCTCACTTGGCGAGTTGTTCGCTGAGTAAGACCCTGCCCGGGCCCTTACTCGCCTTCGACGGCTTGGGTGGTGCTGCCGTCGTCGACGGTGAGCACGTCACCGAAGAGGATTTCGACCCGGCGGTTCAGTCGGCGGCCTTCGGGGGTGGAGTTCGGTGCGATGGGTTCGGCCTCGCCCTTGGGAACCGGGGTCAACCGGTTGCGGTCAATACCGGCGTTGACCATGTAGTCGACGATGGCGTTCACTCGTTTGCTTGCCAGTTCGAGGTTGGAGTCGGCCGAACCGACGTTGTCGGTGTGGCCAACCAGGGTGAGGTGGGCGTCGGGTACCTGAGTCAGCATGACAACGCTGATGTCGAGGGCGGGCTTGAAGCCCGGTGTGAGCTCGTCGCTTCCGGTTTCGAACAACACCAGATCGCCAACCTCAAGCGACATGGTGAGCGAATCTTCTGAGAGGCTTTCGTCGACGGTGTACTCCGACACGACGTTCTCGGCCCCAACCGCGGCAGCAGCCAGATCTACCGCATCTTGGGCCTGAGCCTCAGAGGGGAACGTTCCCTTGATCACAACTTTGCCGTCTTCAAGCACCGCTTCGACGCGAGCAAGTTCCGGGACCGCGTCGATTTCGGCGGCATGCTGGAACCACGGAAGGGCGAAGAAGTAGCCAACACCAGCGAAGACCAGTAGACCGGCAATGACCATGGCGGCCCGGATCGACTGCTGCATCTCGCCGCCCAAGTCGGGCGCGGTCGGCGCGTTCCACACGGGAATCTCACCGTGTTCAAGGGTTGAGTCCCGAGGCAGCGACGACTCGGCGGGAGCGTCAATATAGGACTTTCGGTTTCGCTGGAAGCGTCTATGGTCGGCCGGCATAGTTCGGATAACGGCGTATCCGAGCAGCTACTTGAGTGTTGCTGGGGCCGGCCCGACCGGCGCGTCAGTGGGTGTCCCCTGCCGCCGATTCAACGAGGAGACCCATGGGGCCGCCAGTCGTCAGGGTTTCGTTGGCCAACTAGGCTGAAACCCACGGGTTGGTGCCGGTTTGCGGCCACCAACCCGGCACCAAACTTTAGACATCTTTAGAGATGATATTGACAGGAGCACAGCATGGGTGAGGCCTTTATCGTCGATGCGGTTCGCACGCCCGTAGGCAAGCGCGGCGGTGGCCTTTCCGGGGTGCACCCTGCCGACCTTGGCGCCCACGTCATGAAGGGGTTGGTCGATCGCACCGGCATCGACCCGGCTGCGGTCGACGACGTGGTGATGGGTTGTCTCGACAACATGGGCCCCCAAGCCGGCGACATTGCCCGCACCGCGTGGCTCGCTGCCGGCTTACCCGAGGAGGTTCCGGGCACCACGGTGGACCGCCAATGTGGTTCGGGTCAGCAGGCGGTGAGCTTTGCCGCGATGGGGGTAATGGCTGGCGTTCAGGACCTTGTGGTGGCTGGGGGAATGCAAAACATGTCGATGATCCCCATTGGCGCGGCGATGACGGTGATGGATCATCCGAGCATCGATAAACCGGAGATCACCGACCCGTTCACCACTTCGACTGGCTGGTTGGCCCGCTACGGCGACCAGGAGGTGAGCCAGTTCCGGGGCGCCCAGATGATCGCCGACAAGTGGGACATCAGCCGCGAGCAGATGGAGGCGTTTGCTCTGGCCTCTCATGAACGGGCCGCTACCGCGCAGGACGAGGGTCGTTTCGACAACGAGATCATTGCCCTGGGTGAGGTGACCGCCGACGAGGGCGTGCGCCGAGGCACCACCCCGGAGAAGATGGCGGGCCTGGCCCCGTTGGCCGAGGGTGGCTCCATCACTGCGGCCGTTGCCAGCCAGATTTCCGATGCTGCGGTGGCCATGCTGATCGCCGGCGAACAAGCGGTCGCCGATCATGACTTGAAGCCGAGAGCGCGCATCCACCACATGTCGGTTCGCGGCGACGACCCGATCTACATGTTGACCGGTCCGATTCCGGCAACGGCGTACGCCCTGGAAAAGACCGGGATGAAGATCGACGACTTCGACCTGTTCGAATGCAATGAGGCCTTTGCTTCGGTCCCGCTGGCGTGGATGCACGAGCACAACGTGCCTCATGAGAAAGTGAATGTGAACGGCGGCGCCATCGCCCTCGGTCACCCGTTGGGTGCCACCGGCGCCCGGTTGATGACCACCATGTTGAACGAGTTGGAGCGCACCGGCGGCACTTGGGGCCTACAGACCATGTGTGAGGGCGGCGGTCAGGCCAACGTCACCATCATCGAGGTTCTGCGCTAGCCCAAGCTCCACCAGTAGTTGACGTCTCCCAGCGGTTTTCGGTCGCCGCCGAGCGACGCATAAAGCGCTTGGGCCCCTTCGTTGTGGGCGCCGGTTGAGAGCCAAAACTTGTTCGACCCGGCGGCTCGCGCCAAGGAGATTGCTTCGGTGACAAGTGCGGTAGCTACCCCTTGGCGACGCCATTGGTCACGGACGCTGAGTTCGTGGAGATAGTGGGTGAGGCGCCCGTTTGGGGACCGCATCTGTATACCCCAGGCGAGCCCGACCGGCTCATCAAGGTCATAGGCCCCAAGCGCAAACGAGGTCTGGTCGGCCAGAAACTTCTCCGGACCATTGTCGTTGAAGAACGCGAGTTGCGCCGAGAACTCGTCGAGGACCGCGTTGAAGAGCCGAATTAGAGCTGGTGCGTCAACGAGTCCGAGACGACGGATCGTGACGCTACCGCTCATCCCTACTGGCGACCGCCGCCAATAACCCGGAATCCGGGCGTCGGTTCCATGGGACGTCGGGTGAGTGGTGAGCCCGCACCCACGGCGATGGCGAGCTCGGCTTCTTGATCCTCAAGCTCGGCGCCGGTGGCGGACGGCCGGAGCTGGAAGCGGTCTCGGGCGTCGAGGTGGTAGACCTTCTCGGACCGCTCGGCTGCGAGTTGCTGGCTGCGGGCGAGCATAAACAGGTAGCCGATCAGCGCAAGGTCGAGCACGACGTGCAGCAGGAGCGACCAGCGGGTGATCAGCAGTCCGAGGATCAGTGCCATGGCGGCACCGCCGAGCAGGGTGAAGATAACTTCGACCCGACGCTGGTGGGCATCGCGCAATGAGATGGGTGCGGCCCAGGGCGGCACCGGCAGAGGGCTGGGGTCGACGGAGACCCGGCCGTATTCGTCGGTGGATGGGCTGGCTCCGCGAATAGTGCGGAGTTGCTGGCTGAAGCTCTTGATCGATGATCCCGAGTTGGTGTTGCCTCGGCGGCCAAGGAACGTCGAACCGAGATAGACGGCCCAAGCCAGGACCAGGAGTGCGAGGAATGCTTGGTACACCCGGAGTGCTCTTTCTTACGGTGGGTGAGCCTCAAGTGGCTCACCATGTCAAAACTGTCATGGACTCCGCCAAGCCCCGGCCCTGAGTTTGGCCGGGAAGTTGGCTGAGGTGGTGACCATTCGTGACATTTCTATGTCGCCGTCCACCTATCGGCCGCCAGAGCCACAAACACCGACAGTGAGTGGCAACCAAGCCACCGCTGGTCACCCAATCACAGCAAGCTTCGCTCGCTGAAACCACCAGCCCGTTAACCACAGACGGCTGGCCGACGGGCAAAGGCACCCCGTTCGGCGCGAGGGACAGGGCCCCAAGGGAACCCGTCGGCGCCTGGGGCGCCTTTGGGGTTTCCTGCCAGCCAAAAGCTCCTGTGCAAGGGAACCCGTCGGCCCTGGCGGGCCTTTGGGGTTCGTGCCCGCCCGGAGGGCAGATATCGCGGGCAGTTAGACCCCCTTGCGGCGGTAGACGCCGGAGCGGCCACCGGTCTTTTCCCAAAGAGCGATATCGCCGATGGTCATGGACTTGTCGGCGGATTTACACATGTCGTAGATCGTGAGGGCGGCGATGGTGCAGGCGGTGAGGCTTTCCATCTCTACGCCGGTGCGGTCGACGGTTTCGACGGAGGCTTCGATTTCGATGAAGTCTTCGCCGATCTCGAAGTTGATAAACACCGAGCCCACCAGGAGCGGGTGGCAGAGGGGGATGAGGTCCGGTGCCCTCTTGGCCGCCTGGATACCGGCAACTCGGGCCACCGCCAGCACGTCACCCTTGGTTACTGCGCCGCGAGCCACGAGCGAGGCGGTCTCGGGCGTCATCCACACCTTCCCTTTGGCAAGGGCCCGGCGATGGGTGGGCTCTTTCGGAGTCACATCGACCATGCGGGCGCGACCCATCGGGTCGAGGTGGGTCAGTTCTGGCTCTGTCATGCACGGATTGTGGACCGGCTTCGCCTACTGCGCCAATCCCTCGGAAGAACGGGGGGTCAGATCCGCTATGTCAGGGAGACCCTTAGCCGCCGATTTGTGACATCGACCGCTTCGGTCGGATGAACAGCACGTTGTTCACCTGGTGGCCTGCCCACTTGTTGCCGACCGCGGTGACGATGGCCTCGGCCAGTTCGTCGTCGGTGGCGCCGTTGCGCAGCATGGCTCGCAGGTCGGTTTCGTCGGTGGCAAATAGACAGGTGCGGAACTGGCCATCGGCAGTGAGGCGGACCCGGTCGCAGCTGTCACAGAACTGGTCGGTAACGGTGGCGATCACGCCGAAGTCGCCGATGCCGTCGTCGAACACGTATCGGTTGGCCGGGTCGTTGTTGCGGGCCACCGCGGTGAAGGGGTGGACCTCGGCGATGGCATCAAGAATGTCGGCCTGCGCAACTACTCGATCGATCGACCAGTTGTCGTCGGCGTCGAGAGGCATGAACTCGATGAACCGAACCGAGACGCCTTTCTCTCGACCGAACTCGATGAAGTCGACCACTTCGTCGTCGTTGATTCCGTTCATCAGCACCGCGTTGATCTTCACTGGAGCAAGGCCGGCGGCCACTGCGGCGTCGATCCCGGCCAGTACTCGGTCGAGTTCGTCGCGGCGGGTGAGTTCAAAGAAGCGCTCGGCTTGCAGTGAATCGAGGCTGATGTTGATCCGCTCCAGGCCGGCGTCGGCCAGATCCTGAGCGGCACCGGCGAGGGTGGCGCCGTTGGTGGTGATGGCCAGATCGACACCGAGGCTCGACAGCTTCTCGACCAGAACCGGCAGGTTGGCCCGAACCATGGGCTCACCGCCGGTGAGGCGAATGCTGTCGAAGTCGTAGCGCTCCACCAGCACTCGAGCGATGCGTTCGATCTCTTCGTAGGTCAGCAGCCGTTCCCGGGGCAGCCAGGTCATGCCCTCTTCGGGCATGCAGTAGGCGCAGCGGAAGTTGCAGCGGTCGGTGATCGAGATCCGTAGGTCTCGGTGCACCCGTCCAAAGCTGTCTTGTAGATCGCTTCCCACGTGGCCAGAGTACGTCGTTTCGCCGGATTCCCCCAGCGACATGACAGATTTAACCCCATTTCTAGACGCCCAGCCCGGCCCGCCGCGGGCGGGTCAACCCTGCGGCCCGGTCACCATCATCTCGCACCGGTCGCCTACGGCGAGGCCGTCGCCGTCGAGGATCAGGGCCAAGCCGTTGGCGTCAGCCATGGCCGACAGCTGGTGCGATCCCTGGCCTCCGGCGCTGGTGAAACGGTAGGCACCGTCTTCATAGCGCCATACCACTCGCGCAAAGTGGGTCTTGCCGTCGGGCCGACGGGCCATGGCTTCGTCGGCCACCGCCTCCACTCGGGGTCCGTCGATATGAGCGAAACCGGACATCTTGCGAAGCGACGGCAGGGCAAAGAGAGCGAAGCTCACCATCGACGACACCGGGTTTCCGGGAAGACCAAAAACGGGCGTGCCATCGAGGGTGCCGAAGGCCAGCGGCTTGGCCGGCCGGATCGCCACCTGCATCCAGCGCATGTCGGCGATGCGTTTCAGGACCGCTTTCACGTAGTCGAAGTCGCCCATCGATACTCCCCCACTGGTCACAACCGCATCACATTCGGTTGCGCCCCGGCGCATCACCTCTTCGATGGCGGCTTCATCGTCGGGCACTAGGCCGAGATCGACGGTTTCAAAACCGGCTTCGGCCAGCAGGGCCAGGATGGTGCCGCGGTTGGAATCGCGGATCTGGCCCGGTTCGAGCTTCTGGGGGCCCACCACCAATTCGTCGCCAGTGGAGACAACGCCCACCACTGGCTTGGAGATCACCGAGACCTCGGTGCGGCCGAGGCTCAGGAGCACACCGAGATGGCCGGGGGTAATTTCAGCACCCGCGGAGAAGACCAGATCACCCACCTTCACATCGTCGCCCGCGGGCCGAAGGTGGTTGCCCACGGGAACCTCGAGGTCCACCACCACTTCGGTACCGTCATCGTTGGCCTTGGTGCGTTCGACCATCACTACGGCATCGGCACCGGGCGGGATCGGCGCACCCGTCATGATGCGCACCGCGCTCCCCTGCTTCACCTCAATATCGCCCGCGGCGCCAGCGGCGATGGTGCCGGCAATCTTGAGGGTGACCGGGTTGTCCTCGGCACCTATGGTGTCGTCCGCTTGCACCGCGAAGCCATCCATGGCCGTGTTGGCAAACGGCGGGATGTCCTCAACGGCATGCACATCCTCAGCCAGCACCGCACCAACCGATTCAGCGACCGGAACAGTTGCAGTGGCCCGCGGCGAAACGGAACCAATGACATACTCACGAGCTTCAGAGAGCGGGATCATGGCCGCAGGCTAGCTCCATTTGCCTTCTAGGCGGGCAGGAACCCCAAGGCCCAATTGCGCACACTGCGGTCCAAGTTGGGGTCTTTGGAGTCTGACCCCGAACTACCCCAGCTCTCCTGGTTAGTGGTGCAGAAGCTTGAGGGTTTTGTCGAGGTAGTCGGCGCTGGTGCTTTCTAGCTGTGACAGGGCGTCGAGCGCATCGGAGTGGTCGGGATAGGTGTTCTTCAACGACTGCCATGCGCCGGCACCTTGGCGTTCGGCATTGGCTTGGATCGTCATCTGTTCGACCGGCCCGTAGCCGTCAAACGCGGCGTAGTAGGCATCTCTGGCTTCACCGATCATCGCAAGAACGCTCGCTCGCTGGGCTTCGGTTGGCGGGAACAGCTGCTCCACCCGATCGGCGATCTCATCTTCGCTGGCCGCACAGGCGAGCAGGCCATCGCGGTGCTCAGGGACCGCCTCGGCCCAACCTCGATAGCGCTCGGCTGCGGTTCGTTCCAGCTGAGAGAGGAGGAACGGAAGAGCGCCAGCCTCGACGCCGCCCAAGTGATCGGCGAGCAACTCGCCGAACTTTGGGATCACCACATCGCTCATCACAAGCCTCCTTCAGCCCTGCAGGCCCCGGAAGCCAAGCGTAGACCGCACAGACATTCGCATGCGGTCCCGACGCGAGGTAGCCCCGGCCGCTTGGCCGGGGCTACCTGCTCCTCGTTGGTTGCGTGGTTCGTTGAGACCTCTGGTGCTGTGGTGAGTGTCAGGCTCCGAGCGCCATGGTGATGTAGGCGGCTTCGAGCTCGAACCAGAAGTCTTCGTCCCAGTCGTAGTCGTCGATCCAGGTGAAGTCGAGATCTTCGTCCCAGCCCCAGTCTTCATCGAGGTATTCATCGTCGAGGAAGTCCTCGTCGTCGAAATCGAACTCATCGTCGTAGTCGTATTCGTCGTCGAGGAAGTCCTCGTCATCGAAGTCGAACTCTTCATCGTCGAAGTCGAAGTCTTCATCGAAGTTGGGCTCTTCGTCGAAGTCGTTGTCGACGATCGGGTTTTCGGGAACAAAGTCTCCGACCTTGGCTCCGCCCGACGAGATGAACTCGGTGAAGGTTGGGACTTCTGCGTAGACGCCTGGGCTGTCGCCTCCGCACACTTCGCCCCAGCTCACGATTCCGGCCAGCTTGGGACCGGTGTCGGTAGCAACAACAAGGGGTCCGCCGCTGTCTCCGTAGCACGAGTCGGTGCCCGTTCCGCCAGCGCAGACCTCAGCTGCGGAATCGATGCCGCCCTCGGTGAGCAATGTATTGCAGGCCTGATCGCCTACCAGTGGCACCGTCACGCTCTGAAGCCGGTCAGTCCCCTCGCCGTTCTCGGAGGTTGCGCCCCACCCGGTGACCGTGGCGGAGCTGGCGGCGTTGATCTCCGCGGTGGTGGCCAGGCCGATGGGCTGGACCTTGCCGTTGAACTCGAGCGGCTTGGCCAGGGTGATCATGGCCACATCGGCGACTCCGCTCTGGGCGTAGGAAGGATGGTTCACCAGCTTGGACACGGCGATGCGTTGGCCATCGTTGGCCGACAACACATCGGAGCCGGCGACGACGCTGAGCCCTCGACCGTTGGCGAAGCAGTGGGCTGCGGTGGCAATTTGGGTGGCCGAGATGATCGATCCTCCGCAGGCATGGCCTTCGGAATCCTGAACCGAGACCTGCCAGGGGTGCTGGCTGGTGCTTGCCGGGTTGCCGTTGACGATGGCACCAGCGCCGGTTGGGGCCAGACCGAGGGTGGCCAGGGCCACGAGTCCGGCGGCAAGGCTCCGAAGCCGTCGGCGGCCTCGGCGGCGCTTGCCTGGTCGCCTCGCGGCCGAAAAGCCAGCGGCCGCTGAGTTGGAGTTTGTCGATGATGAGGTGTGCTGTTCGTTTGTCATGCCCCCACCATCAGGGCTCCGACTTTCACCAACCTGAACGATGCTGAACGCCGCGTTCAGGTTCGACCGCTGGGCCAAGGAGCAGCCCCTAGGCGCGCGGAAAGGTCACGCTGAAGTGGGCCCCACCAAGAGCACTGTCGCCGACCTCGATGGTGGCCTGATGAGCTGCGGCGATCTCAGCGCTGATGGCCAGACCGAGGCCGCTTCCGCCGCGATCGCGGGTTCGGGCTTCATCGAGCCGCACGAATCGTTCGAAGATGGCAGTTCTGTCGGAGGGGTCGATCCCGGTGCCATCGTCGTCCACAACCAGCACCACGCTGTCGGCGTGTTCCGAAACCCCCACGGCAACAAGGGATGTGGCGTGGCGCACGGCGTTGGCCAACAGGTTGGTGACCAGTCGGTGGATCTGCTCTGGATTGCCACGGATCGAACCGGCCGACACCTTCGACAAGTCCACCCTCACCTCCGGCGGAACCGCCACTGCCTGTCGGGCCTCCACCACCGCATCGTCGAGATCAACCAAGCCAACAGGAGCCGCTAGCGAACCGTCATCGGCCCGGGCCAGCAACAACAGGTCCTCCACCATCGTCTGCATCCGAGCCGTTTGGTTCCCGACCATGTCGGCGGTGGCCTGGTGGTCGGCCGTCTCGGGGTGGGTTCGGTCCACTTCGAGTTGGGCCGCGATCGAGGCGAGCGGGCTCCGCAGCTCATGGGATGCATCGGCCACAAACTGGCGTTGGGTTCGCTGAGAAACCTCGATGCGTTCGAGCATCGAGTTCACCGTGGTGGCCAGTCGACCCACTTCATCGTCTACTCCGGTTTCTGGCACCCGTCGGTGAAGGGCCGAGGCTCCGATCGATTCAGCTTCGGCCCGGATGTTCTCGACCGGTCGGAGCGCTCGACCGGTGAGCCACCACACCAGAGCGGCCACCACCAGCACCAACAGCGGCCCAACCACGGCGAGGTTGCGGATCAGGTTGCTTACAGACCGGTCGACGGGGTCGAGCGATGAGGCGACAAACACCAGGTCACCCACGCTGAACAGGGAGCCATCCTCTTCGTCGAGCAACAGAAGGTCCTGGGTCACCCCCCGAAGGTTGTCGGAACCAACGGTGTCGACCAGGTTGGGGTAACTCACCGACTGCGGAACGTTCAGCTCGGGAAAGGCTTCGGTCACCTGCTGAGCGGTCAGGTTGGCATCGGTGCTGATCTGGACTTCCTTGATGCTGTCGTCGAATTCGTCAACCGCCACAAGCAGCGCAGCCACAGTGTCCTCATCGAGAGAAAGCGTCAGCTCGTTCAGTTCCAACTCGTTGGCCGTCGCCAGATCGGCGGCCCGAGCATCGTTGGACCGATCCACCTCGGCGATCAGGCTCGCTCGGAGCTGTTGGACCAGAAAGAACGAGACCGCCAGAAACGCCAATGCCACCACCAGACTGGCCACCGCCGCGGTGCGCACTCGAACGGTTCGCATCGATCAGCCTCCGTCGGACGCGAACCGGTAGCCGGCACCACGCACCGTCTCAATCGCCTTGCGGTCAAACGCAGCGTCGAGGGCCTGGCGGATCCGAGAGATGTAGACCTCGACGATGTTGGGGTCGCCTTCGAAGGCGTGGTCCCAAACGTTTTCGAGGATGTCCCGTTTGGTTACCACCTCACCGGCCCGCAGCATCAGGTACTCAAGCACGGCCAGAGCCCGTGGCGACAGCTCAACCTCGGTCTCACCACGGCAGACCTGGCGGGTTCTTTGATCAAACCGAACATCACCAACCGCAAGCTCGGCAGTCTGTTGAGACAGCGTCCGGTCCGACCGGCGGAGCAGAGCGCGGATTCGAGCCAACAACACCACATAGGAGAAGGGCTTGGTGAGGTAGTCATCGGCTCCGGTATCGAGCCCCTCGGCCTCATCCAGGCTGCCGTCCTTGGCCGTCAGCATCAGAATCGGCGTCCAATTCTGTTCTTGGCGAAGTGTGGCGCACACTTTGTAACCGTTCATGCCCGGCAACATGATGTCGAGCACGATCGCGGCGTAGGGATTGTTCTGCGCCAGCCACAGCCCGTCTACTCCGTTGTCTGCGGTATCGACCGCAAAGCCGTCCGCCTCCAGACCCCGTTTCACGGCCAGCGCAATGTCGTCTTCGTCCTCGACGATGAGAATCCTCACCGGACAAGTCTGGCAGGCCAACCTGTCATCAGGCTGAACGCTCGCTGGGTCAGCCGACGTTGGGGGGCTCTGGACCGGCCCGCTAGGATTGGCACTCTCGGTGTCGGAGTGCCAGCGTATAAATCGTTGGGTCGCTCATGTCGACACTGTGATGTCGGCGCCCCTGATGTCGGCCTTGATGCTGGAAACCCTGGAGAGACGCATGCCAACGTACGACTACCGCTGCCTCGATTGTGAGAACGAGTTCGAGCTCAGTCAGTCGTTCAAAGCCAACACCTTGAAGAAGTGCCCGAAAAAGGCCGTTGAGGGTTGCGCCGATCCCGGCAAAGGCAACGTGAAGAAGGTCTTTGGCAACGTCGGGATCAGCTTCAAAGGGTCGGGCTTCTACAAGAACGACTCCCGGTCCGGCGGCTCCGGCTCCAAGTCATCGAGTGAGTCGAGTGACTCGTCCTCTTCTTCGTCGAGCGATTCGAAGTCGTCAGATTCCAAGAAGTCCGAGTCCAAAAAGTCCGAATCGAAGAAGTCGGATACTAAGAAGAAGTCTGAGTCCAAGGCCTCCAGCTCAAGCGACTAGCTGTCCGACCTTTCGGCCATAGCTCCCCATTATCGGCTCCCCGCCGATCCTCCACTTCCCCGCATTCCGCTCCCCTCTTCTTTGGAGCCTCTATGTCTGGGACCTCTCGCGCCGCATCACTCGGCGTTACTGCCCGAGCCTTGCGTTATCCACTGCGGGCCAACCCCCGCCGGTTTTGGATCATCACCCTGGTGCTGGCAACCGTGATTGGGCTGATCGTCACCGCCACGCTGGCCCAAGCCCGGTCGGTGGTCGCCGACCTCGGCGAACGTGAGCCGGTGGTGGTGGCTCGGAATCGCCTTGAGATCGGACGGGTGATCACATCCGGCGATCTCGAGCTTCGTCAGCAGCCCGTTGGCTGGATACCAGACGGCGCGGCTAGCAACCTCACGGAGGTGATCGGTATGTCGGTGCTCACCGAGGTGGCGGCCAACGAAGTGGTAGTCGGCGCTCGCATCGGCGACGACGATGCTGCCGGGCGATCAGGCCTCACCGCCGATGAGCGTGGTGTTGCGGTGGCGATCCCGGCCGGCCTTCAGGTGACTGAGGGCGACGCCATCGAACTGGTGACCGCCGCCACCGGCACGTCCAGCGATGCCAACGAAGCGGGCACGCTGAATGTGCGAGGCCGGGTGCTCACCATCAGCGAAGCCCCCTCAGCCTCATCAGCCGGTCGGGCAACGGTCGCCATCGATATTGAGTTCGTAGCCACCATCGCCGAAGCAACCCAGGGGGGAAATCTAGTCACGGTGGTGCTGGCCCCTCAGTGACCGAAGAGCGCCTCCGTCGGCTGATCAATCAGCTTCCCGAAGGAAAGTTGGCCAGAAGGGTTAGCCGCCTATGCACCCGAGAGCGTGACGCCATCGATCACGAGGCTGGCCGCACCGTTGCCGCTGGGTAGCCACGTGAGGTCATCGCCGATGGATCGGATGTCTCGCAGCAAACGCTGAAGGGTGGAGCCAACCGTGGCTTCGCTGATGGCTTCGGCCTTCTCACCGTTGCGAATCAGGTAGCCCTCAACGCCTACGGAAAAGTCGCCCGAGGTGGTGTTGACGCCGGAGTGCAGGCCGGAGAACGACTGCACCATCAGCCCGAGTTCGATGCCATCGAGAAGTTGGTCGGCCGGTGTGGTGCCAGGGTCCATCACCAACAGTTGGGGCCCGACACCGGGCGTACTGGCATAGCCCCGCACTGCGGAGCCGGTTGAGCTCAGCCCGTCGCGCCTCGCGGTGATGCTGTTGTGCAGAAAGCTCTGAAGCACCCCATCGACCAGGAGTTCGTTGGGCCGGGTGGCCAAACCTTCGCCGTCGAAGTTGTCGGCGCCCATGGAACGCATGTCGGTCGGGTCGTCGCGAAGGCTGAGCATCGGCGACGCCACATCCTCGCCCACCCGATCACCGAACAGGGCCCGTCCTTTTTGGGCCCGCTCGGCACTCATGGTTCCGGCGACCATGCCGAGGATGGTCATGGCCAGTCGTGGCTCCAACACCAGCGTGACCGTGCCCGACTCGGGCTTGGTCGAGCCGAGCAAGCCGGTGGCCCGGTCGACCGCATCGGTGACTGCTTCGTCCATATCAAGTTCGCCCGGCATCCGTCCGGCCGACACGCCATAGCCCGATCGGGTGCTTTCACCATCGGCGGCCAGCGCCTGCACGGCCATCGAAGCACCGGTACCGCGGGAGCCGACGGCGATCCCGGTGGTCGACACCACGGCTGCGGTGCCAAAGCTGGTGCCGTAGGAGGCGGTACGGATGCCGGTGATGCGCTCATCGGCGCCTCGAACCCGCCGCTCGAGTTCGATAGCCAGATCGATCTTGTCGGTGTCGGGTTGGGTGACCGCCTCTTCGAACCAGGGGTCCATCTCCACCGGTGCCACGCCGTCGGGTTCGACCAGCGCCACGAACTCGTCGGGTTCGGCGAACTGGGCGTTGTCGCGGGCTTCGGCCAGGGTGTCGGCGATCACGTCGGGGGCCAGCGATCCGGCGTGGGCGAATCCCATCCGGTCATCGACGATCACCCGTATGCCGATGCCGGAGCCGTTGGCCGAGGTGAACGATTCCACCTCGCCGTCGTACACCCGCACCGAGGTACTGGTGCCTTCCCGCACAAAGGCTTCCACCGCTTCGCCGGGCGCGGCCTGGTCGACCACTCCCTGACCGATGGCGATCAGCTTCTCTACTTCGGCCGGGGTGGCGGCCGATCCGGGCGACGGGGCGGAGGCAACAGTCATGGGCCCATTCTCGCAGCTCTCGGCCCAACTCGGGCACGCGTCGATCAGGTTGTTCGTTCGGCTGAGGTCAGGTGCCGCTGACGGTGACTTCGCCTATGGCGAGGCTGAGGCCGGTGGCCGACATGGGGAGGTGTTCGACGTCGCCACCGATCTCAATCACGTCGGTGAGCATCTTTTGCAGGGTTGAGGCAATGGTGAACTCGCGAACCGGTTCGGCTACTTCGCCGTTTCGGATCATGAGCCCATCGGCGCCGGTGGAGAAGTCGCCGCTGACCGGGTTGACGCCCGAGTGCAGGCCGGACACGCCCTGGATCAACACCCCGTGGTCGATGTCGGAGATCAACTCGGCTTGGGTTCGGCTACCGGGGTCGAGTGACACCGCCATGCAGCCAACGCCTGGGGTGTTGGCGAAGCCGCGCACCGCCGAGCCGGTGCTGGCCGTTCCCGTACGGCGGCCGGTGTAGCTGTTGTGCACGAAGCCGTCGACCACGCCAGCGTTGATCAACACGTTGCGGCGGGTGGCCAGGCCTTCGCCGTCGGTGGAGGTGGCGGAGAACGCTTCGGGTCGGGTGGGGTCGTCAACCAGCGTGATGGTGGGGTGGGCCACGGTTTCGCCCTGGCGGTCGGCGAAGAGGGAGTAGCCCTTCAGCACCGCTTCTCCGGAGAAGCTGCCGGCGAGAATCGAGAGAAACTGCGCGGTTACAAACGGGTCGAGCACCACCGTGAGGCGTTCGGTTTCGGGCTTGACCGCGCCCAACAGGCGGGTGGCCCGCATCGCCGCGTCCTCCGCGGCTTGGGCCCCGTCGAGTTCGTCGAAGTCCCGGCCCACCGAGAAGCCGAAGCCGGTCTGGGTTTCGTCGCCTTCGGCAGCCATGGCGTAGGAGGTGAGAAAGCAGCCGGTCTCTTGGCTTGAGTTGCGTAGGCCGGTGCTGGTGGCCACTGCCGAGGCGACGATCGAATCGGCGTACTCTGCGCTTTCGATGCCACTGATGCGGTCGTCGGCGGCGCGGGTGGCTCGCTCCAACTCGATGGCCATGGCGATTTTGTCTTCGGTGGGAACGTCGGCCAGGCCAGGTTTGAAGAGGTCGAGCTCGACCGCTTCGACTCCGTCGGGCTCAGCTAAGCCGAGGTATTCGTCGGGGGAACCGAAGGTGGCGTTGTCGCGGGCTTCGGCGAGTGCTTCGGAGATGGCCTCGGGGTCGAGGGTGCCGGAGTAGGCGAAGCCCTGCCGGTTGTCGACGATGACCCGCACCCCGACGCCTTGGGACTCCGCGGCCGAGAACTGTTCGATCTCGCCCTCGTACACCCGGATCTCGGTGTCGGCCGAATGCACCGCCACCGCCTCGAGGGCCTCGCCGGGTTTGGCCTGGGCCACAACCTTTTCGACGACCTCGTTCAACGTCTCGATCACTAACGCCTCCTGGGCATGTCTGGCTCGGTGGGCTCGGTTCGGAGTCTCTACGACTCTCCTAGGCCGCGGTGCCGCCGATGGTGAGGGCGGTGACCCGCAGGGTTGGAGTGCCGTCGCCCACAGGGACGCCTTGGCCGTCTTTGCCGCAGGTGCCGGGGTGGCCCATCTCGAAGTCGTTGCCGAGTCGGTCGATCTGGGTGAGCACTTCGGGGCCGTTGCCGATCAGGTTGCCTTCGCGTAATGGCGTGGTGATCTTGCCGTCTTCGATCAGGTAGGCCTCGGTCATGCCGAACACGAAGTCGCCGGTGGCGGTGTTGACCTGACCCCCACCGAGCTGGGCGATGTACACGCCCTCGGGGGTGTCGGCGATGATGTCGGCCGGATCTTCGTTGCCGTTGGCCATGTAGGTGTTGGTCATGCGCACCATCGGCAGGTGGGCGTAGCTCTGACGCCGACCGTTGCCGGAGCTGGGTCGGCCTTCTTTGCGGGCCCGTAGGTGGTCCCACATGTAGTCGACGAGCACGCCGTCTTCGATCAGGGTGTTGGACTGGGCCGGGCGACCTTCATCGTCGATGGCGAAGTTGCCCCACTCGCCACCCATGGTGCCGTCGTCGATCAGGGTGACACCATCGGCGGCGACCTTCTCACCAACACGGTTGGCGAAGACCGATGCGCCCTTGGCGATCAGATCGGCCTCGAGGCCGTGACCGCAGGCTTCGTGGAACAGCACGCCGCCACCGCCCTTGCCGATCACCACCGGCATAGTGCCCGACGGGGCCGGAACCGCTTCGAGCTTAGTAACCGCTCGACCGGCTGCGGTGCGGGCCAGTTCTTCGACGTCGTAGCGGTCGAAAAGTTCGAAGCCGTAGGTGTGGCCGACGCTCTCGCGGCCGGTCTGCATGCCGGTGTCGCCGCTGGCCACGCAGGAAACAGCAAAGAAGGTGCGCACCTGGTCATCGCCCGACAACAGGCCGTCGCTGTTGGCCACCTGGATCCGACGGCGGCTGTCGGAGTAGCGCACCATCACCTGGGTGATGGAGTTCGACACGTCGCGGGCGGCGCTGTCGGCGGTGCCCAACAGGTCGACCTTGGTTTGCTTGGCGATGCTCTCCGGCTCGATCTCCACCGAGATGGTTCGGTCCACCTTCTGACTGGTGAGGCCGACGGCTTCCACGCCGCCGCTACCACCGCGTGCGGCGGCGGCCGCCGCTTCTGCCGCTTTGGCCAATCCGGCTTGGGAGAGGTCGGCGGTGTGGGCAAAGCCGGTGGTGTCGCCCACCACCACACGAATGCCGGCGCCGCGGTCGCGGCCCGAGGTCAGCTCTTCGACTTTCCCATCGTCGAAGTACCCCGACGACGACCGTCGGTCTTCGGCGAAGACCTCAGCAAACTCTCCGCCGGTAGCCAGCGCGGTGTTGATGGTGCTTTCGAGAACATCGGGTTCGATCACGTTGTCGCCTCTGGTTGGTTCGGGGTCTCCCGACGATGGGGCCAAACACCAGCGCCGGGTTTCCCCAGCCATGATTGTTCAGCAGTCGCCTCAAGGGTTTATCGTACCGATGTGGCACCCGAACGAGGGGCGGCGGGAGAGGTCACTCACGTCGTCTGCACAACCGACACCGCACTTGAGCAGGGCTCGGGCGATGTCGCGGTCCTGGCCACCCCTCGACTGCTGGCCCTTTGTGAGGCGGCAACGGTGGCGGCCGTGGGCAATAGCCTCGCCGACAACGAGACCAGCGTTGGCATGAAGATCAAGCTCGATCACATCAACCCGACCCAGGTGGGGTGCGAGGTTCGGGCCGAAGCCCACCTGATCGAGATCAAGGGTCGTCAGCTCACCTTTACGGTTTCGGCCCACGACGACCGCGGCCTCATTGCTGTCGGCAAGGTGACCCGCATCATCGTCGATCGCGAACGCTTTCTCGACAAAGTCGGCAGCTGACCCAGCCCGGCTACACAACGCTGTCTGCCCTTCGGGTGGCTGTTCTCTGGCCCAGCGGGGAGCCGGTTTGTTTGTGGTGATCGGTGCCGATGGACACGGGTGGTTTAACCGCTGCGACTGAACGGTGCTGTGGGGCAACTAGATTGGGCCTAACGGCCGCGTCCGCCCCCTCCATATGATCTCTGCTACCAACCCCCGACAACACAGAAGTTCCCGCAGCCTGCCTGGGCCGGTTGGGCTGGTCGCGGTGTCTGCGTTAGAGGCGCGCTGGGGATCAGCGAGCGTCGGACCATCGAGGGAGTGGCGGTGAGCAGCCGTGATGTGGGCGACGACGAGTCGGCGATAGTCAACTCGTTCTTGAGCTCCATGACCGAGGTGGATGCCGGAGCTGCGGTGGACACCGACCAGGCTCCATCCGAAGGAATCGACTTCAACAATCCGATCGAAGCCGGGCGCGCCACCAGGACGCACAATGTCGAACCCGGAACAGCCGAAGCCGGAACATCCGGTGTCGAAACGGCTGGCGCCGAGGCGGCCGGGCTTGGCGAGACCAGCATGGACCCAGGCCAAGACGAGCTGAGCGACACCGAGGCCGCCACAACCGCCGCCACTTCCATCGATAGTCCCGACGGTGCCGCTGATGCAGTGGGTAACCGTCGCGGCCGCTGGTGGGTCGAGATACTGATCGTGCTGGTTTTCTACGGGGTGTATTCGCTGATCCGAAACACCTTTGGATCAGCCGCGGTGTCGCCTCGGCGGGCCTATGACAATGCGGTCGAGATCATCGACCTTGAGAAACGTATGGGCCTCTACTTCGAAGAGGTCGTGCAGGGCTGGTTTGTCGACTGGGGGTGGTTCCTGAAGGCCTGGAACATCTTCTACGGCACCCTGCACTTCATCGTGACCATCGGGGTGCTGATTTGGCTGTTCAGGCGATTCCCGGCCCGTCACCGCCTGGCCCGCAACTCATTGGCCGTCACCACGGTGTTGGCCCTGATCGGGTTCTCCACCTATCCGCTGATGCCGCCGCGTTTGTTGGCCGTTGGTCCGCCCTACGGTGGCCTGGAGTTCGGCGGCAACGACTACGCATACGTCGACAGTCTGGCGGTGCACGGCGGCTTGTGGTCGTTCGACTCGGGCGCCATGCAGGCAGTCTCGAATCAGTATGCGGCCATGCCCAGCCTCCACTTCGGCTGGTCGGCGTGGTGTCTCATCATGCTGTGGCCGGTGTTGCAGCGCCGCTGGACAAAGGCGCTGATCGCGGCGTATCCGGTCGCCACTCTCTTCGCCATCGTCGTTACCGCCAACCATTACTGGATCGATGCCGCCGGCGGGGCGCTGGTGTTGGCCCTGGGCCTCATCGGCGGCCGCCTTATCACCGGGCTGGGCAATCAGCGGGCTGAGCGCCGAGCCGCCGCCGCTCTGAGTTAGGTCGGGCTCCGGCGGTGGTGTTGGCTCTCGGCCTCATCGGCGGCCCCTCATCACCGGGCCGAACGCCGAGCGCTACAGCTCGCCGACTCCAGCTCCTAGTGTCCTGTCAGTGAAGTCCGTTGATGAATTCGGCGAGCTATCGGTGTCCCTCCCAAGGACGCAGAACCGCCACAACTTGGTGTTATGGCGCTTTCGAGGACGCCGGGAGGGGCGCTGAGAGCCGTCGAATTCGTGACATGACTTTGTTGACAGGACACTAGGCGCTGAGCTTCCAGCGCTGGGGGCCCTGGGCTTCGCCACGGGCCACAACCTTTTCGGCCTGGTGAGGCCAGCAGGTGAGCCGGGTCACGGGCCGACCGTGGATCGATTCGAGTCGCAACCAGGCCACCGGAGCATCGGGTGTGGCTTGTCCGCCAGCTGTAGTCACCGTCGCTTCAATTTGGTCCTGTTCGAGTGGACTCAGTGATGACCAGAGCATCGAGTGGAACACCACCGTGACCGCGCCTGGCACCTGCCGCTGAAGCTGTTCCGGCAGCCAGGCGGCGGCGTTGGCGGCATCGATGGTGACTGGATGGTCGGCGGCGATCGAGCACGCTCGATCCACCAAGCTGAGGCGGATCATGTCATCAGGTCGAATGAATGATCGCACCATCCGTCGGCCCACCACTGAGGTGGGGTCGATCGGGAGAACGTCGCAGCCGCGACGTTCGATGATCTCCGGTGCTCGCCCCACGACTGGAGCCCGGTCGAGCCACGGCTCACAAAGTCGCACCGGCGAGGACTTGGGACCAAAGGACCATTGGGGGCTCTCGTATCGCAGTTGATCCCATCGCAGGTTCAATCCCGCTGACGCGCCGATCTCGAGCAGTCGCATCGGCATCGGGCAGAGGTCGGCGACGCGGAGAAAACCGGCGAGCAAGCCAGCGGATCGGGTGACGTCGTTGGTCTGATCGGGAAGATCAAGATAAGCGCTGATCTCCGACTCGCTCACGAGGACGGTTTCGACAAAGGCCGGCCAGGGGTCAAGCCCGGAGCCCGAGTCGCGAAAGACCAGTACGTCGGCCGCATCCGGGTCGGCGAGTTCGACCAACACTTCGGCGTCGAACCAGCCGCCAACGGAGGGGTAGTGCAGCGCCAGTTCGGGCGCTCGGCCCTCAAGCACGATGCGGTGCACCGAGGCCATGAGCCGCGAGAGCGGCGCCGAGGCAAAGCGGTCGTGAGCATGACCCAGCAACAGCGGACCGAAGGCACCACCGACGGTGACATCTTCGGCGACCCGGCGAAGCAGGTAGGAGTAGAGCCGGGAACCCTCGCGGGCGCAGGCGTCCGCGTGGAAATCGATGATGTTCGCCAACCGGATCCGTGCACCCACTGGGGCGGTTCTAGCCCAGGTACCCAAATGCCGTCACCTCCGTGCTGCCGTCGGGCGATCCCGGAAAGAGTTTCCGTTCACCACAGGGCCATTTTCCCACGGATAGTGCCGCAATAGCGACTATCTGAGACAGGCTATCTCACCCACGGTGACCAGCACCGACCGGCAAGTCCCATCGCATCAGCAAGGATCAACAGCATAAACCGGGTCCCTTTGGGGTCTGACCCCGAAGAGACCCGGTTCGTCGGATTCGGGACGGGCGACGGTGAATTGTGGGGGTTTGATGCAGAAACACCGCCAGTTCTTGACCCTGTTGTGGGGAGGTGGTGCAAGTCACTTCTGACCGGCGGCCGCCGCGGCCATACGGCTGGGCATTACCAACCCGAACCGCTAGCGTTGAGAACAGCACCCCAACCCCTGCGAGCGTGAAATGCTTCTCGATCGGATTGAAGAACCTGCCGACCTTCGATCGCTCTCCTATGCCGAGCTGGAACAGCTCAGCGGGGAGATCCGGGACTTCATTGTGGAGTCGGTGTCGAACTCCAACAGTGGCGGCCATCTCGGTTCCAACCTTGGCGTGGTCGAGCTCACGCTGGCGCTGCACCGGGTGTTCGATTCCCCCGAAGACATCCTGTTGTGGGACACCGGCCATCAGGCCTACGTGCACAAGATCATCACCGGCCGCCGCAAGCTGTTTGAAACGCTGCGTGATGGCGGTGGCCTCTCGGGCTACCCGAGCCGCTCGGAGTCCGAACACGACTGGATCGAAAACAGTCACGCCTCCACCATTTTGAGCTACGCCCACGGCATCGCCGCGGCCCAGTCGGCTGAGACCGGTGAGGGTCGCCGGGTGGTGGCCGTGGTGGGCGACGGGTCGATGACCGGCGGCATGGCCTTTGAGGGCCTCAACAATCTTGGGCACAGCGGTGCCGACGCCATCATTGTGTTGAACGACAATGGCCGGTCCTACGCCCCCACCGTTTCCCGGCTGGGTGAGAGCCTGGTGAAGATCCGGTCGAACCCGGTGTACATGCGTCGCCAGGCCAAGCTCGAAGGCGCCACCACCCAACTTCCAGTGGTCGGTTCTCGGGCCAAGCGAGCGCTCGATGCCTGGAAGGCGTCGGTGCGCCAGATGTGGCAGCCGCCCGCCTTTTTCGAAACCCTCGGCGTGCGTTACCTCGGCCCCTTCGACGGCCACGACATTCGCACCATCGAGACTGCGCTGCGAAACGCGGCCCAGTTCTCCGGCCCCACCGTGGTTCACGTGCTTACCCAAAAAGGGATGGGCTACGCGCCAGCCGAGAACGACCCGATCAAGAACATGCACG
Source organism: uncultured Acidimicrobiales bacterium (assembly GCA_937925845.1). Classification (GTDB taxonomy): domain Bacteria; phylum Actinomycetota; class Acidimicrobiia; order Acidimicrobiales; family CALAML01; genus CALAML01. The sequence goes on along the minus strand of CALAML010000045.1, from coordinate 97,306 downwards.
ACCTGTCACCGGCCGGAAAGCCCGGCAGCTACACCGCAGCGTTCACTGAAGCCATCGTGAAGGAGGCCGAGGCCCGGCCCGAGGTGGTAGCCATCACTGCGGCCATGCCCGACTCGATGGGCCTTTTGCCTTTCGCCGATCGGTTCCCCGATCGCTTCTTTGATGTCGGCATCGCCGAACAGCATGCGGTCACTGCGGCTGCCGGTATGGCGATGGGTGGTCTGCGTCCGGTGGTTGGCCTCTACTCCACCTTCCTGACCCGGGCCTTCGACCAGACCAACCTCGACGTCGGCCTCCATGGTCAGCCGGTGGTGTTCTGTCTCGATCGCGCTGGCATCACCGGCAACGACGGTGCGTCACATCACGGCATCCTCGACATGGTGTTGCTGTCGAAGGTGCCGAACATGACCATCCTGGCCCCGGCCTCCTATGAGGAGGTTGGCGTGATGCTTCACGACGCCCTCGAACACACCGACGGACCAGTGGCGATTCGTTGGTCGAAAGCCATGCCGCCGACCATGGAGCCGGGCGAGCATGGCGTTGGCTTCCGGGCCCGCAAGGTCCGCACCGTTGATGCTCCCCGAGTCTGCTTCCTGGCGGTTGGCAACATGGTGGCTGCCGCCCATGAAGCGGCCGAACAACTGGCCGCCGATGGTGTTGAAGCAAGCGTGTGGGATGTTCGCTGCGTGAAGCCTCTCGACCCCGAGATGATCGCTGATGCCGCTACCCACGAGCTGGTGGTGACGGTTGAAGATGGCCTGGCCGAAGGTGGTGCGGGCGCAGCGATGAGCGCGGCGATCGCCGATCTTGGTCGTGATGTACCGCCGGTGCGGGTCTGTGGTGTGCCCACCGACTACATCAGCCACGACACGCCAGCCAACATCCACGCCATGTTGGGCCTCGATGGCGACGGCCTGGCCGAAACCGCCCAAAGCTGGCTGAGCTAGAAGCCTCTAGGCCCCACGGAGCAGTCGATGGTGCCGCCTCTCTTCGGCGGGCCCATAGAGAGTTTCGAACCAGGAAATTTAGCCTAACCGCCGCGTCTTTCCGGCGTTTTTAGCCCACCTTTCGGCGCCCGTTGACCGGTTCGTCTCATGTCCGGATTCGAGGTGCCGACCATGGGTCGAGGCGGGGAAATCACCTCGCCGTGAAAGGTTGGCTGTGGCTGCTTCCTGGCCCCGTTTCTTCAAACAGAATCGTAGAAACCCGAGCCGGAACCGGCGCCGTCCCGTGGTCGACTTCCGTCGGCCCCGGATGCGCCGCGATGCCACTCCCATGCCGCTCTTTCCGCGGTATCAGAACCGCCCAACTCCGATCCCGTTGCCGGTGGTGGACAACCGCCGTCGGCCTGGTGTTGGTGCGTGGAGGCACTACCGATGATTTCTCGTTTTCTGCTCTCGCTCTCGGGAGCCAATCTCGAACTGCTTGAGGAGTGCCCGCGCGACCGGGGTCGCTACATGGGTATCGGCGGCGCCGTCCTGTCGACCTCGTTGATGGGTGGCTTCGCCGCCGCCTTGGCTCTCCAGATGACCGTCGATGCTCCGCCGGCTGCGGCCGTGGGCTTCGGTGTGGTCTGGGGTTTGATCATCATGAACCTCGACCGTTGGTTGGTGGCTTCCACCAACCGCGACAGCAGCTGGTGGCGGTCGATGCTGATCCTGCTGCCCCGCCTGGCGCTGGCCGTGGTGATTGGCGGCATCATTGCCGAGCCACTGATCCTTCGGGTGTTCCAGCCCGAGATCGAGGCCGAACTCGAAACCATGCAGGGCGAGCGCCAGCGTTCGTTCGAAGCATCGTTGCTCGACGACCCGACCACCGAGCGGATGAACGCGCTGACCGTTGCCATCGAGGCCGACCGGGCCGTCGTTCGCCAGGGCGCCACCGCCGGCGACCTTTCGGAGGATCCCGAAGTCGCCCGCCTTCGCACCGAGCGGACCGATCTTCGGTCCCAGCGTGACGAGGTGATCGCTCAGATCGATTGTGAAGCCCGAGGCACCTGTGGCACCGCCACCTATGGAGAAGGTCCGGAGTTTCGTCGCCTGACCGAACGCCGGGCCGAGCTCGACGCCGAGCTGCTGGCTCTGGAGACCGAGCTTGATGAAGCCGAGACCGCTGCCGCCGAGAGCCGCACTGCCGGCTCTGTCGCCGCCCTCACCTCCGCCCAAGCCGACATCGATGCCGGTATGGCCGAGCTTGGCTTGCTGCAGAGTGAGATGGAGGCTCGTCGATCCGAGTTTCTTCGCTTCAACGATGAGCGCACCGGTTTGTTGGCCCGCATGGAAGCGTTGGATCGGATCACCGAGGAAAACGCGGTGCTGGCCAGCCGCTTCTGGGCTCTTCGCATCTTTGTGATCCTGATCGACTCGCTGCCGGTGCTGGTGAAGATGATGATGGTGTTCTCTCCCCCTACGATGTACGAGCGCCGAGCCAAGGCACTAAACGAGCGTGAGAGCGCCCAGTTGGAGGCCGACGCCAAGAAGTATCCCGAGGCCACCGAGATTCTGAGCGAGCTGGTGATCGACGAAGCCAAGGTGAACTACCGGCTGCACTCCAACGCTACGGAGCAGGTCAACACCAAGGTGGTCGAAACCGAAACCGAGATCGCCGGCGTGGTCCTCGACAACTGGAAGGCCAGCCAGGTCATCGACATGGACGATTCCAGCCGCTCCAACCGCCGGGCCCGCCGTCGCTCGACTACCGAGCAGGCTTCAGCCGAAGCAGCCCAGTGGACCGGTTCAAACACTCCCCCGCCACCAACCCGAAGCTGACCCCTCCTGTCCCTCCATCCGAACCGATACCAGCCCGAAATGTCGGCGCTCAGCGTGAAATATCAACGTCCAGCGCCGACATTTCAGGTTTTGCGGGCCTGATTAGAGGTTGGTGAGGACTCCGAAGAGGCAGATCAGGATGCCGATGATCGCCAGCGGTCCGCTGAGCGAGTTGAGCTTGTAGCCGGTTGAGTTCTCGGCAAACTGGTCGTCGGTCTCGCTCAACCAGTTGCTGGTGCCACCGGCGGTTTCAAGGGCTGTACCAGCCACGACCAGGGCGGCCCCGACCGTGGCCAGAGTGCCTTCGAAGCCGACCGCACCCACAACAAAGGCCAGGCCGAAATGCAGCGGCGCCTGCATCAGGCCCGACAGGTGGGCGTTCACCAGGTGCCGACTGGCCGTCGGAGCCTTTGCTCGAGCGGCGGCCAACGGGATGCCGAGCAGGAAGGCGTAGGCGGCGATGACGATGCCGTAGACGATGAAGATCTTCTGGGCCGTACTCACCTGACTACCTCCAAGGCTTCACCGCAGAACCAGGTGCACCAACGATGTTGGCGCACCTGGCCACGACATCAGGCCGGTTGGTCGGCGTTGGCCGGGTCGAGGCTTTCCTTGACTTCGCGCTTGAGGAACTTGCCGCTGGCGTTACGGGGCAGCGGGTCATCGAGCAGCCAGATGTAGCGGGGCACCTTGTACTTGGCGATAAGCGAAGCGCAGTGGTCCCGAAGTTCAGCCGGGGTGGTGGTGGCGCCGTCGGCGAGCACCACGGCGGCGCCCACTTCTTCGCCGAGCCGTTCGTCTTCAACACCAAACACGGTGCACTCGGCCACGCTGTCGTGATCGAACAGCGCCGTTTCCACTTCGGCGCAGTAGACGTTTTCGCCGCCTCGCAGCAGCATGTCCTTGGCCCGGTCCACGATGAAGATGAAGCCGTCTTCGTCGATGCGGGCGATGTCGCCGGTGTGGAGCCAGCCGTCGGTAATGCTTTCAGCAGTGGCGTCTTCGCGGTTGAGGTAGCCCCGGATGACTTGGGCCCCCTTCACCCACAGTTCGCCGGTTTCTCCCAGCGGGACTTCGTTGCCTTCGGGGTCGACGCACTTGGTTTCGAAGCACGGCATAGCCGGGCCTGCGCTCTCGGGCTTGTCCACAAAGAAGTCGGCCGAGTTGGCGGTGATGATGCCGCATACTTCGGTCATGCCGTAGCCGGTGTTGGGGCGGGCCGACTTCACGCCGGCGTCGATCTTCTCCACCAGGTCGGGCTGGATTTGGGCCCCGCCGCCGCCGAGGCTGGCCAGGCTGGAGGTGTCGGTGGTGGCAAAGTCGGGGTGGGCCAGCAGCTCACGTGACATCACCGGCACGCCGCTCAGCGCCGCGATGCGTTCGGCCTCGATCAGCTTGAGCGCCTCGCCGGCGTCCCACTTGTACATGTGCACCAGCTTGCCGCCGAGCAGGGTCATGCCGTGGGCCACGCAGTTGTTGGCCGTCACATGGAACAGCGGGGTCACCACCAGCGCCGAGGGTGCGCTCGGGGCCGCAGCGGCATCGCCGTCAGCCGGGGCGTCGTCGCCCAGAACACTGGCGCTTCCGGTCCCGGCTCGCTCCCCCGCCATCCGTACTGCGGTGTTCCAGAAGGCCAGGCTCATCAGGTTGTTGGTGCAGCCTCGATGGGTGAGCTGGGCGCCTTTGGGGAAGCCGGTGGTGCCGGAGGTGTAGAAGATGCAGGCGTCGCTGTCGGGGTCGATGGTGATCTCGGGCATGGTGCCGCCGCCGGCGAGTACCTCAGCCATTGGGGTGACGCCCTCGGGGGTGGAGTCCATACGCACCCCGACCACCTTGGCGTCGGCGAGCCCACCGGATTCCACCATGCGGTCGTAGCGTTCCTGGTCGGCAATAACGACCTTGGGGGTGGAGTCTTCAAGGGCGTACTTGAGCTCGGCCGGAGTCCACCAGGCGTTGACACCTACCACGGCGGCACCGATCGAGGTGATGGCCCAGTACGACAGCATCCATTCGGGGTAGTTGCGCATGGCGATACCGACCCGGTCGCCAACGCCCACGCCCTGCTCGACCAGCCAGGCGCCGAGGGCGGCCGAGTCGGCCTGCACTTTGGCGTAGGACCAGCGCTCGTCGTTGTAGACCAGGTAGTCGGCATCGCCGTACCCGGCGGCCAGGGCCCAGATGTCGCGTAGTGAGCCGGGGGCTCCGGCGTAGGCCTTCAGGGTTTGGCCCCGCACCTCAACATCGGTGATCTCGAACTGGGCCCCCGGAGCGGTGAGTTCGGTCCAGACTTCTTTGAGTTCCTGGTACAACGTGTTTCCCCTCTTCGACCCGCAAGCGCGTGCCGTAGCCAATTGGTGAGGTCAGGGCGACGAGTCAAAGCCCCCCGATTCCGACAAGGCGAGTCTCGCCGAAACCAACGGATGATTCAAAGCCAGTGCTAAGCCCCAGAAGGTAGCAACTCGACGAATAGCGCCGGGCTGCTACCCAGGCGGTTAGATCAGACCCTCGAGTTGCGCGAAGGGGTCGTTGCTGGGGTCGCTGTTCCAGAGGTATTCGATGCCTTGGGCCGTCTCTTCGGCCTGTGCTGCACCAAACAGATGACGGACCGCTCCGAGCGCCATATCCATACCGGCCGACACCCCTGAGGACGTAAAGAACTTCCCGTCTTCGACCCAACGCGCTTCCTTGACCCAATCCACGTTGGGCGCAAGCGGAACGGTGGCGGTGAAATCGACCTTGTTGGTTGTCGCCTTGCGTCCGTCCAGCACACCGGTCATTCCCAGGAGCACTGAACCGGTACAAACGGCCATGACCAACTGGGCGTTCTCGGCGGTTTGTCGTATCCAGTCCATCAGCTCTGGATCCTTCGCCGCCTCCAGCGCCGAATCGCCACCCGGAAGGAACAACAGGTCGTAGGCCGTTCCATCGGCGAGGACGCGATCGACGCTGATCCGTTGCCCGTGACGGCTGACGACCGGTTCGGTGGCCTTGGCCACCGTCGAGATAGCAAACCCGTTGGCCGGATCACCCAGAATTTCGATGGGGCCAAAGAAGTCCAGCGTTTGAAACCCGGGAAAAACCAATGCCGCCAGCGACTTCATTTTTGCGCTCGTCGTCCGAATCTCTCAGCTATGAGTAGAACGGGGTCTCACCGGCGGAGTGGTCGGTGTCGTCGACGACTTCGGTGATCTCGGGGATCAGTTCCATGAGCTGGGTGCGGATGCCTTCGGTCATGGTCATGGCGCTCATGGAACAACCTTGGCAGCCGCCGCCCATCGAGAGGTACACGGTGGTGTCTTCAACCTTGACCAGCGTGGTGTAGCCGCCGTGAGCGGCAAGGCCGGGGTTGATGACGGCGTTGATCAGCTGGGTGACTTTGTCGCTGATGGAGCCGGTGAGTTCGAGGTCGATGCCGGCGAGCGGGTCGGGCCGGTTCGGGTTGCGGATCACCAGGCCGCCCTGGGCGGAGTTTGATGGCAGGTCGAGGGTGGCGCCTGTGAGGTTCTCCACGCTGTCATCGGGGATCATCACGGTGAGCCCTTCCGATTCTTCGACGTGGTAGCCGTTGGCACAGTCGGCGATGGTCTCGAACGACAGGTCGTAGCTGTACTCGACACCTTGGGCGCCGGTGATCTCGAGGCGAAGGCCCAATGCCTCGGCGTCGTCTTCTTCGGCTTGGAGCGAGAGCACCATCTTGCGGGCTTCCTCGCTCACGTTCAGCACCAGGCCGCTGGCCTCCTCGACAGAGCCTTCCGCCGGAGTGTCTCCGTTGGCAGAGGCTTCACCGTCGGTGGCGGCTTCGTCGGCCACATCTGCGTCGGTGGTGGGTTCGGAGCCGGTCGATGCCGTTTCGGTTGCCATAGCGCAAGGCTACCGCCCGCATCTTTCTTCCGACAGATCAAACGTCGCCTGAGTGACAACACTCACTCGCGCTGGCTCCGGGCTGACCTTCAAGACTAGTGGAGGCCGGCTCTCTGGAGGCCCCACATTTCGGCGAATCTTCCTGGTGCCGCAAGCAGATCCTCTTTGGCGCCTTCTTCCACCACTTTTCCGTGTTCGATCACCAAGATGCGATCGACGTCGTTGAGGGTGGCGAGTCGGTGGGCGATCACGATGGCTGCTCGTTTTTCCCAGAGTTCGATCAGCGACTCCTGAATCTTGGCTTCGGTTTCGGAGTCGAGGGCCGAGGTGGCTTCGTCGAGGATTACCAGGTCGGCTTCCTTCAGAAAGGCGCGGGCGATGGCGATCCGCTGACGTTGGCCCAGGCTGAGCTTGATGCCGCGCTCGCCCACATAGGTCTGGTAGCCGTCGGGTAGCGACTCGATGAACGATCCGATGTTGGCTTTGTCGGCGGCGACGCGAATGCGGGCCGGATCAGCGGGACCGGGTTCGGCGTAGCCGATGTTGTACTCGATGGTCTCCTGGAACAGCGACGTGTCCTGGGGAACATACGACTGAAGCGTGGCCAGCTCTTCCGGCCCGACGGCGCGACCATCGACCAGCACTTCGCCGCTGGTCGGGGCGTAAAAACCAAGGAGGATCTTCACCAGCGTCGACTTTCCCTCGCCGCTTCGGCCCACCACTCCGAGTCGTTCTCCCCGCCGCACGGTGAAGCTGACGTCTTCGAGCACCAAGCGGTCGGGTTCGTCGGGGTAGGCGAAGCGCAGGTTACGAACCTCGATGCGATCGGTGAGCCGCAGCGCCGTGGGCGCTGCTCTGGCCGGCTTGGTCCCGGGGGCCGATGGAGAAGCCGAGGAACCAGCCGAGCCAGCGGTTGTTGAACGCGAGTTGGTCGCGGCTTTGGCCGCGGCGGTGGCGCCCGCCACTGTCGCTAACGCTGCTGATGATGCAGATACCGACGCAGGCGCTGATGCGGCGATCAGGCCGGCGTCCTCGGGTCGAGCGGCCAAGGCCAAGCGGGCGGGGTCGGTCACGATGTTTCGTCCGGGAAACAGGTAGGTGTAGGCCTCACGGAAGGCGGCCGACTTGTCGATCCATTCGCCGATGTGGTGCACCACGGCCCAGTACTGGTTGGTGAAATCCAACAGCACGGTGACGGAGATGACCATGGCGGTGAAGCCGATGGCGCCCCGGTCGAACTGGTACCAGCTGAAGCCGATCACCGCGGCCCACAGCAGGCCCCGGATCATGAGTGAGGCCGCACCCCAGTAGGTCGCGAGGGCGTAGGTGGCTCGGATGTCCTGGTCGATCAGGCCATCGATCTGCGTATCGTTGCGGGCGATCTCTCGGCGGTGGGCTCGAAACGAGAACACGTTCACGAAGTTGGAGAACGAGTCGAAGACCCGGCCGGTGTTGTCGGAAGTGATGTTGGTGAGGTGCCGCTGTCGGGCATTGACCGGTCGCCCGATCGCGGCGAGGGCAAAGCCGGCCAGGATCAGAAACAGGCCGTAGACGAGGGCGTTGCCAGCCGAGGTTTGCCAGAGCAGCACGATGTAGACCGGCACCGCGGAGAGCACCGGCAGGAAGCCGTAGTGGGCCGAGTCCCACAGCACCAGGCTGTGTTTGCGTAAGTCGTTGACGTAGCTGGCCACCTTGCCGGAAGGGCGATCGACAAACTGCTGATAGTCCTCCGACCAGACCGTGTCGAAGGCCAGTCGCTTGAACTCGTAGGTGAGCGGGTTGATCTTGGCGGCCACGTAGTAGTCACAGATCGTCCACAGCACGAAGTGGGCGAAACCGGTGAAGAAGAGCAACGCCAGGAATCGGCCAGCCCGGTCGGGTTCGTCGATGGAGGTAGCCAGTTGGGCGATGAAGTAGGGGTGCAGGGCCGGCAATACCGACGAGATCACCCGCAATACGGTGACAAAGGTCAGCCGGCCGCGATAGCGCGCCATCAACGATCGGACCGCGGCAAACGACAGGTCGTCAGCTCTATTCGGGCGCGCAGAATGGGAAATCTCGGCCAGCATGACCCCGACGCTAGTGTCCGAGGCCATCACCGCAGTAACGAATTTCCGGTGTACCAACCGCCTGATGTCTGCGGTTGCATGTAAACCGACCTTCATAACCGGTCTCGCTTGACGTCGAGGCACCCGACAACGAGATCGTCCTGGGCCAGCCGGTAATCGTAGAAGTTCAGCTCCAGCTGGTCCCCTGTTAAAGAGCCTGCGACGACCCAACCGAAAGTTTGTAGTTTTCTGGCCCTGACCCCGAAAAGTGCAAACTTTTGCTTAGCGGGATTCGAGTTCTTCGCTGAGTTCGAGCCAGGATTCTTCGGCGGCGAGGTGTTCGCTTTGGACTTGGGCCAACTCGGCGCCGATCTCGGCCAGCTTGTCGTGATCGTCGCCGATGTCGGCGAGGTCGGCTTCGAGCTTGGCCACCTTCTTTTCGAGCTTGGCCATCGCCTTCTCCACGGTCTTGAGCTCGTGGCGGATCGTGGAGTGCGATCGGCTGGCTGCGGCCCCATCCTTGGCTGGCCCCTTGGCTTTGGAACCTGCCGATCCACCCTTCGCTGCTGCCGCACCACCGGCGCCACTCCCGCCAGATCCGCGACCGCCGACTCCGGTCCCTGCTTTGGCTCTGGCTTTGCGAGCCGCGACCCACGCCTCGTAGCCGCCGGGCAGACGGCCGACCGGTAGGCCGGTTGCGGCTGAGCCGGCTGCCGCCGGGTCCAACACGATCACTTCTTCAACGGTGCGGTCCAGGAACGCCCGGTCGTGGCTGACTACCACAACCGCTCCAGGGAAGGTGTCGATGTAGTCCTCGAGCACTCGGAGGGTGTCGAGGTCGAGGTCGTTGGTCGGCTCGTCGAGGAGTAACACGTTGGGGCGGTCGGCCAGCACCTGGAGCAGTTGGAGCCGTCGCCGTTCGCCCCCGGAGAGCAGCTCCACCTGGGCCATCTGGGTGTCGGAGGTGAACCAGAACCTTTCGAGCAGCTTCGACTGGTTGTGGTCGATCTTGGTGTCGCCAAACACCGCTTCGCGAACCCGATGGTTTGGGTTGAGCTCCCGACCCCGCTGGTCGTAGTAGCCGAGGCGCACGGTGGGCCCGACCTCGATCGAGCCGGTTTCCGGTTCCCGAACGCCGGCGATGATGTCGAGCAGGGTCGACTTGCCGGAACCGTTGACGCCGATCAACCCCAGCCGTTCGCGGGGGCCGAGCGAGAACTCCAGGTTGTCGAACAGGGCGGTACCGTCGGGCAGGTGAGCGCCAATGTTCGTGGCCTCCAGCACCTTGTCGCCCAGGCGGGGCGTGCCGAAGTGCAGGTCGAGGTCGCCCTCGCGAGCTGCTGCGGCCGGGTCGACCGAGGCGATGAGTTTCTCCGCTTCGGCGATGCGATGCTTCGACTTTGAGGTTCGAGCCGGGGCTCCCCGCAGGAGCCATTCGCGTTCGCGGCGGGCCAGGTTGCGTCGCACCACGCTGGCCGCTTTGTCGGCGGCGTCGCGATCTTCGCGTCCGGCGAGGTAGGAGTCGTAGCCGCCTTCGTGAATGAAGGTGCCGCCGCGGTCGAGTTCGAGGATGCGGGTGGTGACCCGGTCGAGCACGTGGCGGTCGTGGGTCACGAGGATCAACCCGCCGCGGTGGGAGCGCAGATGATCTTCGAGCCAGCCGATGGCCTCGATGTCGAGATGGTTGGTGGGCTCGTCGAGCACCAACAGGTCGGCTTCGGCGGCGAGAGCGCGAGCCAGGGCCACCCGTTTGGCTTCGCCGCCGGACAGGCCGCCTACCGGCCTGTCGAGCATTGGGCTTAGGCCGAGTCGGTCCAGGGCCGCTTCGGCTTGCCACCCCTCCCCAACCGCTTCGCGCACCGTGCCGGTGGGCAGCGCCGCCGCCTGGTCGAGCACGGCCATGGTGATGTCGCGGCCCCGGCGCACCGTTCCTGACTCCGGGGTCTCGGTGCCGGTGAGCACCCGCAACATGGTCGACTTCCCGGTGCCGTTGATACCAACCACCCCGAGGCGGTCGCCGACAGCAACCGTCAGCGAAAGGTCGGCAAACAGGGGCCGGCCGGGCCGGCTCGCCGAGACGCCGTCGGCCTGAACAAGAACCACGACGCGTCAGCCCCGACCCGAGGCCAAAGTTTCCCGCCTGAGAGATACCGATCGCGCTCCACCAAGGGCGATCACTTCTGGGAGACCCGACCTCGGAGCGCGGAAAAGGCCAACGGGAAGGCCACCGAGCCGAGCCCGGCGATGGCGAGGAACGCTTTGCCGAGTTTGGCCGCGTTCCAGCCTTCCGATACCAACGATCTCATCCCATCGAGCAGGTAGGTGATGGGGTTAAACAGGGCGATGCTTCGGAGCCATCCGGTGAGGAAGTCGAGGGGCAGCTGCGAGGTGGTGAGGAAGGCGAAGGGGAAGAACAGCAGGAAGCTGGAGTTGACCGCCGCCGGGTTGCCGGTCTTGAGTGCGATGGCGTACGGGAAGCCGGTGAAGGCCAAACCCCACAGCCCGCCGAGCAGGATGAATACCAGCACGCCCAGAATCCCGGTCTCGAAGCGGACACCTACGGCGAAGCCCAGAACCAGGACCGGAATACACAGCGTGCACACCAGCACGAAGTCGGCCACCATCAGCCCCAAAAGCAGGGCGCTCCGGCGCACCGGCGTCATCAACAGCCGATCGAAGTAGCCGTTCTGAATATCGGTGACCAGGCTGGCGGCCCGGGAGACGCCGGTGACCGCAAACACGATGGCGACCGGCAGCTGGTATGCCTTGAAGTCGAAGTCGACTCCGGGGGGCGCGACACCTTCAGCCACGTCCTGAAGGGAGCCGATGTAGACGATAAAGAAAAACAACGGGATCATCAGCGCCGGGATGATTGATTCGGGCTCACGGGGAATGAGGCGCAGGGCCCGGGTGGCCACCGCTTTGAGGTCGCCGAGGAAGCTGGATCGACGGGCCCGCACGGTCGCACCGGCCAACAATGGCGAATCACCGGGACCGGACCCGGCAAAAGCACTGCTGGGGTTGAGTGATGAGTCGCTCATCGGACTACCTCCGGTTCGCTGGATTCGTTGCCGATGCGGCCACCGGTGAGTTCGAAGAAGACATCGTCGAGGGTTGGGGCCCGAAGGGTGAGATCGCGGACCTCAACGTTGGCCGCATCGAGAGCCACGGCCACCGGGCTGACGGACTTGGGGCCGTCGGTGACACTCACTACGAGTTCGCCGATGGGTCGACCCCGATCGGTCCGCGAGTTGGCATCGACGTGGTCAACCACGTCGAGCCCAGAAACTGCGGCCACCGCCGCCGCCGGATCGCCAGCCACCGTTACCACCACGACGTCCTGGCCGACGCTGCGTTTGAGGTCGTCCGGTGTCCCTTCCGCAGCGAGGAGTCCACTGTTGATGATGCCGACTCGGTCGGCCAGTTGGTCGGCCTCCTCGAGGTACTGGGTGGTGAGGAAGATGGTCATGTTGAGGTCCTGGTTCAGCCTTCGGACTTCCTCCCACACCGCGTTTCGACTGGTGGGATCGAGGCCGGTCGTGGGCTCGTCGAGAAACAACACATCGGGGTTGTGCATCAACGCTGCGGCCAGGTCGAGCCGTCGTTTCATACCGCCGGAGTAGGTGTCGATCATCCGATCGATGGCATCCATCTCCAGGATGTGACTCACCTCCTCCAACCGGATTTGAGCTTCACTCTTGGTGAGCCCGTAGAGCTGGGCCTGCAACAGCAGCACTTCTCGGCCGCTCTGTTTGTCATCGAGCGCCGCGTCCTGAAGGGCAACGCCGATACGGAGCCGTACTTCGTCGGCATTCCTCGCCACGTCATAGCCGGCAACCTCGGCGGTGCCGGCGGTTGGTGCCAAAAGGGTGCAAAGCATGCGGACCACGGTTGATTTGCCCGCTCCGTTCGGCCCGAGAAACCCGTAGATTTCGCCTTCGGCCACGGCCAGGTCGATGCCGCGCACCGCCTGAACATCGTCGAAAGATCGTTCAAGACCAACGGCCCTGATGGCTACTCCGGCAGTTCCACTCACGGCGTGCGACTCTACCAGCGACCGGTGACACCGAGCAGTGTGTTATGCGGCTCCACGGGATTCGAAATCGACTTTTGGGGTGAACGGTCTTCGAGTTATCCGCCCTGGCTGATCGCGTTGTTGTCAGTTTCTGGCTCCACGGTGTCGAGCCTTTGGTCGAGAGCCACCCCGGGATCCGTGTTGGTGATCGGGTCGCCGATCTGGTTGTGATCGTTGCCGCCTACGCCTTCTGCGAGTTCCACAAGGTCGACCAGGCCAAAGGCCAGGGGCTGCACCGCCGCGCCCTTGATACGGGTTTCGAAGTGCAGGTGGGGGCCGGTCGACACGCCGGTGGAACCAACAAAGCCGATCACGTCGCCGGCTTTGACTTCGTCGCCGGCAACCACGTTGTAGGCCTGGAGGTGGGCGTTCACGGTGGCCAACGAATTCCCGTGATCGATCACCACCGCGTTGCCGTAGCCGCCGCGCACTTCGGCGAGGAAGACGACGCCGTCGGCGGTAGCCAGAATCGGGGTACCCATGGGTGCGCCGTAGTCGATGCCACGGTGCAGCTTCCAGGATCGGTAGACCGGGTGGAAACGCTCCCCAAACGGGGAGGTCATCACCAGGTTCTCGAGTGGTTTGCCAAGCGGCGGCGAAACGGCGAAGTCCCACTCGGGTTGAGCCGATTGAGCCCACGCCAGAAGTTGGCCGATGCCGTCGAGGCCGGCCCGCTGACCAATGGCTTGAGCCGCCATCTGAGCTCGGGTGAAGCCGAAGCTGGAGGCCTGGGCCGAAAGCGCCTCGAACTCATCGGTGCCCACGTTCACAAACGCCTTGAGCTTGTCCCGTTCGGCCCGTTCGCTATTGCGCCGGGTCTTGGCTGAGTTACGGAGCTCCTCGGCTGCGGTAGCTACGGTCCGGGCGTCGTCGAGGTTCTGGTTGGCGCCGTCGAGCAGTTCCTGGGTGTCGTGGGCCACCTGGTCGAGATGGTCGAGCAGGGAGCCGCGGTAAATCTGCGAGGTTCGGGCCTGGTCGACCTGGCCGTCGGAGAGCAGGGCAAGAATCGCCGAGTCGCTGGCCGGCGCCGATCGGTAGGCGGCTCCAGCGGAAAGGTTCATCTCGGCTCGGGCGTATGCGGCTCGTCGGGCGGCCACAACCCAGACATCAAGAGCGTCCTTGCGGGTGGCCGCGGCCGCTTCAAGGTCGGCCTCGCTTGCTGCGAGGCGCTCCTGTGCCCACTCCAGTCTGCGCTCGGCCGACTCGAGTTTGGTGGTGAGTTGGGCCAGCGCTTCGAAGGCGGCCCGCATCTCGCCCTGGATCCGGCCATAGGAGCGGGTCGCTTCGTCGAGTTCGGCCTGTCGCGCCGCCTGGGCGGCAAGTTCTTCTTCGCTGAGGGGCTCTGGAGCCGCCTCGCCGTCGGCCGTCGGCTGGCCGTTGGCGCTGTTGGCCTCGCCCTGACCCGGTCCCCTCCCCTGCCCCTGGCCGGGTTGAGCTTGGCCGGGGTTGTTGGGAGCGCCGGGCTTAGCGGCCTGACCTGCTTGATCGGCTTGGCCTGCTTGATCGGCTTGGCCTGCTTGGCCGGGTTGAGCCGACGGGCCGGGCTGCTGGTTGGGGTTCGCCGGGTTTGATCCAGCACCGTTGGTTATCGGCTGCTCGACCAGGTCCACATCGGGCCCGTCGGCGGGAATCTCAAGGCCGGCTTCGTTCTGGCCATCCACAACAACCGGTACCGATCCATCGGAGCTACCCCCACCTCCAGAGTCGTCACCGCCATTGGGACGTGCGGTTGCCGTACCGTCGCCGCCGTTGGCACCGGCATGGTTGCCGTCGCCGGGCGTGATGACCGTGCCGTCCAGGCTGATCACCGTGCCGTCGGGCAGGGTGAGTTGGTCGGTACGGGGTTCGCCGGTCCGGGACTGGACGCTGGTGTCAGCGAAGTTGTCCTGGGCGCCGGAGAGGCGGGGCGTAGCCGAGGCAATCAGCACAAATGCACTGAGTCCGGCAACAACGACCCGTCGAGGAGGCATCATCACTCGGGCTCTGTCGGTGGCCGCCTCCGCTGCCCAAGCCAACCGTTGTTCCCACCACGTTCAGCGTTCAGACAGTCGCTGCGGACAACAAATTCAGGCCAGACATCACTGCGGAAACCACCAAGCGTGACGGGCGCCCTGCGCAACGGTGGTCAAAACAATTCGAAACTGTCCGTACCTGCAGCGCCAGATCACCGAAATTCCGGCATCATGAGTATCGGAACGGTCAGGAACCTCGGCGAACAGATTTGGGTGGTGGGCATATGAACGACAGCATCAAGCTGGGCCGCATCGCCGGGATTCCGGTTGGCACCAACTGGTCGGTGGCGCTGTTGGCCATGCTGATGGTGCGTTATGTCGGCTTCGATCTGCTCCCGGTTTACAGTCCCGACCTCAGCTTCACCGCCCGGTTGGTGCTGGGCGGCATTGGCACGTTGGGGTTCCTGCTTTCGATCCTGGCCCACGAACTGGGTCACGCCCTGGTGGCCCGGGGTTATGGTCTACCGGTCGATGGCATCACCCTGTGGTTTCTCGGCGGGGCCGCCAAATTGGGTGGGGTTTCGCCATCCCCACAGGCCGAGTTCCGTATCGCCGCCGCCGGACCGGGTGTGAACTTCGTACTTGCGGTGGTGTTTGCTGGCATGGCCTATCTGGCTCGGGCCCTTGAAGCGCCCAATGCCGTGGTGCCCCTACTGGTGTTGTTGGTGATCATCAACCTGTTGGTGCTGTGCCTCGGCAACCTCATACCGGCCGCTCCTCTCGACGGCGGTCGGGTGCTCACCGCCATGCTCTGGCGCCGCAGCGGCGATCGAGCTCAGGCCATTTCGGTATCGGCCTGGATCGGTATCGGAATCGGCACCGCCTTCACTCTCTTTGGGTTGTGGCGTTTGTTCTACGTCGATGGCGGTGGGGTTGGCGTCATGATCGACATCACCACGTTCCTCACTGGCGTCTTTATCTTGAGCCTGGCTCGCCAGGAGTTGGCCCATGCGGCTCAGCGTCGCCTCTTGAGGGAGTTCACCACCGCGTCGATTATGAAGTCGTCGCCGCCGGCTCTCCTCGCCTGGCAGAACGTAGCCGAGTCGCTCGATCGCATCGCTCATCTGCCCCAGGAGTCGTTCTCGGTCATCGACTCCAATGGCGCCGCGGTGGGCATCGTGACTCGCAACCAGTTGTTGTCGGTGCCGATGTGGGAGCGTCAGCCGATGCCGTTGACCGACCTGGTGGTGTCGCTGGGCGAGATGGAGAGCGCCTTCGCCGACGACACTCTCGAAGATGTGGCTCACCGCGTGTTCGACAGCCCCAATCGGCTGATCGCCATCGGCGACGGTAGCGGGCAGGTGCTGGGCACCATCGATCTCCCGTCGATCAACGCGGTGATGAACCCCGAACCCAAACCAACGGTCACCGCCTCACCAATCCGCTGACCCACCCACGAAACGTGCAACGGGGGTCTGACACCCGTTACAGGTTGCTGGGTTAGCTCTGTAGGGCTTTGCCGTGGAGCTTGGCGTAGACGGTCTTGCGCATGATGGCTTCGCCGGCGGATGGGCTCACGACACCGAGCGCCGCCGACACTTTGGCCGGCGCTCCGGGAATCAGCCGACGCCGATCGGTGGCCACTATTAGTTCGGCGAGCTTGGCCGGGTCCATGCGGCGGGCCTCGTGGGTGTTGTCGGGGCTATAGCGAGCGGCGTGGGCGGTGCGGGTCGGTCCTGGAAACACCGTTGTGACCCGCGCCGCGGGACGCAGAGCACCGTGCAGCGCCCGACCGTAGAGTTCGAGTCCGTCCTTGGTAGCGGCGTAGACCGCGGCGCCGGGGTAACTCATCTGGTGCGAGAGGCTCGAGATCAGCACGATCCTGGCCCCGGCGGTGAGCTTGGCCTGGGCCACCAGTTCCCGGGTGAGGAGCATCGGTGCCGTCAGGTTGAGATCGATCACCTTTTGATGACGCTCAGCCGAAATCTCGGCGAAGGGGCCGACGGCGCTTACGCCTGCGTTGTGCACCACCACATCGAACGGCGCTTCGTTCTGTACCCACGCCATATCTGACGTGGTGAGGTCGACGTGGCGAAACTCCACGCGCTCCCCAGGCGCCTCGTCGGCTGTTCGAACCGCCCGCTCCCGATCGATATCGACGCCGACTACCTGAAACCCCTGGTTGGCATAGTGCAGGGCCAGGGCTCGGCCGATGCCGTCGGCGGCACCGGTGATCAACGCTCTTGGAGAACCTCCGGATGCTGGCGGGTCGGGTGGGGTCGACCGGCCTCCGGCCACGATCGCCGCGACCGGACCGGGCACCCGGCGCGAGATCTTTCGAATGGCCCGGTTCGGTAGACCGAGGGCCCGGTTCGACGCAGCCGAGTCGAGGCCGTCAAGAAGTTCTGCCGCTACTGACTCGGCACTGCGCCAACGCTTCGAGACGTCGGGGTCGACCCCGACCTTGTCGGGCATGGCGGTTCGGGTGGCTCCCGGGTGGACGACCTGAAGGGTGACGTCGCCGATCGATCGTTCAGCTCGCAGGCTCCGCACGAACCCGTCGAGTGCCTTCTTGGTGGCTACGTAGACGGCCATGTCGGGACTGGCCACGGTGGACATGATCGAGCTGACAAACACAAACCGACCGGATGCGGCCTGGACCCGGGGAAGGAGCTGTTGGGTAAGGGCGATCGGTGCGGTCAGGTTGACCGCCACCATGTCGTCGATCGTTGACGTCGGTTGGGTCCACAGCGGGCCGGTCCAGCCAACGCCGGCGTTGTGGATCACCACATCGATGGCGTCGATTCCACGACTCTGACACCACCGGTCGATCTCTGCCGCGGCGTCGGGTTCGGCCAGGTCGACCTGGCAGTAGTTGTGGTCGTTCAGCGTGGGCGGCGGGCCCTCAGCCGATGGATCACTCGAAGCGTCGAGTGGTTGTCGACCGACCAGGATCAGCCGATGGGCCACGGGGCTGCGGTGAAGGTGCTCGGCCAGGGCCAGTCCGATACCGCTGGTGGCACCGGTAATCAGAAACGTCTTGGCAGCCGCCGGACCAACGGCGGCCTCGACCGCAGAGCTCATCAGCCGGTGAGGCTCTCAGCGAAGCACGCCAACGAACCCACCAGCGCGTCGACGTGTTCGTCGGTGATGGCCATGGAGAGGCCGATGAAGCCGCGACGGGCGAAGTAGAGCTCGTCGGCGAGGGCGTGGTGAAAGGCCAGTTCGCTGAGCCGGTCGTCGCTGCTGTGGATACATACCATGGAGCCCATCCCGCTCGCCCACATCGGTAGGCTGGAGGCGGCGAACGCCTGGTCGAGGCCAACCCGGAGCCGATCGCCGCGCTCGTTGACATCGGTGAGGCGGGCCGGAGTGAGCTGGGTTTGCAGGGTCGCCACCGCTGCGGTCATCGACACCACGTTGTTGTTAAACGTGCCCGCCTGGGTCAGGGTGCCGCCGGCATCGGAATCGAACGCGGCCATAAGCCGCCGGGCTCCACCGAAGGCCCCGAAGGTCATGCCGCCACCGAGGTACTTGCCCAGGGTGGTCATATCGGGGGTGACGCCGAAGCGTTCCTGGGCGCCACCGGGTGCGAGGCGACTGGTCATCACTTCGTCGAAGATCAACACGGTGCCGGTCTGGTCGCAACGTTGGCGCAGCGCCTGAAGGAACTCGGTACTGGCTGGTCGACAGCCGCCTGACCCCTGCACCGCTTCCACCAAAACACAACCCATGTCGTCGGTGATGAAGCCGTCGATGGCGTCGATGTCGTTGAAGGGGGCGACCCGAAAATCGAAGGGCACGTTCAGTTGGTGGTGAGGGCCGCCGGCGTCCGGCCCGAATGCCAGCACCCCGCCGTGATAGCCGCGCTCGAACACGCCCACCGTCTTTCTGCCGGTGACCGCCAGTGCAGTACCGATCGCCATCAGGTTGGCTTCGGTGCCGGAGTTGGTGAAGCGAACCTGATCGATCGAGACGAAGCGCTCACAGATCAGCTCGGCCAGTTCAACTTCTCGTTCGTGGGTGGCGCCGAAGGACCAGCCGGAGTCGAGGCCGTCGATGACCGCCTTCTTGATGTCGTCGGGCGAGTGGCCGAGCAGCCCGGCGGTGTAGTTGCCGCAGAAGTCGATGTAGCGGTGGTTGTCGATATCAAACAGGTAGGGCCCCTCGGCCCGGTGGACCCGGAACGGGAAGGGATCGAAGTCGAGGACCGACCGGGTGTTGCCGCCGGGCAACACCACTCGGGCCCGGGTATCGGCGGCGGCGCTGTTCGGGTGGGCCGCACGGTAGCGATCGTGGGCACCGGTTCGCGCTGCGTCGAGGTCAATGGCGGGCAAGGGGCGGGCCATCCGCTCAGGATCGTTGGAAGCCATAGCTGCGGGATTCCTAAGCCGACGATTCGAGCGCGGCCAATACTTCGGCGACGGGCGGATAGTCGCCGACGGTCTCGCCCTGGTACAGGTAGCGGATGGTTCGATCGGGGTCGATGATGGCCACGCCGGGTGGCTCGGAAGGAGTGGCCGTCGGTGCGCCCTGTCGGGTCTTGTGACCGCGTCCGGCCAAATACCGTTTGGCCGCGACCGGGGTGAGATAGGTGGAGAGCTTGACCTTGGGAATGGCCAGCGCTGCGGTTTTGAAGTTCCGGTCGGGGTCGAGCAGCAGGTCGTAGTCGACCGACTTTTCCATCAGCTCTTTGGCCTGGAAGTCGGCCGCGACCGAGATGCCGAGTGGTTCGGCGCCCATGGCTTTGATGTCATCGATGTGCTCCTGCAACTGCAGAAGAAACGCTCGACAGGGCAGTCAGCCGTAGTAGCGGGGCGAGGAGATCACCCTGGTGGTGGTGAGGTAATCGCCAAGCTCGACGTCGGCTCCGGTTGCGCTCTTGAGCTGAACCGTTGCGATCTGGCCGCCAACTTCTGCCATTTCAGACTCCTTCGACCCGGGTAGCGATGGAAGAGAACATAGCGGAGCGGTTGTGGTCCGCCGCCGTGCAGCATCGAAACATTTCTCGAAAAGATCGAATCGGATGTCCCCCGGAACCAATGCCCGGTTCGTGTCATTGAAGGATGGCTAGCCCAGTGATGTGTGAGCTGGCACCGCCCCACAACTACGACGGAAGGTTCCCAATGGCGATGCAGGCAACGGCGGACGGTGAGTCCGTGCCAAGAAACGGCCCAGAACCAGCACAACCCGCACCTCGGAGACGAGGCAGCACGGCGACACGATTGGGATCGCTGTCGGGCCTATTGGCGATAGCACTGCTTCTGGCCGTGTCGTGCCGCACCGCCGATCCGCTTGAGATCAGCCGCGATTGTTCCGACACCGCCAACGTCACTATCAATTGGGGGGCCACCAGCGATAGTCGGGCCACGCGCTACGAGGTCTTCACCCGCACCGCGCCCGGTGCCAGCGCGGTGTGGCAGGGCTGGTCGTCGATCAACACCCCGTCGAAGACCTACAACGGAACGTCGCTGGCCAACCGCCAGTTCCAGATCGCTCTGCGAGATGCCAACGGTGTGTACGAATGGGGCCCGTGGGCCAGCCTGCAGTGCGGTGGCGGCCCCGGTCCCAACAACGGGCCGAACATCAACGCCGGCCAGGATGGCGCCAACCTCAACTACTCCCCCGTCTTCACCGACGAGTTCAACAACCTCAACAACTGGATTCGAAACGACATGTCCGACGGCTTGCACCAGGTCGGCAACGACGGCCTGGACGGCAAGCGGTGGAGCGCCTGGTACAACGCCCACCAGGACCAGACCGCACGAACCGCGGGCGGCCAGCTGATTATGGGCGGCCGGGTGGTGCAACAAGCCGACTCGAGTCGCAATGCGGTGCAGGACAACGACTTGTTCACCGAGTTCAACCGCTACCGCTTCTACACCGGATGGGTGCAGACGCTGTCCCGCGAGTACTCAAACGCTGCCGGCACTCAGGTGGAGGTGCGTCCGCCCAGCGGCAACGACGGCAAGTGGGGTCCGGGTCACTTCATTGAGGTCGACGTCGACTTCTCCAACATGGACAGCAACGGGTTCCGACTCTCCGCGTGGATGATGCCGGCCGACCCGAACGTGCTCAACAAGACCTACGACGCCGACCCGGGCAACGGGGTGGAGATCGACCTCTTCGAATACGAAGTGTCTCCGGGCGCCGAGAACCTGCTACTGAGCAAGGTGATCGCCGGCGACGCTTGCGGCAATACCCCCGGCGGGGTGATCAACGCTGGGTCCGGCATCCGTTCCGGCAGCCACACCATCGGGCTGCTGTGGATGCGCAACCGTCTCGTTTGGTATGTCGACGGTGTGGAGCGAATGCGTGATACCCGCCTCGTACCGCAGGTACCTCACTATCTCATCATCTCGCGGGAGATGAACTCCGGGGCCAAAGACGCCACCGACGATGGCTATCAGCCCGGCGTAGACCTCCGGGCCCGCCCCGGAGTGCCCAAGGATCCTGGGCTCTACGCCACGAACGTTTGGCGGTCGAAGGACAAGATCAACACCGACAAGGGCCGGGTCAACTCGGTCAAGGTGTGGAGCGTCAACGACAACACCTCGGACCCCAACACCACCTGCTAGCTCTCCATGAGCTCTCTGGAGCGCCGTCCTGGATACTCCGGCTGCAAGGGGTCACCCCTTCGCAGCCGGAGGCTCTAGTTTTCCCGAGATCCAAGCATCATCTGGCGGAGTTGCTCGGCGGCGTCGACCACGCTGAGATCGCCTTGGGCCACTCGGTCGATCAGTGCTTCGGTTGCCGGTTCGGCCAGGCGCTGGGCGAGGGTCACGTCGAAGGCCATGGCCAGTCGGTTCTCGATCTCGAAGCGGATCCGACGTCGGGTGCGCACGGCTCGCTCGCCGCTGTCATCGAGGAAGCGTCGATGGGTGTCGATGGCCGAGAGCACTTCGGCCACGCCGTCTCCGTCGAGTGAGTTGGTCATCAGGATCGGCGGTCGATAGTTCTCGTTCTCCTGGCCGGTGACGTGGCTGAACTCCAGCATGAGCTCGAGGTCGCGACGGGCGTCGCTGGCCCCGGGGCGGTCGGCCTTGTTCACCACAAAGATGTCGGCCACCTCCAACAGTCCGGCTTTGTTGGCCTGCACCGCGTCGCCCATGCCCGGGGTCACTACCACCACGGTGGTATCGGCTGCAGCGGTGACGTCGACTTCAACCTGACCCACGCCGACGGTCTCGATGATGACCGGCGAGTAGCCAACGGCATCGAGAACCCGGGTGGCGCCCGGTATGGATAGCGCCAGCCCGCCGGCGTGGCCTCGGGTGGCTACCGAACGGATGAAGGCCACGCCATCGACATCGGCCATACGGACGCGATCGCCGAGGATGGCGCCGCCGGTGAGCGGTGAGGACGGGTCAACGGCCAGCACCGCGGGCACGGTGCCGTTGTCGACAATGCCCGCCACCAGTTGGCTGACCAGGGTCGACTTGCCCGCCCCGGGCGAGCCGGTGATGCCCACCACATGGGCCCGGCCGGCGTGGGGCTGGGTCAGCGACGCCACGGTCTCGGCATCAGCGCCGCCCCGCTCAACGAGGGTCAGCAGCCGACCAACGGCACGCCGGTCACCGTCGAGTGCCCGGGCGACAAGATCTTCAGGTGGGGATGTTCTCAGGCTCACGCGGCAGCGACCGCGGCCCGCACCGAGTTCACCACTTCTTCCGAGGGGGCACCGGGTCCGAGCACCACGGCAACGCCGGCGTCGCTCAGGCTCTGAACGTCGTCTTCGGGAATGATGCCGCCCACCACCAACGGGATTTCCAGTTCAGCCTCGGCCATGGCTTTAAGCATGGCCGGTGCCAGCGTCATATGGCCGGCGTTGTGCATGGAGAGGCCGATGGCGTCGGCGTCTTCCTGTACCGCCGCGGCCACGATGCTGTCGGTGGTTTGACGCAGGCCGAGGTACACCACCTCCATACCGGCGTCGCGAAGGATGCGGGCCACCACCTTGATGCCCCGGTCGTGTCCATCGAGGCCCAGCTTGGTCAGCACCACTCGAATCGGCGCCGCAGCCTCGGTGCCGCTGCTCAGACCATCATCCATCAAACGATTGCCTTTTCGACGTAGGTGCCAAACACTTTCTCCATCGCCATGGCGATCTCCTCTTCGGTGGCGTAGGTACGCACCGCATCGATGATCGACGGCATCAGGTTCACGTTCGGATCCTCGGCATCCGCGGTTACCCGGGCCAGCGCGTCGTCGACCGCCGCCTGGTTGCGGTCGCGCTTCACGGTGTCGAGGCGCTTGCGCTGGTACTCCTCCACTGCACCGTCGATCCGCAGCAGGTTGGGGTTCGAGTCGTCGCCTTCGGTGAAGTCGTTCACACCCACGATGATGCGGTTGCCGGCGTTGACCTCTCGCTCGAAACGGTAGGCCGAATCGGCGATTTCGCCGACGAAGTAGCCATTTTCGATCCCGGCATAGACGCCTTCGAGGATTGAACCGTTTCCGAGGTTGTCGAGGTGGGCGAAGATTTCCTCGGCCTGGCGCTCCATCTCGTCGGTCATCCATTCCACGAACGGGGCGCCGCCGAGCGGATCAGCCACGTTGGTCACCCCGGTTTCGTGGGCCACGATCTGTTGGGTGCGGAGTGCGATACGCGCCGCCTTGTCGGTGGGCAGCGCCAGCGCTTCGTCAAAGGAGTCGGTGTGCAGACTCTGGGTGCCACCGAGCGCGGCGGCAAGGGCTTGGGTGGCCACTCTGGCGATGTTGATTTCGGGTTGCTGAGCGGTGAGCGAGACCCCGGCGGTTTGGGTGTGGAACCGGCACAGCATGGCCCGTTCCTCGGTGGCGCCGTAGCGCTCTTTCATCCAGCGGGCCCAGATGCGTCGGGCGGCTCGGAACTTACCGATCTCTTCGAAGAAGTCGCTGTGGCTGTTGAAGAAGAAGGAGAGCCGCTTGCCGAAGTCGTTGATGTCTTCGCCGGCCGCCAGCGCTGCCTCCACGTAGGCGAAGCCGTTGGCGAGGGTGAAGGCCAGCTCCTCGGCCGCGGTCGAGCCTGCTTCGCGGATGTGGTAGCCAGAGATGGAAATCGGGTTCCACCGAGGCATTTCCGCGGTGGTGAACTTCACCATGTCGGTGACGATCCGCATCGACGGCCGCGGCGGATAGATGTACTCCTTCTGGGCCTGATACTCCTTCAGGATGTCGTTCTGAATCGTGCCGTTGAGCTTGCCGCGCTCGACCCCGTTGGCTTCGGCCACCGCCACGTACATCGCCATCACCGTGGCTGCCGGTCCGTTGATGGTCATCGAGGTCGATACTTCGTCGAGGGGGATGTCGGCGAAGAGGTCTTCCATGTCGGCGAGGGTGTCGACGGCGACTCCGGCTCGGCCCACTTCACCGAGAGCCCACGGGCTGTCGGAGTCGCGGCCCATCAGGGTGGGCATATCGAAGGCGGTGGAAAGCCCGGTGCCTCCGGCAGCCAGCAGTTCCTTGAACCGGCCGTTGGTGTCCTCGGCGGTGCCGAAGCCGGCGAACATCCGCATGGTCCACAGCCGGGAGCGGTACATCGACGCGTGCACGCCGCGGGTGAACGGGTACTGGCCGGGATAGGGCCCATCGCCGTAGACCGGGTCGACGGGCACCCCCGACATCGTCTCGAACGGAACATCACGGAGCTTGGCCCCGTCGTAGGCCTCACGCCAGGCCTGGTAGGCCTCGTCGCCCTCGCGGTCGTGCGAACTCCCCGCTCCATCCGTTGTGTCTGCTGGCCGATCGGTCATCGCTGTCCCACTCGCTCGTTGACGCTCTAGTTGCCTCAAATAGTTGGACGTCCAACTATTTCCCTCCTTCACTGTACCTTGGGCTGGGTGAGCTTGCGTTTTGACCCCATTGCCGAAGCGGGTCGGAATTGGACCGAACACGACTGGTCCCAAACCGACGCCATGTTGGCGGCCACCTCAATCACTCGGGCATACCAGATCATGTTGGCCCGCATCAACGACGCTCTCGCGCCCCTCGGGTTGAATTTCAGCCGCTTCGAGGTGCTCACGTTGTTGAGCTTCACCCGGGCCGGTGAACTGCCTATGGGCAAGATCGGCGATCGTCTGCAGGTACATGCCACCAGCGTCACCAACACCGTCGATCGCCTCGTTGAGGCCGGGCTCGTAGAACGGGTGCAGCACCCGACCGATGGCCGCACCACCCTGGCCCGGCTTCGACCTGAGGGGCACAGCCTCGTCAGGAAAGGCCAAGCCGCCTTGAGCGAGATCGACTTCGGACTCATTGGCCTGGAGACCAGCGCCCAACGCTCGATCTACAACACCCTCACCAGCTTCCGCCAGGCCAACGGCGACTTCTCCGAGTAGCTCGGGTGAGTCACGCCCAACCCTTCGGAGCGTCGCGACTCGGCCATCGCGGACTCCTAACGCATGCCGGTACGCCAGCACAATTGATCCTCAGTCTCTAATCTCCTGGTGTGGGGGAGAACGGGGATGAGCAATCGGGGTCGAGTGATCGGCCTGGGATCTTAAGCCTGCTGCCGCTCTATGTCGGCGGCTTCATGGGGCCGTTCGGCACTTTGGTCATCCTGCCGATGTTTCCCGAGCTGCGGGACTCCTTCGATTCCTCGCTCGAGGCTGTCGGGCTCGGCTTTACCGTCTATCTGTTTCCCTTCGCTCTCCTGCTGCTGGTGTCGGGAACGCTCGGCGAGCGCTGGGGTCGCCGACGAACGGTGCGCATCACCTACTTGAGCTACACCGTGGCTTCGGTGCTGTGCGCCGTAGCGCCCACCTTGGAACTGTTTCTGGTGGGTCGGGCGTTGCAGGGAGTGGCCAATGCCTTTATCACGCCGCTCCTGGTTGCCGGTTTGGCCGAGGTGGTTCGGCCCGATCGCTTCGGCCGGGCCCTTGGGGTGTACGCCAGCTTCCAGGCCATCGGCGGAGGGTTGGCGCCACTGGCCGGAGGCATCGCCGCCGACATCGACTGGCGCATTGCGTTCTGGGCCTCGGCCGCAGTGTCGCTGCTGTTGGCCACCTCGCCGCCGGTTGGCGAACCGCGCCGCGCCGAATGGCCACCGATCAAACCGCTGTTGACCCGACCGATGGTTTCACTCGGAATCGGCTCGCTCGCGGGCGCCATGGGCCCGATGGGCATCGCCCTGTTGGTGGGAGTGGCTGCTCGGGAGAAGATGGATCTGTCGGGAACCGCGGCCGGGCTGATCCTGTTTGTCGCATCCCTCTGCGCCACCCTTGCCAGCCCGTTGTGGGGTCGACTCACCGATGCGGTCGGGCTGTGGCGGTTGGCGGTGCCGGCCGCGGTGGCGGTAACCCTGGGTTCGCTCACGCTCGGCTTTGCTCTTCAGCCGATCCCGCTCACCATCCTGTGGGCCATCACCGGTTCTTTGGCCGCGCTCGTGGTGTTGGTGCTCCAGGGGCTCGGCGCCACACTGGTGCCCGACAATCGCGGCGGTGCCCTCTCCTTCATTCTGTCGTTCCGATTCCTCGGCCATGGGTTGGGGCCGCTGGTGTGGCTCCCGGTGATCGAACGTTCCACCACCGGAGCCTTCGTGGGCGCCAGCCTGCTGGGCCTGGTTACCATCGCCGCCTTTGTGGTGGCATCACCCCGCCAGGGGTTTGCCTTGTTGGCGGCTGATCGCGGCCTCGACGACGACATCGATCCGGCGGTGGCGACGCAGTCGGGCTGACGGACGGGATGCCCAGGGCTGGGATGGGAGATTCGCCCATTCCCGTTTGGCGCGAGGCTTACTAGGTTGACCACCAATCAAACCGGGGGGGGCGCAGGGTCCCTCGACCGAACCATCACCCTTGCCGCCCGACGGCAATCGTCCAGGCACCTTTCGTGGCGGCGAAGGGTTGCAGAAGGCTTTGGCTGCACCTATGAACGTCCCGAACGCGCACCCTCACCTGTCGCGCCCCAGCTTCCAGATCAAACTGCGGCACCAACCAACGGCTCGCGCCGTCAGGGTACTTGCCTTCGCTGTTCTTGGAGCTGTGGCCGCCACCGTGACCGGAATCGGCTTGACCTCAATCACCGCTCCCCCAGCAGCCGCGGCACCGGCAAAGCCATCCTGTTTCCTGGTTGGACGAAACGCTGGCTACGGGTTCTGGTCCACCGCGGCCGTGTCCCGCGCTCCGGGTACGGTCGTCCTTCGCGATGGCGATGGTCAGGACCAGGAACTGGCCGACGATCCCCGATCGGCGCTTGGTTGGCAGATGGACTTCGCCATCGACCGCAGCTGGCGACCGATCGCCAGAGATGCCAGTGGCGAGACGCTCGGCAACTTTTGTGCGCCGCCGAAGCGGGTCAACCCCACTCCCCCGCAACCGAAGTTGACGTGGCTGCCCGGCACCCGGGTTCAGGGGGTGGGCATTCGAGGCCGGGCCCTGGTCCGGTGGCCGATCGCCGAAGACAACGGAGCCCAGGCCCGTCGCTACGAACTCACCGTCCTAAGGGATCCGGTTCAACCGGGCAACCCCCAAACCGCCAAGACCATCTCGGTATCGATGTTGTCGACGACCGCGAGCCAGGCGCTGGTTGATCTCAAGCCCCGCGACCGGGTCTTCCTTCGGGCCTGGTGGGACGACGGCGTGTCGGCGATGGTGGAAGCCGAAGCATCGGGTCAAGCCGGAGAGTCCGAGCTGAACGGTGACACGCCGAGCTTCGGACTCACCGATGTGGCCTGGATCAACATGCCGGGCACGGTCCGTGGTGCGTTCCGCCTCACTTGGTCGACCGCCCGGGACAGCCAGGGGCGACCCGCGGATCAGTACCAGGTGATTTCCCGGGGGCTCCGAACCGCGTATGTCCGCAACGCCGCCTTCAGCGGATCGGTGCGCCAAGGGATTGTGACCCACCCCAACCCAGCGAACCAGAACCCCCGGAGCTGGCGGCTGCGGGCGGTATGGCGCAACGTTGGCCCTGACGGCGGACCGGCGATCGTCGAGGTGCCGATCTTCAACCAGAGCTGGCAGGGTCCGGGCCAGAGTCGATCGATTTCCGAGATTGAGGTTGAGGCCACCACCACGCGGGCCAAGGTGTCGTTCTCCACCGACGACTGTGTCTATGGCGACTACCGGCTGGTCGAGCTCAACTATTCGATCGCGGCGGCCAAACGCACCGTCGACGAATTCAACGCCCCTCGCGACGGTCGTTGCTATCGCAATCACGGCATCACCCTCGGCCGTGACACCCCAGCCCTCAAAGCCAACCGGGCCTACGTGCTCACCGTGGTGACGACCGACCCGAAAACCGGCGAGCTGGCGGAGCGGGTCTCCCTGGTCCGCACTCCCCCGGCTCGAACCATCGGCCAGATCGACACAGAGACCTTCGGCCTCGACAACGATCGGGTCGCCATCAGCGGTTGGGCCCTCGACCCGGCCGAGCCGGCCTCCGCATCAACCCGGGTGCTGCTGTTTGTGAACGGCAAACGGGTGAAGGCGGTGATGGCCAACCGTGGTCGACAGGACATGGCTGTTCCCCAGAAGCGGCCCTTCTGGGAGCTGGCTGCCATCACCCTGGATCACTACGGCGGCGACGACGGGTTCGTGGCGGTGCTGAACCTTCCCCGGACCGGCACTCACAAAGTCTGTGCCCGGGCCAAGGAGATCAACCCGAGGCCAGGACAGGCGAAGTTCCCCCTACTCGGATGCATCGATGTGGAGCGAAGCCGATGACCCGTCGAGATTCCGGATCGCCAATTCCTCTTGCGTCCTCAGCCCTGCCTCGAATCGCCGCCACAAGGATCGTGACCCCAGTGCGTTCAACGTCTCAGCCGACAACGGCCGCCACCGCTCGACTCCCCCGGCGCGTCGCGGTGACCTTCGTCGTCGCCTTGCTCGGGGTCATCGCGGGGTCAGCCATGTACGCGGGGCCGGCGAGCGCTCAAAACGGCACCCAGCTCAATCGCTGTGTGATCGTCCCACCGGGCACCGGCTACGGTGCGCAGTTCTCCGTCATCACCCCCATTGGTCCCGGCATCACCGCCGTCCGGGGCGAGCTGGTAAGCGATCGCTTTGCTGGCAACCTCACGGTTCACCGGGGCTCGACCCATGACCGGGGCCGCACCACTCAGCAGGCCGACAAGCCAGGCGGCAGCTGGGAACTCCACCGCGAGGGCCAGCGGGTCGGCGGCTGCGGACTGGCGGGCAGGCTGAACCCAACGGCGGTCGACCCGTCGCTGGTCTGGCTTCCGGGTGGCCGGGTGGTTGGCGAAGGGGTGCGCGGCCCGGCGCGGGTCACCTGGTCGCCGGTGTCGCACCGGGGCACCGCCGCCAGTCACTACGAGATCGTCGAGACCGAATACGAGCGGTTCAACGACGGCAAGATCGTGTCGAGCACCGTGGTGGCCGGTGACGTCACCACCTTCGATGTCGACCTCGACGACGAAGAGCAGGTGTACGTGCGTGCCTGGTGGGCCAACGGGGTATCGACCGCGGTCGAAGCGATCTCACCCCGCGACGAAACGATGCTCTTCTTCACAAGACCTCGACCGTCGACCGACCTCCGGTTCGGTCCCCTCCAGGTCGCCTGGGCTGGCGGGACTAGAGAAAATAGCGGGGCGGTGTTGCGATGGGACCCTGCGGTGGATGCCACGGGCCGGCGCGCCGATCGCTACGAGGTGGTGGCGTTCAACAATCACGACGGCACCCGCCAACTCACCATGTACGTAAAGGAAGTGTTTGGCCCCAACGAAACCGAGGGAGCAGTCGAGCTGTCTTCCAACTTCCTCGGTGGCCCGGCAATCTTGCGAGCCGTGTGGGTATCCGGAGGCCCCGCTGGAGGGCCGCGTTTCGTTGATGTCGCCCTTCCTGACTTCTCCGGGGTTCGCAGTACCAAGCTCACTCGCATCCGACCGACAGAGGCATCGTTTCGCATCCTCACCAACCGCTGCGAAAAGCCGGTCTACTCGCTGCTCGCTACTTCGGCCTTCGGGCATGAGGCTGCGACTACCGGGGTGACCAACTGGCTGGAACAGCTCAACGCGACACGATCGACGCAACCCTGTAGTCGGCTCCATACCGTGGATCTCGACGCCACCAACGCCGGCTTGACGCCGGGGAGCAGCTATATCCTGACCGTGAACCTTCCGGGTGAGCGCCGCGGCACCGCCGTGGGTCAGATCGGGTTCTCCACACCGCCGTTGTCCATGATGGGCGAGATCGCCGAGTGGGACCGCGACTCAAATCCGCGGGTGATGCGGGTTCGGGGTTGGCTGATCGACGGCTCTCAGAAGCCGTCGAAGCGGGTGCGACTGCACGCTTTCGTCGACGGTAAGCGGGTGAAGGGCGCGGTGGCCAACGTACGTCACGAAGCAATGTTGGTGGGCAGCCGCTATGGACCGTTCCCGTCTCCGTTGGACAGCTACGGCGCCCGCCATGGGTTCGTCATCAACGTGCCCATTCCCGCCCGAGGCAACCATGTGGTGTGTTTGCGAGCGATCAACAGCGATGCCCGCGCCGGTGAGGCTCGCTACCCGCTGATCGGTTGCCGGGCCAGCAACGAGTCGGGCGGCCCGCTCGGCGCCTTCGAGTCGTTGCGCTGGGACTCAAGCGGTCGGTTGTTTGCCGCTGGTCTTGCCGCAAATACTCCGCAGTGCTGCCTGGTGAACCCGGCCAAGGTGGCGTTCTTTGTCGATGGCAAAAAGGTGAGTCGCGCTCCTAGCCGCCGGGTCGACGTCGACTCGATCGCCTGGAACCCGCTCGGTGGGCCCCGCTTCCGGGCCCGCATTCCAGTGAGCGACGGCGCCAAGCAGGTCTGTGCCGTCGTAGTCGGCGAGTCGTCGTTCCAACACATCGGCTGCCGCAACATCCCGCCCCGCCCCTAGAAGGCTGCTCCTAGTGTCCTGTCAGCAAAGTCATGTCACGAATTCGACGGCTAGCAACGCGAAGCGTTGCCCAGCGCCCCTCCCGGCGTCCTCGAAAGCGCCATAACACCGAGTTGTGGCGGTTCTGCGTCCTTGTGAGGGACGCCGATAACTCAGCCGTTTTCATCAACGGACTTCACTGACAGGACACTAGTGTCCCGCCACTAGCAAGTCGGGCCCGCCCGGTCGGACGCGAAGCCGAAGGTGCGCCGGTAGCGGGATGGGGTGGTGTGGAGTTCACGCTCGAAGTGGTGCCGGAGGTTGGCGGCGCTTCCGAGCCCGGACAGTTCGGCCACCCGCTCGATGCTGTGACTGGTCGTTTCCAGGAGGTCGCGAGCCCGCAGCACCCGGTTCAGGGTGAGCCATCGATGGGGCGTGGCCCCGGTGGCTTCGTGAAAACGCCGGGCGAAGGTTCGCTGGCTCATGCGGGCGTGGTCGGCCAGGTCCTTCACCGTGAGCGGTTCACCGAGATGTTCCCGAGCCCATTCAAGGGTCTGGCTGATCGACACGTCGTCTTCCGCTGCCACCGGGCGCTGGATGAACTGCGCCTGGCCACCATCACGATGGGCCGGCACCACCATTCGCCGGGCCACTTCGTTGGCGATCTCGGGGCCGTAGTCGCGACGAATCAGGTGCAGGCCGAGGTCGATGCCGGCCGCGCTTCCGGCCGAGGTGAGCACCGAGCCGTTGTCGACATAGAGGATGTCGGGGCGGACATCGATGGCCGGGTAGCGCGTCCTAAGTTCATCGATGTAGCGCCAGTGGGTGGTGGCCGATGCGCCATCGAGCAGCCCGGTTGCCGCCAGCACAAACACGCCGGAACAGATCGACATCAGCCGGGCACCGTTGGCGTGGGCCCGCACCAGCGAATCGATCAGCTGTTGGGGCGGGGGTTTGGCGCAGTCACACCAGCCCGGGATGATGATGGTGCCCGCATCCTCGAACCGGTCCGGTCCGCCGGCCCCGGTGAGCTGCAACCCTCCGAGGGTGCGCAGCGGTGCGGCATCCATCGACACCACCTCGAAGTCGTACCAGTCGACTCCGAGCTCGGGTCGCTCAAGACCGAACAGTTCAGCGGCCACCGCAAACTCGAACATGCAGAGGCCGTCGTACGCCAGAGCCACGACCGAGCGGTTCAACGGGCCCGTCGGGGTTGGCGGTAGTGCCGACGCCAGAGCTTCAGATGCCATATGGCAGTATATTTCGCAACATTGTCATTCCTGCCACTGGCTTCGGGCATTGCCGAGCTGCGAATCTGACATAGGCCAACAAGGCGGCCATTCGAGAAAAGGAACCAGCGATGCCCACAGACCCCGAGTCGACCAACCCGGAATCAACCGGCCCGGTATCAACCAGCCCGGTATCAACCAGCGCGGTGCCGGCGCTGCTTGACGCGGTGCAGCTGTATTTCGACTCGCTCTACTACTGCGACACCAAGATGTTGAATCGCGTCTTCCATCCATCATCGAGCCTCTTTGATGCCGATGACGGCAGCCTGTTTGTCGAGTCGATCGAGAGCTTCAGCAACGATGTCGGCGGTCGCACCTCCCCGGCCAGCGAGGGCCAGGAGCGCGAGGATGAGATTCTCGGCATCGACTTCCTGTCGCCGATCAGCGCCACGGTGAAGATCCGCCTGCGGGCTCACGAGAACGTCTTTGTCGACCATCTCGGTTTTGTCCTCACCGAGGATGGCTGGCGGATCGTGTCGAAGATCTGGCATCTCGAGAAGGTGGTCTGACATGAACCAGCCATCCCCCACCGCACTCCAGGTCTCGATCCTGATCTTTGACGACTGTGACCTGCTCGACACCGGTGGCCCTTACGAGGTGTTCCTCACAGCCAACCGCCTGGCCAAGCGCCAAGGCGGGCCCGCCCCGTTCAACGTCGACGTGGTGAGCATCAGTGGAGAACCGGTCGCGGCCTATGGCGGTCTGGGTCTGGTGCCCACCGCGCCACCGAGCATCCTGGATCGATCCGATCTCGTCATCGTTCCCGGAGCGGTCAACCTCGACGCCGCCCTGGCCGATTCGGCACTGCTCGAGGTGATCAGACAGAGCGCCGATTCAGCGAACACCAGCAGCGGACCCGACGCGAGTAGCGAAGCCGGGGTCGCAGGCCGAGCCCACGCGAGCGGTGAAGCCATCGTGGCCAGCGTGTGCACCGGTGCATTTCTATTGGGCGCGGTAGGCGCACTCGAGGGTAGGGAGTGGACCACCCACTGGGAAGACGTTGAACTCTTGGGCGAGCGCATCGGCACCGAGGGAGCGGCCAACGGTGTGCGCTGGGTCGACTCCGGCTCGATCGTGACCGGTGGCGCTCTGTCCTCGGGAATCGCTATGGCGCTTCACCTCGTGGCCCGTATGGCCAGCCACGAACTGGCTGAGCGAACCGCGATCCAACTTGACTACGAATGGAACAACACCTCAATCGCCTGACGTCAGCGTCGAACCGCTGAGGTCGCGCCAGCGCTCTAGAAGGCTCCTAGTAGATGGAGCTGGCTTGAGCGGACGACAGTGCGCTCCGAAGACTGGAAAGCCAGCTGTACGGCATGGCGGTAATTCGTCAACTGGCGATGGCGCCGATGCACCCTCCGTTGGGCAGCAGGTCGACTGCCACCGTGTCGTCGCTTCGGTGACTGGTGGTGATGAGGTCGGGCTCGCCGCCGACTCCCACAGTCGCGTCGTCGCATACCAACGTCACTTCCCCACCCGTCGCACCGAGACGTGACAGGTCGAGCCGCACCGTCATTTCCTCGGAGGTGCCGTTGATCACGCCCACCCACCACTCGTCGCCGTGGCGGCGGGCCAGCGCCACGTGAGAGCCGGGGAACCCGTCAAGGAGGCGCACCTCGTCCCACACCGTCGGCAGATCCGACAGGAGAACCTGCACCGGCTCGGGCAGGGAGCGATAGGCATCGGGGGTGTCGGCCAGGTGTTGCAACGCACTCTCGAACACCACACCAAGCGCCAGTTCATGACCGTCGGTGGTGCGCCGGGCCACGGTGTCGCCAACGATCACCGGGGTGTAGTCCATCGAACCAACCACGTTTCGGGTGAAGGCAAGCACGGTGTTGTTGCGGGCCGCCTCCCGTTGGTAGCTGCCATCGAAGGTGTAAAACTCGGCGCCTCGCACCGCCTCCACCGTCATCAGGTGGGGAAACTCCCGCGACCAGCCCCGGGGCACCGTCGCCCCATGGAAGTTGGCCAGCAGGCCCAGGTCGGCGGTATCGGTGAGGATGTCGCGGTAGAGCTGGATCACTTCGGGTTTGTCGGAGTGGAAGAAGTCCACTTTCACCCCGGCAAACCCCAGCTCGGCGATGCGGGCTAGTTCTCGCCGCCTGGTTTCCGGGTCCGCCATCAGATCTCGTGGGGCCTCGGTCACCGCGTTGTGGGGGCCACCGGAGTTCAGCCACAGCAACAGCTGCACATTTCGCTCGGCCGCGAAGTCGAGAAGTTCGAGCATCGCTTCGTCGGTGTTCTCGGTCCAGTTGGCGTCGACCAGCGAGTACTCCCAGCCAAACTCGGCGGCCAACTCCACAAACGGTTTCATCTTGTCGATGTCCTGGGGGCTCTCGTGATCCGACCACCAGCTCCACGACACTCGGCCGGGCTCCACCCATCCGAAGTCGTCGCTGGTGCCGGGCGAAAGGTGCCGCACCAGGTTCGAGGCCACGATCTCGCCGAGGTGGTCGCCAACGATCACCACCCGCCATGGGGAAGTCCAGGGCAGGTCCACCTCGGGAAAATCGGCGCCGACCCCGTTGCCCTCATCTGGGTCGGGTTGGTCGAGCAAATACTCACCCGCTTCAACCACTGGCGAGAAGTGCGAGCCGTGGTCTCCCTCGGCCAGCGCACTTTCGGTCACGAGCAGCCAAGCCTCTTCGGTCCGGAACAGCGCCGGGAAGGTCCAACCCTGCGCCGAGCTCCCGGGGGAATCGGCGGCGACCCGCCGGCCCCAAAAGGACTCGTAGGACGGCGTCCACATGGTGGGGGGATCGTGGGGTTGCAGCCAGGCTGAGCTGTCCTCCGGTAGGGCGAAGCTGGTGCGTTCCCAGTTGAGGGTGACCGTGGCCGCCTGATCAGGGGCGTCCAGATCGGCGAGGCGATAGCGGAAGGCGGCGCCTCGGTCGGAGGCCCAGAGGTCGACCCACATGGCTACGCCCTCGGCGTCGGGGGTGATGAAGCGGACCGAACGAGTAGTGGCAGTTATTTCGGAGCGGCGGGCCTTGCCGGTCGGCAGATCGAACGAGTCGGTTACCGTTTCCGCTTCGGTCCTTTGGTCGATGGTGAGGTTTCGGGCGATCGACCCGAGAGAGGTTTCGAGGCCCAGGGTCGACATCTCGACGACCTCAGTGTCGCCTCGAAGAATGCGATAGGTGGCCCGGCCATCACGATCGACACCTGCCTCGATGGTGACGTCGCCCGATGGCGAAGTGGCCTCCACCGAATCGTCGAAGACCCGCTCCGTCTCGGGCTGAGCGGGGTCGGCGACCGAACCGGCGCCGTTGTTGCTGTTGTTGTCGTCGAGGAACGAGCACTGGGCCAGCATCAGAACCGCCAACGCCATCACCATTCCGGCCACGAAGCGGCGACATCGGCCGGTGCAGCTCGCCGGTCTCGGGTCGCGATTCACGATGCCTCCAACGGGGGTGTTGAGGCAGCCGGCTCGTGGAGCTTTCCCGACGCCATCTCCACAACCCGGTCGGCTCGGGCCGCCACCCGGTGGTCGTGGGTGGCCAACACCGTTGTGGTGTCATGGGCTCGGCGTTCGGCCTCGAGGAGATCGAGCACCACTGCGGCGGTATCGGAGTCGAGCTCCGCGGTTGGTTCGTCCGCGATCAGAATGGTTGGTCGCAGCACCAGTGCCCGACACAGAGCGACTCGCTGGCGTTGACCACCGGAGAGCTCAGCCGGCAGCTTTTGGCCGAACTCACCCAGGCCGATCTGGCTGAAGAGCGAGTCGATCCGGCGCTGGCGCTCCCGCCAATCGATACCAGCCAGGCGCAGGGCGACCTCAACGTTTTCGGCCGCAGTGAGGTATGGCAGCAGTGCGCCGGTTTGGAACACGATGCCGGTGGTGGTTCGACGCCAGGCCACAGCTTGTTCGTAGCTGAGGGTCGACAGCGCCGTACCTGCCACTTCGATGGTGCCCTGATCGGGCGTGTCGAGCGCGAGCATGCAGTTCAACAGCGTGGTCTTGCCACTTCCCGACGGTCCCATCAACGCCACCGTTTCCCCCTCAGCCACAAGAAGGTCAACGCCTCGCAGCACGTCGATGGCGGTGTCGCCGGAGCCGAAACGCCGGTGCACGTCGTCCACTACGACGGTCATCGATCCATCTCCCCGTCGGCTGCCTGATCCGCTGGGGTCGACGGGTCTCTATTCGACTCTGTCACCGCGGGACCGCTCTCGGGCACCAGCTCGAGCAAGCCGTCGCGGTGATGCACCGTGACCCGTCGGGAGTCGCCCAGCGACGCCAATTGGGCATCGGTGAGTTGAAGACGACCGAGGTTGTCGATCACCGACAGCTCGTCGCCGGACCCATCGGCCCGCCGCTCGGCCTGCACCCGGCCATCACGGATAGCGACCACCCGATCGGCGAAGTCGGCCACTTCGTCGTCGTGGGTCACGACCACCTGGGTGAGACCGGTCTCGGTGGTCAGCGTGCGCAGTAGGGTCAGCAGCTCACGGGTGGTGGCGCGATCGAGCGCGCCGGTCGGTTCATCGGCGAGCAACAGGGTGGGCTCTGGAGCCAAAGCCACCGCCAGTGCCAACCGCTGCGCCTCTCCCCCGGAAAGGTGTTTGGGCCGTCGCCGAGCCCGATGGCCCAGGCCGACACTCTCAAGCAGTTCGTCGGCCCGAGTCCGCGCTCCACCTCGCCCCTGGAGTTCGAGGGCCAGGGCGACGTTGGCTCGGGCGTCGAGGTAGGGCAGAACACTCTGGGCCGGGTCGTGCCAAACCACCCCGACCATCTCGCGCCGATACGACTCCAGCGCCGCGCTCGACTCCGTGGTCAGCTCCCGATCGGCCACCCGAACCGTTCCGCCGGTGGGTCGGACCAGCCCGGCGAGCACACCCATCAGGGTGGACTTACCGCTGCCGCTGGCACCGACCACGGCCACGATCTCACCCTTTTCCACCGTCAGGTCAAGGCCCTGAAGCGCCATCACTTCTGAGCCGGCCACCTTGAAGATCTTCACCAGCTGACGGCACTCGATAAACGGCTTGGCGGTCATGAGGCCACCCCGACCTTGGTGGCTTCGAACAGACGCATCCGACGACACAACAACAGCGTGACCACGGTGAGCATCGCAATCAGCGCCGCCAGAGCCGCGGCTACACCGAAGCTGGTGGCCCAGTCGATTTCGGTGAGCAGCCGGGGCGCCGCGTTCGCCGGATCGCCGATCAGGCGTGGCAGGTACCACTTGGCCATGGCCAAGCCGGTCGCCAATGCCAGGCCGATTCCGACCACGCCAACGGCAAGGAGTTCGAACCCGACGACCGCAGCCAGCTGGGTGGCTGATAGGCCCTGGGCTCGCAACACCCCGAGCTCGATTCGTTGGCGACTGAAACCGAACGTGGTTGATGCCACCAGCGCGGCAACCGTCAGCGCCAGCGACAGCCCGAACGTCATCGACAAGACGCCGAAGACTCCCTGACGGTCGGGTCGGGCCTGGAGCCGGTTCACCCGGTCGGCGGCCGAGGCTGGTCGCTGAGTCCCGATGCCCAGGCGTTGGAAGTCGGCGCGGGTCTGAGCATCGTCGCGACGGCCGTCATCGATCGAATAGAACACCTGCCGGGCTACGTTACGACCGGCGCGGGCTTCGAGGTCGGCGAGCACCACTACTGCGGGAGGGTTGTCCCTAGCCGGGATCCAACCCGGGAACTGGGAGAATGACCCCACCAGGACAAACTCGCTGTCGACCGAGCTACCGCCGAGCGGCACCCGGGCTCGAACGGTGTCGCCGATGCGAAGCGAACGCTGGCCGATGACCCGGTCGGGCAGGAGCATGGCGTCGGGGATGGTGGTGAGGTCGGTCATCAGTTCGGGCAGCGCTCGACGGGCGTAGTCGTCGCGCCAGAAGGCGGCTTGGGCGAAGGTGGTGGGATCGATTGCGGTGATGTTGACCGCGATGGGGTCGCCTCCGGCCGTGGGGCTGATCTGGCCTGCGAGCCGAGCCATCCGCGACGCCCGCTCCACGCCCCACACCCGGCCATAGAGCTCAGGATCGTAAGCCTGGGGGCGCACCTCGAGCGGCACGGGCACGCCGTCAACGATGCCGAACTGTGACGCCGCCTGGGTCCCCGGGTCGTCTTCGATGGCCAACTCCGCGCCCACCCGATGATGTTCACGGTCGAGCAGTTGCAGGTCGAGGGTGCGGGCCAGCGAGCCGGTGTAGACCGCGAGGGCTCCGGTGATGACCAGCAGCATCAGCGCCGGTGCGATCAGGCTGCCGCCGCGCGCCAGGCGTCGAGACGCGATCGCCAGCGAGGTGCCGCGGGTGCGGGTGACGGCGGTGGCCACCAAGCCCGCCAGCCATGAGAGAAGCCGTACCGCCACCAAAGCTACGGCCAACGAAGTGAGCGCGGGCAACAGCACCACGGCTGGTTCGTCGAGCAGTTCGGACCCGACTACATCTGAGCGCAATACGAATGCGGCAAACAGCGCCACCCCGGCCACCACGACGAGATCGAGGCGGGTTCGTTGCCACCATGGCTGACGGATACCGCCTGTCGAAGTCCGAGCCTCACCCGCCAGATCGACCCGGGAGGCCAGGACGGCCGGAATCAGCTGCAGCACAAATACTGCGAGCGCGGCCCAGATCGCCGGCTGCTGGACCCGGCTGTTCAACACCAGGGTGAGCGGGTCGTCGCCGTCGAAGCGCAGGAAGGTGGTTGCCCGGCCCATGACCCGAGCCAACACCACCGCCAGCGCCAGGCCGAGGGACACCGCCACCAACGTGGTGACCAACGCCTCGATCGTTACCGGACCGAGGAGGCGGAGTTTGGATACGCCGCGACGGCGGAGCAGCAACAGCTCGGCCCGGCGGGAGTTCCAGCGCATCCATACCCCGAACGTGGCGATGGCCATGGCGAGAACCAGCGCCGGTAGGGCAAAGTTTCGCAGGCCCTGGTCAAGGCGCTCAACGTTGGCCTGGTAGTCGGCGAGAGCATCGGCGGGATCGAGGGCCACGCGGGTCCCTCGCATCAGGTCTTCAACGTCGCGTCCCACCGAGGTCCCGCGTCGGAGCAGTCCGTCAACGTCATCGGTGGTCACCCGGTCGGCGTCGAGCAGCAACAGCCAACGCACGGCTGACACCACCGATGCGTCGCCGAAGAGCTCGACGAAGGCAGCGTCTTGTACCACCAGGCTGTCGTTCAGGTTGCCGGCGGTGATGAAGCGGTCGGCCACCAAGGGCTCAGAGAGTGGTTCCCAAATACCGCTCAGCACGAGCTGGGCCGTTTCCTGACCGCCGGCGAACCGGGCCTGGGGGTCGAAGAGTTCAAACTCCTGGCCGACCGACCACCCAAATTCGGCCGCCAGGTCGGCTCGCAGTGCGGCACCGATACGGCCGGTGTCGGCTGCGGCCCCGTTCTCCGACTGAGCGTCGGCTGTTACTCCGGGCGCCGCGCCGGCCACGAACTGCACGCCACGGGCAAAGCCGTTCATCGAGCTGACCGCCAACCGACCAAGCGAGCCAACGTCGCTAGGGTCGGCCACCTCCACCGGCTGGCTCGACCGCAGCACGCGATGATCACGAAGCGTCGCGCCGAGAGGTGTTGTGGTGTCGTCGAGGAGGTAGTCGGTAACGGTCTGGGCCTCGGGAGCGGAACGGGTGCCTCCGCCCGCTAACCGGTCGTAGGTGAGCAGGTAGCCGAATGGTCGCTCCGACGCGCCGTCGACCCGCTGCTCGCCGATGCGTCCGGCGAGCAGTCGGGTGCTGGCCGACTCGGCGTAGAGCGGGGTAGCCAGCCACACCGCCACCGTCGGGCTGAGCACCACGATCAAAGCGAGGGTCGAAAACAGCTCGGCCCGCAACCGGGCTGCGGCCAGCCGCAGGTCGGCAAAAAATGCCCGCGCCAGCCTCATGGTCGGGACCAACTCATGGCAGCACCAGGGTGTCGCCAACGTTGAGACCGGTCGCTGAGACATGGGTTTCGGTGCGGCGACCAAAGTTGGGCTCCACCCGAACCAGGCGGCCGTGATCATCGGTCTTGAGGAGGTACGAACCGCGTCCCGGACGGTGGATGGATTCAACCGGTACCCACACTCGGCCCGCCGCCGCTTGGATCAGCACCCGGCCCCGCAGTCGGTCGCCGAGAGCGAGTTCCACGGCGCCGTCGGCCGAATTCCCTGTCTCGTCCGAATCGTCGGAGCCGACCGCGGCACCGGCATCGAGGTCAAAGTTCATCACCGTGCCCCCATCATCGGTGGACCGAATCGAGGCGACTGCGGCCGTGATCGGGTCCTGACCGGGACCACGCTCTCCGAACTCGACGATGTCGCCCACCTGCACGATGTCGGTGACATCGTCGGCGAACTCGGCTCGGAGCACCGTGTCGGTGGGGTCGCTCAACCGAACGATGACATCATCAACCTCGACGTCGGTCCACACCCGGCCCACCACCGAGGCGACGGTGCCGTCGGCGGGCGCGATGAGCACCGTCGAGAGGCTGGTGTCGAGGGCGCCAAGCCGGGCTCGGGCTGCGGCGAGAGCATCGGGGTCATCCCGGGTTTCGGCCAGCTCGATCTCCAACTGCACGATCTCGCGTTCGAGTTCGATCTCTTCACTGGTCCGGCGAATCCGAACGAGCGGATCGCCCACGAGAACCCGATCGCCCGGCTCGACCATGGCGTCGGCCACCAACCCCGCCGTTGGGGTACGCACTTCAACGGAGTCGCGCCCGACCACCACCGCGTTTACTGTGACGCCACCGACGTCGGGAGACTCTTCGATCACCACTGTTTGGCGAGGTGAATCAGGCCCGGCATCTTCGCCGGACACGGCGACGACGCCGCGCTCCTGGCGACGCGGTTCGAGATTGTCGGCACAACCCCCAGCGGCAAACGTTGCTACGACCAGTCCGGCCGCAATCAGCACAGACTTCACCAGTGCGAGCCTACCGATCTCACCGCTCATCAGGTTTCACAACCCTGCGTCCATAACAGGCATCTTTCCGGTGGCGTCGCGGTGCAGTTGCCGAACTACCTCCACTGTCGTAGCGATAGACGCCTTGCTAGCCTGTCGGCGCAATAGACGCCGAGATGAATCCAGGACTCGCGGGAGTGTCTGTGTATGAAGAACCCACCGTTTCACTACCACCGACCAGCAACCCTCGACGAGGCTCTGGCTCTGCTGGCCGAGTTTGGTGACGACGGGAAAATCCTGGCCGGCGGGCAGAGCCTGCTGCCGGTGATGGCCCTGCGACTTGGGCCGCCAGCCCACGTCATCGACATCGGAACCCTTGAGGAGCTGAAGTCGATCGAGGTCAGCGACACCGCGGTGACTATCGGCGCCATGGTTCGTCACGCCGAGGCCGAGCACTCAGCCGAGGTCGCCGAATACACACCTCTCGTGGCCGCGGCACTACCGCACGTGGGTCACCGGGCCATCCGTAACCGGGGCACCGTGGTCGGCAGCATCGCCCACGCCGACTCCGCAGCGGAGATGCCAGCGGTGTGTCTGGCCACGAGCGCCACCATGCACCTGGCTTCAGCTGAAGGGACACGTAATGTTGCCGCCCCCGATTTCTTCCAGGGTTTCTTCACCACCGCCATCGAGCCGAACGAGATCCTGACCGGTGTGAGCTTTCCCGCTTGGGGCCCCACCACCTCGGGCACCGTTGTGGAGGTGAGCCGACGCCACGGTGACTACGCCATGTGTGGCGTGGCCTGCGCTCTGGATGTGGCCGACAACGTGATCAACGGTGCCGCTCTGGCCTTCTTCAGCGTGGCCAGCACCCCGGTTCGTATTGCGGAAGCAGAGAATGTGCTGCTGGGCCAGGCTCCATCCGAAGCGACCTATCAGGCTGCGGCCGACGTCGTCACCGACACCCTTGAACCCGAGGGCGATATCCACGCCACCGCCGCCTACCGTCTCCACCTCGCCGGAGTCCTTACCCGCAGAGGCCTGGCCGAAGCCCACGACCGCATCGGAGTCCCCGCATGAGCCAACCTTCCGTAAGCGCCGCCCCTGGTGAGACCATCGCCGTCAACCTTCAGGTCAACGGCACCTCTCACTCGCTCGAGGTCGATCCTCGGCGTTCGCTCGCCGATGTGATCCGTGAAGACGTCGGCCTGACCGGAACCCATCTCGGCTGCGAGCACGGGGTGTGTGGGGCCTGCACGGTGCTGGCCGATGGCGAACCGTCTCGGGCCTGTCTGATGTTGGCGGTGCAGGCCGATGGCGTGGAGATCACCACGATCGAGGGCCTGGCTACCGACGCTGGTATGCATCCGGTCCAGCAGGCGATGCACGATGCCATGAGCTTCCAGTGCGCCTTCTGCTCCCCCGGCTTCCTGATGTCCACTGTGGCGCTTCTTCGTGACAACCCCGAGCCAACCGAAGCCGAGATTCGTGAGGAGTTGAGCGGCAACCTGTGTCGCTGCACCGGCTATCAGTCGATTGTCGATGGCGTCGAGACCGCGGTGCAGCTGATGGGAGGCAAGTCATCATGAGTTCAGCCACCACCGACCGCCAGTCGTCGGGTCTCGGGTTTGTCGGCCAGCGGGTGAAGCGGGTCGAAGACGAACGTTTCCTGGTTGGCGAAGGCAAGTTCATTGCGGATCTCAACCATGAGGGCATGTTGCACGCCGCCTTCGCCCGCAGCCCCTTCGCCCACGCCAAGATCAACTCGATCGACGTCGCCGCGGCGTCGCGCCTTCCCGGTGTGGTGAAGGTGTTCACCGGCGCTGAACTGAACGCGGTGACCAACCCGTTTATCCCCTTCTTTACCGTTGGTGGCCTGTACACGCCGCTGTACTCGTGCATGTCCGACGATCGGGTGCGCCACATCGGCGACCCGGTTGCCTTGGTGGTGGCCGAGTCCCGCTACATCGCCGAGGATGCGCTGGAACTGATCGAGGTGGACTACGAGGACCTTGAGGCCATCGGCAGCATC
The DNA here is from genome assembly GCA_937925845.1 of uncultured Acidimicrobiales bacterium. Lineage (GTDB taxonomy): Bacteria > Actinomycetota > Acidimicrobiia > Acidimicrobiales > CALAML01 > CALAML01. The sequence continues at coordinate 54,645 of CALAML010000045.1, read as the reverse complement.
GATGCCGCGTTGAAGCCCGGCCGCACCCAGCTGTGGGAGAAGGCCGACGGCAACGTACTGGGCGAGTTCACCGACACTTTCGGCGATGTCGACGAGGCCTTCAACCAGGCCGATCGGGTGATCACCAAAACCTTCGATTGCCCGCGCCAGTCCAATCAGCCGATGGAGACCCGGGGCATCGCCGTCGTGGTCGATCCCACCACCGGGCACCTCGATATCCACAGCACGTCCCAGGCGCCCCACTTTAAGAAGTGGGCCATCGCCGCCATGCTGGTGAAGGACTCGACCGCCGCCAGCTTGGCCAAGTTCGCCCGCAACTCCGAGCGCCGAAGCGCCTTCTTGGCCGCGGCGAAGGACTTTGTTGCAGCCAACAAAGAAAAGATGGCCCAACAGGACAACTCGGGCATGGTTTCGCAGTTGAAGAAGGACCCCTCGACCATGCTGCATCAGCTGCGCATGGGTGCCGGGTTGCTCGCCGCCGACGACTACCCCACCGTGATGGCCGCCGATATCGGTGGCGCTTTCGGGTCGAAGGGTCCGGTGGCTCGCGAGGACGTTGCTGTTGCCGCTGCGGCGTCGGAGTTGGGTCGGTCGGTGCAGTGGATCGAGGATCGGGTGGAGAATCTGCTCGACGGTGGCCAGGCCCGCGAGGAACGCTTCACCATGTCCGTCGCCGTCGACAACGACGGCATGTTGAAGGGCCTGCGGGTCGATGCTGTGCTCGACCAGGGCGCGTACACCGGCTTCCCGGTGGCGCCGGCGTTGATCGCACTGCTGTGGAAGGTCTATTTCCCGGGTCCGTACAACCTGGACGCCTTCGAGATCACAAGCAAGATCGTCACCACCAACAAGGGCCGGGTGGTCCCCTACCGCGGCCCATGGGCCAACGAGACATGGGCTCGCGAGCGGATGCTCGATCTAGTAGCCGCGGAGTTGGGTCTGACCCCGGTGGAGATTCGCTCCCGCAACGTGATGCGCGAGGGCGTGTCGATGCCTGACGCCTTTATCACCGGCCCCACCATCGACGAGACCATGTCGGTGGCCAAGACCTTCGACCGGGCTTTGGAGATGATCGACTTCGATCAGTTGAAGCGAGACAAGGCCGACGCCGAAGGGCGAGGCCATCGACTCGGGCTGGGGATCGCTTCGTATCACGAGGCCGCCCCCGGGCCGCCCAACTTCTTCAGTTCGGTCCAGCCCGGCACCGACCTTTTTGTCTACGAGGACGGGCGGGCCGAGATCGGCACCGACGGCACCATTCGCATGTTCACCTCGCAGAGCCCTCACGGCCAGAGCCATCAGACCACCTACAAACAGGTGGCCGCCGATGAGTTCGGGGTGAAGATGGAGGACGTCGAGATCGTCTGGGGCGATACCGATCGCACCCAGTTCAGTTTCCTCGGCACCGGCGGCTCACGGGGCGGGCCCATGGGTGGCGGCGTGATGCGAATGACCGCCCGTGAGCTCCGTCAGCAGGTCGAGAAGGTAGCCGCCGACATGCTGGAGGCCTCGGTGGACGACATCGACATCATCGACGGCAACATCCATGTGGCCGGCGTGCCGTCACGCGGCATCAGCTACGCCGATGTCGCCGGGAAGGTCGCGGCGGATCGCAACATCACCGACGAGCCGGCGTTTATGGAGGCGATGAAGTACGAGGGGGTGGGCAACGGCGGTTGGTCGGTGGCCACCCACGTCGCTTGGGTTGACATCGACCTGGAGACCGGCGAGGTGGAGATCCCCCGCTACTTGGTGGTGGAGGACTGTGGTCCGATCATCAACCCTGGTGTGGTCGACGGCCAGGTGCGTGGTGGCGTGGCCCAGGGCATCGGGGCGGTCTTCTACGAGCGAACCCACTACGACGACAACGCCAATCTGATGTCGACCACCTATATGGACTACCTGGTGCCGACAGCGATGGAGATCCCCAACATAGAGATCGAGCACATGGAGACGCTGACCGAAGGCGAGAACGACGCCCGAGGCACCGGCGAGGGCGGCATGATCGGCGCCCCGGCCGCCCTCACCAACGCCGTGTCCGATGCTCTCGGCGTGCAGGTCACGGAGCAGTACCTCCCGCCCTACCGCCTCCTCGAACTCGCCGGAGTAATCGAACCCGAGAAATAGACCGGCAGAAAAGTTGGGAGGTCTTTCGGGTCTGCCCCGCAAACAACCCCAACTTTTTTGGGGTCGAATCTGGTCACCGAGGATCATGGGCCACGACACGGCTAGATTCTTCCCTCATGAGCGACACAACACCTTCGGAGTCCGCGGTTTCCATCTCGATCAGCGATGACATCGCCACGATCACCATCGATGACGGCAAGGCCAACGCCCTGTCACATGCGGTGATCGACGATATGAACGCCGCCCTTGATCGGGCCGAGGCTGAAGCCAAGGTGGTGGTGCTGGTCGGTCGCCCGGGGAAGTTCTCGGCCGGGTTCGATCTCTCCGTGATGAACCAGGGCGGATCAGCGGTCACCGATTTGGTCCAGCGCGGTGCCGAACTTTGTGTGCGGCTCTTTATGTTGAGCCGCCCCGTCGTTGCCGTCTGCACCGGCCATGCCCTCGCGGCGGGCGCCATCATGCTGGAAGCGGTCGACCATCGGATCGGCGTCGATGGACCGTTCAAGATCGGCACCAACGAGGTGGCGATCGGTATGTTCCTGCCGCAGTTTGCTGTGGATCTGGCCGAGTACCGGCTCTCGAAGCGTCATTTCAGCCGGGCCACGATGGGCGCTGGCGTGTACACCCCGTCAGAGGCTGTTGATGTTGGCTACCTCGATGAGGTGTGTGGCGAAGACGAGCTCCTAGCCAAGGCCCACGAGGTGGCGCAGGGGTTCACCGGTCTGCATCCGACCGCGTTTGCCCTCACCCGCAAGCGGGTACGGGGTCCGCTGGCGGAGAAGATCCTGGCCGAAGTGGCCGCCGATCTGTCCGGCTTCGAAGTCCACACCTAGCCGGTGTAGCTGACCTCGGAGGGATCGCTAGGGTACTGATGCCCCGACGCCGCTGGCTGCGTGCGCTCGCAGCCCTCCCTAGCAAGTTGCAACGGGTGTCTGACACCCGTTGCACCCTCTCCGAGGCTCCGAAGAAGAAATCGCTCAGTCCAGTTTTACGAAGGCCCGAACGGTGAACGTGCCTGCGCCTTCAATCTTGGGCGGGACTGCAGTGAGGGTGAAGCCGTCGGTTGGTAGCTGCTCGAGCCCGGTCATGTGCTCGATGATGTAGATCTCCTGTCGGAGCAGGGTGGTGTGAACCGGTCGGCCGGTCCCATCAATCGAGTCGATGTTGAGGGTGTCGATGCCAACCACGGCAACGCCGGCCTCAACCAGCACGTCGGCCGCGGCCGCAGTGAGGTAGGGGTGATCCTCCATGTAGGCATCGGTCCCCCAGTGTTGGCTGTGGCCGGTGAGGATGAGCACGGCGCCATCGGCGGTCCCGGCCACCTCTTCAGGTGTGAGGTCGATCGCGGTCTGGCCCCGCTTGTCGAGACAGATGGCTGGCAGGTCACAGACCCGTTCGAGCGGCACCTCGGTCAGGTCGTGACCATCGGCGAACCGATGGAACGGCACGTCCATGTAGGTGCCGGTGTTGGTGCACATCGTGACCAGGCCGATCTGAAAGGTGATGCCCGGCCCATAGATTTCCTCCGCCGCCTCCCGGGTGAGGTGGTCGGCAACAACCGGGGTGGGCAAGCCCGGATAGGTCACCATCCCATCAGTAATGCAATGGCTCAGATCCAAAAATGAACTCATGAGCAAAACCTACGGGCCAGCACGCGACACCGCGCTCCCTGACGACTGGGGAGCGCGGTGTCCGATGCGGTCAGAGTCCGCATCTATTGGTCACCCAGGCGTCGCAGGAGGGACAGCTGAGGAACCAGTTCTTGTGAGGTGTTAGCCGTCGTCTCCTTCAGCCTCGGCCTCAGTTTCGGCCTCGGCTTCGGCGTCGCCGCCGTCTTCTTCGGCGCTGTCGGCTTCAACAAGTTCCTCGAGGTCTTCGATGTCGAGTCCTTCGAGACCGCTGAGGTCGGTTTCGCCTTCGGGGCCGGCGTCGATGGTGGCGCCTTCGGTTCGGCCGTCGAGCGAGGTGAGATCCTCATCGTTGGCTTCTTCCTCATCGGGGAAGAGTTCGGAGAGGTTGGTGCAGGTGAGCACCACCACGCAGGCGTCTTGGATCGGTACTGCGAACTTCACTTCGCCCAGCGGGATGCCGAGCGGCGAGTAGGCGCTGGAAACCACTCCGTAGACCCGACCTTCGTCGTTCAGCAGCGGGCCGCCTCGGAACTGGGGTCCGATCAGGGCGGTGTGCTGGTAGCCGGAGGATGAGGTGTCGATGAGGGTGCCGGGGCTTACCGAAGCACCCTGCCCGCCGAGGCCGGTGGTGGCGTACACCCGGGTGCCGGTGGCGCGAGCGGCCGCGCCGTCACTGACCCAGTCGAGTCGGGGCATGTCGGGTCGAGCTACTCGGAGCAGGGCCAGGTCCCGTTCCTCGTCGAAGGAGAACAGTTCGGCGGTAACCCGCTGGTTGTCCTTCACGATGGAAATCTCGGGACCGGGGATCACAGTCGAGGCGTTCACCACATCCAGCGAGGTGAGCAGGAGCGACTCGGCATCGTTGGACGACACCACGAAGGCGCTACCCAGGGAGACCTGGCCGCGCTCGTCGAGGGTGTCGACGAGCCACACCGATGGGTTGACGGTTGAGCCGAGGGTCGACAGTGCCGCTTGGTCGTTGGTGAAGTCCTTGAACGGTTCGATGTTGGTCTCGATGGTGGCAATTGCCTCGGTGCTGACCTCTTCGATCTGGGCTGCGGCGTTGCCAAACTGGGCGTCGAAGCCTTCGACGTAGGCATTGACCTGCTCTTCGCTCGTGGCCAGACGGTCGTCGTAGTAGGCGTAGAACGCAGCTCCGGAGAGTGCGGCGCCAACTCCGAGCGACAGCAGCATGAAGGAGATGCCGATCACGCTGCGGGGCAGAATCTTGTGACGCTTCTTTACCCGGTCCTGGGTGAGTTCTACGAAGCCGTGCTTGCGTCGATCCCGGCGCCGCTGGCGGCGGGTGCGTCGGGATGCGGGTGGTACGAACGGCGCCACTTTGTGGCGGCGAATGCGATGGGCGATGCGGCCCCTCGGCGGATGCACCACCGGTGAACCGTGCTTTGGCCCCTTGCGCTTGCGGGCGGCTCGGGCCCGACGGTGCGTTTTGGTCGGGTTGCGCTTGCCGACTGCAGGCCGATCCGAGTTGTCGACTTCAAGGTGGGAAACCTCACGTTGGCGCGTGTCGTCAATGCGCTTGAGGGTCTGCTTCTTTGGTCGGCCAGGCTGTCGAGCGGTGGACGCACCACGATGGTCTCTCAGGTCGCGATCTCGCTCTCGAGCCTTGGCTCGGGTGTCGGCGCGAACCGCTCGACGACGTACACCGTTGCTCGAGGCATCGGCTGCAGCGTCGTTGGATGCTTGCTTCGACTTGGAGTTCTTCGCACCCTTGGCTTGGCGGCGGCTTCGCACCACCGTGCCATTCGCGGAGGTTGCGACCGCCAGCTCGGTCGTGGTTTCGCCGGGCAGTTCCGATTCTGCGATGGCAAACAGCTCGTCGGGATCTTCGTCCCAGTTCGCGGCTGCCATCGACAGATCAATCGCAACATCTGGCTCAGTCATTGGATCTCCTGCAATACGCCCGGCCATTTGGCTGGGCTGGTCGTCGTCTGTGGTTCAGCGAGGACTCGGGCCAGTGCTCTGAAGCTCTGTGCGGCTCGAGGCCTTGCCTTCTCAACGCTTGGTCTGTCGGATCGGGTTGGGGGAATGTGAGGGAAGTTCGAGAGAATTTTCTTGGGCTAGGAGGGGGTTGACTAGCGACCTAGATCGGGATCAACCCGGTCCGCCCGCACCGGCTGGGGTGCCAGCGGTGGCGCCGTCTTCGGTGCCTTCTTCGTCGGCGCCGTCAATCACAAGTTCTTCTGGGACTTCGATGATGTTGGAGTGGGCGGCCCGCTCCTGGTCCTTGGAGAGCACTTCGACTCGCTGAACGCAGCCGCCCTCGCAGTCGGTTGGGGTGTAGGCCGGGGTGCGGGCCTGGCCAACGGTGATGCTGGGGAGGATCTCGGCGATCGGGGTGTTGGCCTGGCCGGGCTCGAAGTTGACCGACGCCGGTCGAGGCAGTGGCCCCGGTTCGGGGAATTCCAACTTGGGAAGCCCTTCATGGGCCGCCTTCATAAAGTTGCGCCACGTGCGGGCCGGGTGACTACCACCGGTCACCGCTCCAACGCCTCGAATGTTTCGAAGCGGCCGGTTGCTGTCGGAGTAGCCCATCCACACTGCGGTCGACAGTTGCGGGGTGTAGCCCACGAACCATGCCGCCGAGTAGTTCTGAGCCGTACCGGTTTTGCCGGCGGCTGGGCGTCCGAGGGCTGCGGTCTTGGCCGTACCGTTGTTGATGACGCCGGTGAGGGTTTCGGTGACCGTGTCGGCTACGGAGGCTTCAAGTACTCGCTCGCCGGTCGGTCCGAGCGAACCGAGTCGGTTGTCCTCCAGCACGTTTCCGTTGCGGTCGAGAACCCGGAGGATACCGGTGGCTCGTTGGTACACGCCGTGGTTGGCGAGGGTGGCGTACCCGGAGGCCATGTCGAGTGGCGACACGTTGTAGGCGCCGAGCGAAAGGCTCACTCCGAACTTGTCTTGGGGGCCCGGGTCGAGGCTGGTTACGCCCATTCGGATGGCCAGATCCGCGGTGTCCTGAATACCGACATCAAGGATCAGCTGGCCGAAGACCGTGTTGGTCGAGGCCCAGGTTGCCGCCTCAAGGCTCATGTCGCCGCCAGCCTTCTTCGAGTAGTTGCTGATCTTGCAAAGGTCACCACCGCAGCCGGGGATCTCCCATGTGCCGGGGGCGTTGTAGAGGGTGCGGGGGCCGATGCCGTTGCGGTAGGCGTTGGCCAGCACGAAGACTTTCATCGAGGATCCCGGCTGCATGCCGAGTGAGCCACCGGTGGCCAGGTTCACCTGGCTCTGGCTCCAGTCTCGACCACCAACAAGTGCTTTGATGTGGCCGGTCTTGGGATGGATGGCGGCGAGCGCCATCTCCAGGGGGGCTTCGGTGCTGCCGAGTCGCTCAGCAACGGCGTCGATGGCCAGCTGCTGGATCTCCGTGTCGAGGGTGGTGGTGATCTGCAGGCCACCGCGGTAGAGGTCTTCGCCGTAGGTGTCGAGCAGGTAGTCGTGCACCCAGTCCTGGAAGTAGGGGAATTCGCGGTCAAGGTCGAGTTGCGGCGGGAACACGACGGTGGCCGGGCCGGGAGGCGGACCGAAGCCGGCGTACCAGACCTTCTTGGGCAGCTCGAGCTTGTACTGAGTCTCGGTGAGGTAGCCCTCTTCCTCCATTGCGTTCAACACTCGAAGCCGGTGGGTTTCCGCAAGCTCGATGCTTTGGCGAGGGTTACGAACGCCGGGTGCGGGGATGAGCCCGGCAAGCACTGCCGCCTCTGAGGCGGTGAGTTCACGAACCGACTTGCGGAAGTAGGTTTCGGCCGCGGCACCCACGCCGTAGGCACCTTCACCGAAGTAGGTGGTTTGGAGGTAGTCGAAGAGGATCTCCTCTTTGGTGAGTTCCTTTTCGATATCGGTGGCGTACAGCGCCTCTCGAACTTTGCGTTCGATCTTCTTGTCTCGGCTGAGGTACCGGTTCTTGACATACTGCTGGGTGAGCGTCGAACCACCCTGACGTACTTCCCCGGCGCGGTAGTTGACCACCAGGGCGCGGACCGTACCGACCACGTCGACACCGTTGTGTTCCCAGAAGCGGCGATCTTCCGCGGCAACCAGGGCGTCCTTCATCACCTGCGGAATGTCGGCGGGGCGAGTCTCGACGGTGAGGTCGAACTGTCGGTACTCGGCAATTTTGCGGCCGTTCTTGTCGAAGGCCACCGAGGGGAATGCGGTCTCTCGGAAGTCCTCGTTTTCCTCTTCGGGAAGTTCGCCGGGGAGTGGCGCGAACAGCAACGTACCGAAGGCGAGGCCGGCACCGGCTGCAGGAACGACGGCCAGTGTGATCACTGCGACCAGAAAGATCTTCAGGGCGGCGACGGAGAACGTGCGGTAGCGCGACTTCCGCCGAAAGCCCTTTGAGTACTCGATTGCTTCGTAGGTGTTCATGCGACCCTCACGTACTCACAGGGGATGCCATTGGATGGCAGGACTCGGGCAATGCTGTTGAAGACGACGGGGGTTCCGCCGTTGTGGGCGAAGACCGGTCCCCACTGCTGGCCGTCCCAGAGCTGGTACTCGATGGCACAGACGGCGGAACCGGCAAACACCGATGCCAGGTTTGGCTGGAAGCGGAAGCTGCGGGGGGCGAACCCTTGAGGCGCACGGCTTTCGGCAGTGCGAGCTTCGGTCGAAGTGGGGCCGGGGTTGGTTGAGCTTGAACCCGGGTTGGTCGAGGTTGGGCTCTGTCCGGTGGTTGTGGTCCCTTGGCCTCGACCGCTGTTGTTCCCACCGTTGTTGTTGCCGTTGCCGCCGTTGTTGTTGCCGTTGCCACCACCATTGTTGTTCCCACCGTTGTTGCCGTTGCCGCCGTTGTTCTGCGGCGCCGGCCGGGCCTGGAAGGTGCCGCGGGGAGCGACGGTCTCGTTGGGCTGGCTAAAGGAATCGCCAATCGGGATCGGCTGGGGCTGAGGCCTGGGGGGCAGCGTGCACGGCGGTACCGGCACGTTCTGGTCTTGATTGCGGGAGGTGATGGTGATGCGGCCGTTGCCTTCAGCGGAACAGCTGACCACGAAGCGGGCCACACCGTTGGCGTTGCTGGTGGTCAGGATGCTGCCGTTGACCACAAGCGGTTCTCGCACCGTGATGGCCACGAGTTCGTTCGGCACCGGGCCGTCTTCGATGATGCCCTCGCTGTTCACCTGGGCATTGCGGAACTCGATGATGACGGTGTGGTTCGATCCGACCCGAGCCACGTCGCCCTGGAACCGACCGCTGAACTTCGAACTCGACTCGTTGCTGAGAGAAAGCTCAAGACCTTCGGCCTGGCCGTTCTCCGGCAGGAAGAGGACCTCTGCGTTTCGCATGGAGAGGCTTGGCGGCAGGAACGCCCGGACGCGGTAGCGGCCGCCGAGGAGCTGCGGGGCTCGGAAGCGGCCGCCGGCGTCGGCCTTGACGTTGATCGAACTGGAGACGTCGCCGATGATGCGTTCGACCTGGACGTCGGCCTGGGGAACCGGTTCGCCGTCGAACGTGACGCGGCCGGAGATAGCGCCGGTTCCACCCTGCACTTTTGGCTCCGGGGCGGCGATGGCGGTGCGGGTCGGAATCGGAAGATCAACCCGACGGGTGTCCTGGATAACGAAGTCCGACGCCCGGTAGTCGAGCGTACGAATCTTGGACAGATCTATGTAGTCGGAGATGTCGGCGACCGGCCGATCCTCCACCACAAGTGGTTGTGTTTGTTCTTCGACGTCGTAAGCGTCGATGATGAAGTCGCGGTTCTCATAGGCATAAGCCAGACCCGCCACCATCAACACTCCGAGCACCCATTTTGCAATGATCACGAAGAGCCATGTCGGCACGACCTCAATGGCCGTTAGGGAAACCTCGCCGAGTTTCGAAGACTGCGACTGAACTGCAATATTGGGCTTATTTCAGCTTTCGGTCAGTCCGAAAACCGCCTGCTCGCAGGTTTCGCTGTCGGTAGGCGCACCGCTACTCGGCGACGCCGGATCCGACCAGTTCTGGGGTGGGGGTGAGAGCGCGCAGAGAATCGGTCTCGAGGTTCCCTTGATGGGCCATGCCAGCCTGGTTTGCGGCAGCGCAACTGTTGAACCGGCTGCGGGACCATCCACAGCTGCAGCTCACTGTCCAACGCGCACTTTTGGCATCGATGTTCACATGATTGCTGATGATGTGGCTGCCAGCAATTGCTTCGAGGGCCGGATTCGCCGTCATTTCCGCTCCTTGTGGGGGTACTAAACCGCTCGGGTGGGGGTACGAACCGCTGAGGACGTCGATCTGCTGTGCCAAGTCGCGTAAGCACTCCTACCCAACCCCGGTTTCTCACTTAAGGTCACTGGCGAGATCTGCCGTTGGACAGTTGTGCTCCTGTCCGAGGTTGAACATAAAGACGACAACTACGCCGAGCTGGATGAATCACTGGTTTCTCCGGTTCGGCTCGGCCAATTTCTTCGCGCTCGCCGCCGCGACCTGAACCTCGATATCTGGGACATGGTCATACGGTCGTCCCGGCAGTTCTCACCAGAAGACATCGAGGCCTTCGAAAGCGGCCGTCGCCAGCCCAGTGACGCCGAAGCCCTCCTGCTCAAGAGCATCTATGCCCCCGATACCGACGGTGTACTCCCCCGGCGGATGCGGTTGGTGCTGGAACTCGATCGTCGCCGCCTTCGCGTTGGCGAGCATTCGAAACGGTTTAACCGCCGCGGACTACAAAAGCCCGACTTGATTCTTGAGCGTTATCTGAAGCTGGTCTACGCCATGCGCTCGGCCCGTTCCGGCACGCGGGTGCCGTTGCGCACTGCGGACATTGACACGCTTGCTCAGGCGCTGGGTCTGTCTTCGGATCAGGTGGCGTCAACACTCAACACGTTGATGGCTCAGACCGACTGGACCGATCAGCTTCTGACTCGCAAGGTCGTCTTCCCAGCCCTCGGTGTACTGGTGGCGTCGACATCAGTCGGCACGCTGGTGTTGGAACCCGAGGATGGCAGCGGCGCCGAGCAGATGGCCTCGGTCGCAATCGATTGGCCGGTAGATGAGACCGGCGAGGCGATCGGCATCGGCGGAGCCACTGTCGACGCTGATCACGACCACGATCATGATCACGGTGACGCCGACGGTGAAGTGCTCCGTCTTTCCGCCATCGACGACGATGATACGCCGGTTGACCCCAGCTTTGAAGCGCTTGGCGAAGAGGCCCTCGCCATGTTGCGCTACGACTGGGAAACGATTCTTCCGGAGTGGACCGTTGAGGTGAAGCCGGCTCGTGAGGGTTTCCTCGGGGGCACCTATCCATCCTCCAAGCGCATCGAGCTGTATGTCCGAGCTGATCAAAGCGCCCATGACCTGGCCATCACCTTGGCCCACGAGATTGGCCATGCGGTTGACGTGACGCTGATGGATGATTCTGAACGCAACCAGTGGCGCGAGGCTCGGGGGTTGGACGACCGGACCTGGTTCGGCGAACCCGGTACCAGCGACTTCGCCACCCCGGCTGGAGACTTTGCTGAGGCCTTTGCCGTGTGGCAGATCGACAGCTCCGACTACCGGAGCCAACTCGGGCCGCCACCCACACCACCCCAGCTCGAGCTGATTCAAGAGCTCTCAGCTCCCTAGTGCTTCCTCGGTATCGCTCGCTGGTGTTCTACCTCTGGTGAGGCTTTCGGGTGGAGCCGGTGTGTTAGTGACACTCGGGCATATTCCGGACCTGAACACGGTTGGACCGAACATGACTACTGAAGAGATTTCTGCTGTTGAGCTGTATTGGCGCCCCGGATGCGGGTTCTGCGCTCGGCTGGAACGCAACCTCGAACCCACCGGCATCCCGATCGATCGTTTCAACATCTGGGAGAACGACGAACACGCCGCTTTTGTCCGTTCGGTCGCCAACGGCAACGAGACGGTCCCGACAGTGCGCATCGGCGAGATCTCGATGGTGAACCCGTCGGCCAAGGAGATTCTCCAGGTGCTTCAGCGCGACGCGCCTCATCTTCTCCCGGAAGGCACCGAGGTTCCGGAGGCCGGCAAGGTCAACAAGCTTCTGGGCAAGCTCCTCGGCGGTTGATTCCCGGGGTTCGTCAGACGACTCCCTCACCCCCGCCTTCCGCAGGTCGTGGGCCCGGCCGCCAGCTGGCGCTGATGCCATCTCGCAGCCGGTTGGTGGTTCCGTCGATGCCGACCATCCACACCCCCGACACCCCGTCGGGCTCCGCGCCCACGACCACGAAGCGTTGACCGTCGACTGACCAGTAGGCCGTGGTCTGGGCGTACTGATCGAAGAACGGTAGGTAGTTCTGCACGAAGTGCTCGTTCGGAATCAGCGGGAACGACACGATGATGTTGCCTCCTTCATCGATCACCACCCACTCCGGGCTGATCCGGTCGGGGGCTCGGGGCGACAACAGCGCCAGGGTGTGACGGTCGACAGGGTTGGCGAAGAACGCCACGGGCGACTCGTCGATGACCTCCGAGAGTTCGCCGGTGGCCAGGTCGAGGCGCGACAGGTTGGGGCCCAGCGTTTCGAGTTCTTCTGCTTGCCGGGTGAGCACCGCGGGCGGCGGGGCCGTGGCGTCGTTGACCTGTTGCACTTCGGGATCCCGGTTGGCCACCGCCACCCGCAGGGGAGGTTGCACCAACAGACTCTGCTGATCGGCCTCCGCCACCAACCACGACCCATCGGGGGCGGCGACGAGGTGGCGCAGATTGGCGACACGCCCCACATCGGTGTCGTCGTTCTCCGCAACCTCGGCGACTTCGGCCAGGGCAATCGTGGCCGGCATCTCCTCGGTGCCGGGTTCGCCCGTGTCGACGGCTTCAGGGGCAACAATGGCGATGGCCCCGGAGTCGAGCCAAACCGGAGTGACCAGGCCCGGGCTCCCGGGGATCATCGGACCTTGGTTTTCTCCAGTCTCTGGGTCGACGATCGAGATCTCGGTCCGCCCGACGTGGGCGGCGAGCCGGCTTCCGGATCCCTCCCAGGTGCTGAAGAGGGGGCCACCCTCAAACAGGGTTAAGCCGTCGCCGGACGCGGGGTCCTCTCCCCCGTCTTCGAACACGTTGATTCGGTCGAGGGCGAGTTGGGTTGCATTGTTTGTATTGGCCAACAGGGCGAGGGTGCCGTCCATCGCCGGGCTCCATGAAAAGAAGAAGGGAATTGATCGGGTGGCAAAGCCGCGCTGCGAGACGCCATCCGCGGTCGACACCACCACAGTTGCCCCACCGTTGCGGTTGACTTCGGCCCAGGCGACAAATCGACCATCGGGGCTCCAAGTGGGTTGGCGCGGCTGCGGGCCGAGGCGCGCTGGCCGCAGTTCAACCTCTTCTTCCCGGTCCGGATCGAACGATGTAAGACGACCGTCGTCTTCAAGGATCAACAAGCGGTCACCGGTGCTGTCCTCCGGCACCGGCGTATAGCTCTCGAGATCAGGGCCGCGATCGATCGAACCACCACTCTCACCATCGGCCCCACCAGCCCCATCAGGCTCACTGTCCCCCTCGGGATCGTTCCCCGCCGCGTCGTCAGAATCCAAATCATCGTCACCGGTTGTGGTCTCGCCCTGACCACCCTCTGGGGCGGAGCCGTCATCCGGTTCAACCGTCTCCCCATCAGAATCCAATGGCTCCACTTCAGCGGAATCATCGACTTCCCGGCCAACTTGGTCGTTTCCGCCAGCCTCCTCTTCCGCCGAATCCCCACCGATTGAGCATCCGGCAAGAAGAATGAGACAAACGCCCAGAGTGACCAAAAATGTGGCTCTGGCCGCGGAACGTGTCGATGCGTTCATATGTCGAACTGTAGGCAACCCGATCGGCGTTCATGCCGTCGGAGAGCGGAAAAGGCCCATAAACAAAGGGCGATAGCCGAAATCAACGAATCGCGCAAGGCAGATCGGAGTGTTTCGAAATATGACATTCTTATCACGGTCGTGTGGCTATCACCCGCGAGAGATCGGGCAGTCGTTATCGTCTGCTTGGAAAACTTCCCGACCTCAACTGGCCAACTTCTTGGCCAGCGCGATCTACGCCGAATCGGGAGAGGAGCAAGATGCTTGAACAACTCGGCCTCGGAGGCGGCGACGGACTTCGTAGTCTCGCTGGCCTTCTGGGCACAGACGAAAACTCAGCGAAAGGTGCCGCAGGGGCGGCCGTTCCCGCTCTGCTCGGTGGACTTACCAAGCGCAGCGCCAGCCCAGAAGGAGCCGGCGCACTGTTCGACCTGGCCAAGGCCAGCGACGGCGGAATTCTCGACAACATCCCGGGCTTTCTCGGACGGGGCGACGCTGGTCCCCTCGGCGGCCTGATCGGCGGCGTCTTCGGCAGCAAGGAACGTGCCGTCACCGAAGGAATCGCCAGCGCCTCGGGCGTTGAACAAGGTGCGATCTCTCGCATGCTTCCCATGCTGGCCCCATTGGTGATGGGCTTCTTCGGCAAGAAGGTCGCCAGCGGCGGCTTGGACCAGGGTGGCTTCATGTCGCTTCTTGGTCAGTCCACGGGCGAGGCCAAAGAGGGCCCGTTCGGCAAAATCATGGACATCTTCGATGGTGACGATGATCCTGAAGACGATGCTGGTTTCCTGTCGTCGGTGCGTGGCATCCTCGGCAACTCCGGTGGCGGCATGAGCACCGGAGGCAAGGTTGCCGGCGCTGCTGCTGCAGGAACCGCTGCCGTTGGTGGAGCGGCAATGGCCGCCAAGGCCGGTGCCGCCGACAAGGTTGGCGACGTGACCAGGACAGCAAAGGCCAAGACGCCCGACGCTCCGACGGTCAAGACACCGAAGAAGACCGCAGCGGCCGCCGGTACTGCTGGCGCCGCCCGCACGGTGCAAACCCGCAGCGAACCCGAGCGCAAAAAGCGGGGCTTCCCGTGGTGGATTCTTGCCGCCCTGGCCGGCATCATCGCGCTGGCGCTGATCCTCACCCAGTGCTTGGGTGATGACGATAACGGCAACGACGACGGCACTACCGCTACCGCTGACGACGATGCCGATGACAGCGCCGCCGAGCCGGAGCCAGAGCCAGAGCCAGAGCCGGAGCCAGAGCCAGAGCCGGAACCAGAGCCCGAGCCGGAACCAGAGCCCGAGCCGGAACCAGAGCCCGAGCCGGAGCCGGAACCAGAGCCGGCCCCCGGTCTTGACGCTTCGCTCGTCCAGAGCACGGTCGACGAAGCGGTTGGCGACAACGGCAGCGTGACCGCCGATGTAGCCGACGACGGTTCGGTGACCCTGACCGGTACTGCGGCTGACGAAGCGACCCGAGCGGCCGCCGGAGCAGCAGTGATCGCTCTTGATGGCGTGACCGCGGTAGACAACCAGATCGTTGTTGAAGGCGAAGGCGATGATGGCGGCGATGACCGTCCGGCCGCACTCGACTTCGAGAACATCTTCTTTGAGGTCAACAGCGACGTCATCCTTCCCGAGAGCCAGGCGACCCTCGACGAGGTTGCTGAGTTCCTCAACGCCAACGCGGATACCAACCTCAACATTGAGGGTCACACCGACTCCGATGGCGATGACGCTTCGAACCTCGACCTGTCGAACCGTCGGGCCACCTCGACGCTCAACGCTCTTGTCGAGCGTGGAATCGACGCCGGTCGGTTGACCGCCGAAGGCTTCGGCGAGACCCAGCCCCTCGGTGGCGACAAGGCCGCCGATCGTCGAATCGAGTTCCGCCCCGCCGCCTAGGCAGAGCAGAACAACAAAAAGCAGTTGAAGAGAGCGGCCCAAAAGGGCCGCTCTCTTCGCGTTCAAACCAAAGGCCAACCAAAGCCTCCGTGGCCAACGGCCCGCCCGGAGGGCAAATAGAGCCCCGGGGCAAAGCAAACCACCAGCCCGTCAACCACAGACGGCTGGCCGACGGGCAAAGGCACCCCCGTGGGCGCGCGGGACAGGGCCCCAAGGGAACCCGTCGGCCTGGCGGCCTTTGGGGTTCCTGCCAGCCAAAGCCTCCGTGGCGAACGGCTAGCCCGGAGGGCAGATAAAGTCACCCGGTGCCGGAGTTGCCTGAGGTGGAGACGATTCGTAGGGCGCTGGAGCCGTTGTTGGTTGGGCGCCGGGTCGTGGATTGTGGTGCTCATCCGTCGGCCAAGTTCTCCCCTGCTACCGATGCCCTTGATGCCACGTTTACTTCGGTTGGGCGGCGGGGGAAGTATCTGGTTGCCGATCTGAGTGATCGTCGCCAGATGGTGGTGCACCTGGGCATGACTGGTGTGCTGCATCTCCGGCCGGAGAGTCGCGAGCCTTATGTTCGGGCCTGGTGGCGCCTCGACAACAACCAGCGGCTGGTGTTTGAGGATGTGCGTCGATTCGGCCGCATCGCGGTGGTGACGGCCGGCGACTACCGGACGTTACCGACGCTGCATGCCATTGGCCCGGAGCCCCTGTCGGAGGCGTTCACTCCTGAGGGACTTTGGCAGGCGGTCCGAAAGAGCAGGGTTCGCCTCAAGACTCAGCTCCTCAACCAGCGGTGTGTGGCCGGGGTGGGCAACATCTACGCCGACGAGGCGCTCTTCGAGGCCGGTGTACATCCCGGGCTTCGTCGTCTGACGCGGGCGCAGGCGGCTCGGCTGGTGCCGGCGATCCAACTGGTGTTGGAGCGCGGGTTAGCCAACGGTGGCACGACGCTGCGCGATTACCGAACCGTTGATGGGGCGACCGGCAACAATCAGCGGGCCCTGGCCTGTTATGGACGGGCTGGGGCGAGGTGTATTCGCTGTGGCGACACGTTGAAGGCCAGTGTGATCGATGCTCGAAGCACGACCCACTGTCCTACCTGCCAAGCTCGATAGCTGGCTTCAGTCACTGGGGGGCGACCGCTAGCGCACGAGTGAGCCAGTCGACTGGTCAGCTAGTGCGTGGATGTGTCAACCAGGCTTGCATCCCGTGAGGGGCTATTCGGCCTTCTTGGCTTCGGCGTCAGCCTTGGCCTTAGCCGCAGCTTCCTTCTCGGCCTGGACCTCGGCCCAGATCATCTCTTCCATGGTCTGCTTGCGGGGCGGGGGCCCGCTGGTGTCCCGCTTGGGGGCAGGATCTGTGCCCTGCCGCTTGGATCGCTTGGCCTCGGCCTTCGCCTGCTTGGCCCGTTCTCGTTGGAGTTTCGCGAAAGTCGTTCGCTGTGCCATGGTGCGCGCTCCTTGAATCGCCGTACTCGTCGACCTCTCCGTGAGTGGCCGCGGGAACGCGGGCCTTTGAAGAGACCGGGACGCGCTCTGGAATCTTTGCTGCGCTGCTAACCGGGGGGCTGGTGAGCGCTACAAACCGACACGTCCTAACCGAGCCCAAACTGTAGGCCACAACGGCCAAAATTGAAACCAATCGGGCAAAATTTCCCACCCGAGAACACTGGCTTTACACTAAAGATAACGACCGCAATGGGGCCACGGGCTGGATCCTCGCTGGCTGAAGAGAATCTGTGCTCGCCGGTCCTGTTCGGCCACCGTTGCCTCGGCCGGATTCCCAGAACCACCAACGGACGCCCAGGTACCCAAGCTGAACTGATAGGCCCCGTAATACAGTCCATTGGCACTGACTATCTGGTAATTACCGCCTGATTCGCACTGTCTGAGCGACTCCCATTGGTCGGGCGTGGGGCCGTCAGCTGGCGCCGGCTCTGAGGCCGCGTCATCGGTTTTGGTGGTCTCGTTTTGGAGGTTGCCGGCTGCTTGTTTGGCCAGGAACGCCCGACGGTTGGCTCGCCGCCATCGGGTCCACTGGTAGCTGAGCCGCCGTTCGAGACGGTCCAGCCGCTGCTGATACTTCGCCGCTGCTGTTTCGTCTTGGTCGGCTTCAACGGCGCTGAGCTGCATTTGCACCTCGGCGCGGGTTCCGCGAAGGCGTTCGACGGCCTCCAGGGCGTCGGCCTTCGTGGTTTCGGCCAGCAGGAAGCGGGCGGCCAGCACGATCTCCTGGCTGGGACTCTCAGGCGACTCCGCGGAGTCGTCTACCGCTGTCGGCGGGTGGGGGTGCGCTCCCCCAGGCGCAGCGGCTGTCGCAAGACCAGCCGCGAGCACCGTGAGAACCAGAAGGATCGGCGCCACAATCGAACGGCTCTGGCCGAATCGCATCGGGGTCGTTGGGCGGAGCGTCATCGGACGAGCGTCATTGGTAGAGCCGACACTCGGGGAGGCCGGACCGGTCAAGCGATGCACGATTGGCGAACCTATGACCCCTCACCCATCCGGGCAAGACCGCGACAGTGGTCCGGCCACGGATATCAACCTTGCGAGCACCGAGCGTCACGGTCGTCCTTTGCGGATTTTGTGTTGCCGCCGCTCCGCCGCCGGTGGCTCCCGAAGCACTATCCTCGGCGACGTCGCCGCTGGCGTGAGCGGGCCATGAGTCCCTGGATTCTCCGGGAAGATCTGGCACCCCGCGCCTGTGGCCCCCCGACCAACTTGCGATCCGACATGATTCGAGAGAGGAAACAATCCTGATGGCGGCAACCCCCGGGATGGCCTTCGCCCGCGAGGTCATCGATACGCCGGTGACCGACGAGATGAGCGATTCGTTCCTCGCCTACAGCCTCTCGGTCATCACCTCGCGTGCCATTCCCGATGTTCGCGACGGTTTGAAGCCGGTGCAGCGTCGGATCCTCTTCAGCATGTACAAGCTGGGCCTGCGCCCGGACTCGGCCCACCGCAAGTGTGCCGGCGTGGTCGGCGACACGATGGGCAAGTACCACCCCCATGGCGACTCGGCGATCTACGACGCCCTGGTCCGACTCGGTTGGGATTTCGCCCGCAACGTCACCATGGTCGACCCCCATGGCAACTTCGGTTCGCTGGATGATCCGCCAGCCGCCTACCGCTATACCGAGTGCCGCCCCACGAACGCCGCCATGGACATGCTCGGCGAGATCGTGGAGGAGACGGTTGATTTCCGGCCCACCTTCGACGGTCTCAACGATGAGCCGGCCTATCTTCCCGGTCTGGTACCGAACCTGCTGGTGAACGGCACCGCCGGCATCGCCGTGGGTATGGCCACCAACATGGCCCCGCACAATCTTGGCGAGGTCTATGAGGCCATCAAGTTGGTGATGACCCAGCGCCGACCCAAGGTGACCCTCGACCAGGTGATGAAGGTGTTGCCCGGTCCTGATTTCCCGAGCGGCGGGTTGATCATCGATGAGTCGCTTCGTGATGCCTACGAGAGCGGCCGGGGCGCCATCCGCATGCGGGCCAAGACCGAAGTGGAGAAGGTGGGGCGGCGCAAGCAGGGCATCGTGGTGACCGAGCTGCCCTACATGGTTGGCCCGGAGAAGGTGGTGAGCCGGATCAAGGATCTGATAGCCAAGGGCAAGCTGGCCAACGTCACCGATGTGAACGATCTCAGCGACCGCACCAACGGGCTACGGGTGGTCATCGAGTGCCGGACCGGCTCCAACCCCCATGCCATCCTCAACGATCTCTATCGTCTCACCCCGTTGGAGGAGTCGTTCTCGTTCAACAACGTGGTGTTGGTGAACAACCGACCGACCACGGTCGGCATCATCGAGCTGTGCCAGCACTACATCGACCACCGCCTCGATGTGATTCGTCGCCGCACCCAGTATCGGCTCGATAAGGCTCTGGCTCGGGCCCATATCGTCGAAGGGCTGCTGATCGCTCTCGATGCCATCGACGAGGTGATCGCCATCATCCGGTCGTCGGCCGACACCGAGGAGGCGAGCGCCCGACTCCAGGCCGACCTGACCCTCACGGAGATTCAGGCGGAACACATCCTCGAAATGCAGCTACGACGTCTGACGGCGCTCGAGGTGCAAAAGCTGATCGACGAGCTGGTCGAGCTGCGGAAGCGCATCGCTGAGTACGAAAAGCTCCTTGGCAGCGACAAGCGTCAGCGAACGATGGTCCTCAAAGAACTTGAGGAGATCGTGAAGAAGTACGGAACACCCCGCCGCAGCCGCATGTTGAGCGCAGCCGAGGTGGAGGCCGCGGCCCTTGAGGCTCCGGCGCCAACGGAACTGATCGAAGAAGCCTGCACGTTGGCCTTCACCACCAGTGGTCTGATCGGTCGCCAGCCTGCGGATGGCGCGGCCACGGCTAAGCCGGGTCGTCACGATGTGTTGAGTGCGGCCATCGTCAGTTCAACCGGGGCCGAGGTCACCGGCATCACCAGCAACGGCCGCATGCTGCGGGTTGCGGTGGCCGACATTCCTGAGGTTGCGGGCCGAAGCCGTGGAGCCTCCGTAAGCGAGATCTTCGACATCGCCCGCGGTGAGTCTCTCGTGGCGGTCTTTTCCTCCGAGGGTGATCCGGTGATGGTGGTGACTCGCGAGGGTGTCGCCAAGCGGCTGGAACGGTCTGAGCTGTTCTCCGGTCGATCGGGGGCTCCGGTGATCAAGCTGAAGGGCGACGATCTGGTCGCCGCCGCTTTTGTGGCCCCCAGCGAGGGCGATGCACTGATCATCGCCACCGACGGCCAGACGCTCCGTATGCCGATTGAGACCGTGAAGACTCAGGGCCGTGGCGCCGCCGGTGTGGCCGGCATGAAGCTGAAGGGTGACGCCGAGGTGCTGGCCGCCGGGTTGGTGGTCGACAACGGCGTGGTCGTGACTGCGTCAAGCGGCGGCCGGGCCAAGTCCACCCCGGTGGACGAGTTCCCGACCAAGGGTCGAGGAGGCTCCGGGCTGCGTATCCAGAAGCTGACCAAGGGCGATGCGCTGGTGCTGGCTCGGGTTGCCGGACCTCACCAGCTCAGCGGCGTGTTCGCCAGCAGCGACGATCCGTCGAAGCCCGACCCAACCCCACGCCCGCTCGAGTTCGGGGCGACCAAACGTGATGGATCCGGGAGTGCACTCAGCCCGGCGCTACTGGCTGTTGGAGAAGGACGATGGTGACGGTGACCAAGGACGACAGCGCCAAAAAGAAGGGCGCCAAGGACAACGGCGCCAAGAAGGGCGCGACGCCCGGCAAGGGCAACGCGGCAAAGAAACCAGCCAAGAAGAAGGGCGGCAACTACGACGCCTCGGCGATCCAGGTTCTGAAGGGCCTCGACGCGGTTCGCAAGCGCCCGGGTATGTACATCGGGGGCACCGGCAACGATGGCCTCCATCATCTGTTGTGGGAGCTGATCGACAACGGTGTAGATGAAGCGGCCGGCGGCCATGCCGACCGGATCGACGTGGAGCTGCACGACGACCGCTCAATTTCAGTGGCCGACAACGGTCGAGGCATCCCGATCGACATCAAGGGTCGAACCCGCAAGAGCGCTCTCGAGTTGGTCTTTACCGAGCTGCACGCTGGCGGCAAGTTTGGTGGCGGCGCCTACTCGGCCTCCGGCGGCCTCCATGGCGTCGGCGCGTCGGTGGTGAACGCGCTATCGACGAAGTTGGTTGCCGAAGTCGATCGCGATGGCCAGACCCATCGGCTCACGTTTGTGGAGCGGGTTGCCGGCAAGCAACTGAAGAACGGCAGCTTCAAGCCGGGCTCGGCGTTGGAAAAGGTGAAGAAGGTTCCGGCCAAGCGCACCGGGACCCGGGTGCGGTTCTGGCCCGACTTCGAGGTTTTTGATCCCGATGCCGACATCGATTACGACGTGGTTCGCGAACGGGTGCAGTTGATGTGTCACCTGGTGCCGGGGATGAAGATCACCCTGACCGACCACCGCAGCTCGACTCCCCCAATGCCCGACGCCGATGCCCCGGCTGACATCGCCAGCCCCACTGACGACGCCGCCGAGACCGTCGATGACAGCAAGGAAGTGCCCGACACCGACGTGGCGGCCGAGCCGTCGGCGACCAAGGCCACGAAGCGCAAACCGGGTGAGACCGAAACCTTTGTCTCCAAGGGTGGTCTCGCCGACCTGGTCGACTCGATGTCAAAGGGCGAGAACGTTACCGAAGTGGTCCGTCTCGACGGCATCGGCATGTTCGAAGAGAAGGTTCCGGTCGACGGCAAGATGACCTTGATCGAGCGGGCCTGTCGCGTCGATGTCGCCATGCGTTGGGTGACGAACTACGAGACCAAGGTGGTTTCGTTCGTCAACACCATCCCTACCTCCGAAGGCGGCACCCACGTGACCGGCTGGGAGCGAGCCATGAACAAGGTGGCCAACGACGTGCTGCTCAACGGCTACAAGAAGCTGTCGAAGCTGGAAAAGGACAACAAGCACAAGGCCGGCCGCGACGATGTGCAGGAAGGGCTGGTGGCCGCCATCAAGGTGACGGTGGCCGAACCACAGTTCCGGGGTCAGACCAAGGGCGAGCTGGGCACACCTGCGGTGCAGAGTGTGGCCTACGACGTGGTCAAGACCGGCTTTACCCAGTGGTGCAACGGCGGCGGCAAGAAGACCCACATCAACGCCCTGCGGGACAAGTTGGCCAGCGCCGTCATCAACCGGGTGGCGTCGAAGGACGCGCTCGATGCCAAGCGCAAAGCGGCCAGCCTCGGCTCGGCCGGTATGCCTCCGAAGTTGGCCGACTGCCGCTACCACGGTCCCGATAGTGAGCTGCTGATCGTGGAGGGCGACTCCGCCGCCGGACCGGCGAAGAAGGGTCGCGATTCAAACACGATGGCGGTGTTGCCCATCCGGGGCAAGATGGTGAACGCGGGCAAAGCCAACCTGCAACAGGTGGTATCCAACAGCGAAGCGCAGGACATCATCACCGCCATCGGCTCGGGCTCGGGCCGGGACTTCGACCTCAGCAAGTGCCGCTACGGCCGCATCATCCTGCTGTGTGACGCTGACGTGGATGGCAGTCACATCCGCTGTCTGATTCTCACGCTGATCTACCACCATCTGCGTCCGCTGCTTGAGGACGGCCGGGTGTTTGCCGCCCAGCCGCCGCTGTACTCAACGAAGGTCGGCAAGACCATCTACTACGCCCTCGATGAAGACGAGCGGCTGGCCATCGCCAAGAAGCTCAAGAAGGACGCCGACGAAATGAACTGGGTCCGCTTCAAGGGCCTGGGTGAGATGGATGTGCATGAGTTGGCCGAAACCACCCTCGATCGCGAGTCGAGGGTGCTGCGGCGCATCACCATGGAAGACGCCAAAGGCATCGCCGAAGCGGGCGACCTGTTCGAAACGTTGATGGGCTCCGATGTCGCTCGACGTAAGGACTGGCTGCTGACCAACTCCGATCTGATCGACCCCGACAGCCTCGATATCTGAATCATCTTCAGCCGCTGATCAAGTCGGCCGCAACTGTGAGACACTTGCGGCTATGAAGCGGAGCGTTGTCCTGCTGGGTCTCCTGCTCGCCATGTTGGCTGGTGTGGGTTTGGGCGCGGCCGCGTGCAACCCATCGGGCTCAGTGGCCGATATCAACCGCCAACTGGGTGCCGGGGTGAACCTAGGCCAGGCCCTTGAGGCACCTCGGGAGGGCGATTGGGGTTTCGAGATTGAGGCCGACTTCTTCCCGCTGATCGCCGATGCGGGCTTCGGCCACGTGCGGGTGCCGATCAACTGGGCTGCCTACGCCGATACCTCGGCCCCTTACCTCATCCCCGATGGCAACGACCCAACGGTAAACCATCCGGACTACAGCAACATCTGGGATCGGATCGACTGGGTGGTTGATCTGGCTGACCAGAACGACCTGATGGTGATCATCAACGTGCATCACTACGAGGAGCTGCATCTGGATCCGGTGGCCCATCAGTCTCGTTTTGAAGCGATCTGGGAACAGATCGCCGAGCGCTACGCCGGGGCCGGCGACCACGTGTTGTTCGAGTTGTTGAACGAACCCACCGATGATTTCACCGACGATCCGCAGCTCTGGAATTCGATCTTTGCCAGCGCCCTGGCCAAAGTGCGTGAGTCGAACCCGGACCGGCCGGTGCTGGTGGGCCCTGTCGGTTTTAACAGCATCGACTTTCTCGACGAGCTCTCGCTGCCCGACGACCCCAACCTGATCACCACGGTCCACTTCTATGAACCGTTCTCTTTCACCCATCAGGGGGCGACATGGATCGACTCCCCTCAACCCACCGGCACCGGGTGGGATCCGCAGAGCCTGGCCATTGGGCCAGCGTGGAACGACTACTCGTGGTCGACGATTCGCACACCATCGGTGGGCGAGCTGGTGGTCGAGTACGAAGAGCAGTGGGCCGGCCTCAACCTCAACTCGCCCGACACCTTCGAGCCCGAGACGATGACCGTCGAGGTGGCCGGAGCGGCCGACCTGCAGGTGGTGTGCGATGTGGCTGGTGATGACGACGACGTACCGGTGGACGTGCTGACCTCGACCGCAGCGACAACAGCATTTTCTCTCGATCTGAGCTCCTGCCCAGCGTCAACCACCGGGATCTTTTTCCAGCTCGCGTCGCCGGGCCCAACCGAGCTGCGGTTCTTCAGTGGTGAGGTGTGCGCCCCCCAAAGCTGTACCCCGTTGTTTGCTTCGGCCGCCGACAGCCTCCGCAGCCAGCTGGCGGTAGCCCAGGCGTGGGGTCAGGCCAACGGGCGACCGATGAACGTCGGCGAGTTCGGAGCCTTTGCCGCCAACGGGGAGGCGCCCCTCGCCGACCGGGCCGAGTGGACGGCGGCGGTTCGTAACGCCGCCGCCGACTTGGACATGTCGATGACGTACTGGGAGTTCGGCGGGGGCTTCGGAGCCTACGACCCCGACACCGACACCTGGATCGAACCCCTCCGCAACGCCCTCGTCGGCAACTGACCCGCCAGATCCGCCAGATCGGCCCGAAATGTCGGCGCTGAGCGTGAATTATTCATGCTCAGCGCCGACATTTCGAGCTGTTGGCGGTTTGGCGACACAGTCATTAGTCATCCTCGATGCCGTAGCCGTCGTCGAAGGTGATGTATTCGAGCTCGCCCACAGCCAGCTCGCCGAGCGGTTGGGCCAGCTCGCCTTCGATCACGTAGCGGCGGGCCTCGGCCGGACGTAGGGGCATGCTGCGAAGCTTGCGCAGACTGTTGGCCGCGGTGGCGCCGTTGGCCAGTGCGCCCGCCACCGGGATGATGCCGACGGCCAGACGCCGTCGGGTGCGGTGGAGGAACCGTTTCACCAGGAACCGCTTCACCGTGCCTCCGGCCGCTCTCCCCGAACCGGTGTAGCCAGCCCATTCGGCAATGTCGAGGGCCAGCAGCTCCGGGGTGGGCTGGAGCCCGGCGGCGTAGTAGGCCGAAGCTCGCGACGCCGCGGCCACCCAGGTCTCGACCATTTCGGCGACAAGTTGTGAGGCCATGCCCACCGCCAAACCACCCATCGGTGTGGTGGCCAGAATCGCCGCTTCCTCAGCCGCCGACGCAGCCACGGCCGAGGTGAAGGCCACCACTTCTCCCCGGCGGTGCAGTTTGTTGCCATCCATCGGGTACTTGACGGCCAGGTCATAGATGGCGGGCTGGAGATCGCCGACTGCTTCTCGGGTTTCGACCAGCAGCCGGCCGACCATCTTCTGCTTTTCTCTCGGCCCACCCTTGGGCATGTTGCGCATCTCGGCGAGCAGTACCGGGCCGATGCGGCGACCAAATGTCTGGGCCAGATCGCGGACTTCGGCCGGAATGCGTTGGTTCTTCGGTGCGTAGGCGTTTTCGGCCACTTCGTCCGGCTGAGCCAGGTCGGAGGGCGCTTTGCGTCGGGCCGGCAGCTTCGAACGTAGCTCGGGCAGCTTGTCGCGGGCGTTGGCTAGCCGCGACCGCGATTCAGGGGAATGGGGGCGATCCACCGTCCCATCATAACGCTCGTACCGGTCTCCCCTTGCGGCGCAACGTTTGCCGGAGCACCAGATCATCCGGACTCTGCTGTTGGGGATCTGGTGCCGAGAGGAGGCCAACCCCGGATCCCTCGCGCCAAGCGCCAAGCGGCGCGTTTGCACGAAAGCTGGCAGACTCGGCTTCGGGATTCTGCAAGGAAGGTTGGAGCACCGATGGACCCACACGATTGTTGTCGCGCCGCGGGTCGGCGTGATGGCAGATCACAGCGCAGCCCAAGGAAACGTCACATTCTTGCGGGGGCGGGCTGGGCCATCGCCCTGGTGTTGGTCATGGTTGGGTGCGGAAACGAGGAACCATCGGCGAACCAGGCCAACCTGTTGGATTCAAGCCCGGTGGTGGATCTCTCCAGCGATGAGGATCCAAACGAACAGGCGACTGATGCAGGCGGCGGCGAGCAGGAGGAAGGCAGCGAGGCCGACTCATCGGACCGCGGCGGTAGCGGTGGGGATGGGGATGGCAACGACCGTGACGATGCCGGCAGCGAGTCAGCGACGGCATCCGACGACGAGACCGAACCCGGCGCGGCTGAGGAACCGGAGGCTGGTGACGAATCTGCCCAGGAGGAGCAGTTGCGCCTGAATCACCTCCAAGTGATCGGTTCACACAACAGCTACCACCTTCGCCCGCGTGAAGAGATTTTCTCCGCGCTGGTTGCGTTGGCCCCAGACCTGGCCACTTCGATCGAGTATTCCCATGTATCGCTCACCGAACAGCTCGAGACCTACGGGGTGCGCCAGTTTGAGATCGACGTGTTTGCCGATCCCGATGGAGGTCGGTGGGCCAACTATGCCGCCCACCCGCTGGTGAACCTCGAAGCTCCGTCGGGCGAGCCACTGCTCGATGAGCCGGGCTTCAAGGTCCTCCATACCCAGGACTTCGACTACGCCACCAACTGTCTCACTCTGGTGATCTGCCTCACCGAGATTCGCGACTATTCCGACGCCAATCCGAACCATCTGCCGATCATGGTCATGATCGAAATCAAGGATGAGTCGATTGCCGACGCCGCCGGTGGGGAGGGTCTCGACATCAGCGTGTTTGATGTCGAATGGTCGGAGCCGACCGAGACCACCGCAGAGGTGCTCGAGGACCTCGATGAGGAGATCCGTTCCGTGTTCGAGGCCGACCAACTCATCACTCCCGACGACGTTCGCGGCGACGCCGAGACGCTGGAGGCTTCGGTGCTGGCCGGGGGTTGGCCGACGGTGGCCGAGAGCCGGGGGCGGGTGCTGTTCACCATGACCAACGGCGGGACGATCCGTGAGCGCTACCTGGACGGGGCGCCCAACATCGAGGGCCGCCCGATCTTCACCAGCTCAGCACCCGGCAGTCCTGACGCCGCTTTTGTCCGCTTCGACGATCCAACTTCGGCCGAACTCAACGCCGTCGCCGAGTCCGGCTACCTGATTCGAACCCGGACCGACTCCCCCACCGCCGATGCCCGCAACAACGATACGACCCGCCGGGACATCGCCATGGCCAGCGGCGCCCATTACCTGTCAACCGACTACTACGCGCCGAGCGAGTTTTTCGACAGCCCGTATGTGGTCGACTTCGCCAACGGTGCCATCGCTCGCTGCAACCCGATCACCGCTCCGGCCAGCTGCAACGAAGCCGACCTCACCGAGTAGCGCTCCGGGGGCCGTTACCGCCCACCGACGGATTCGGCCCAGCGGGCGTGGGCCGCACCCAGCGGCGTTGACGGCGGTCCCTCCACGAAAGGCCAGATTTCTTCAGCGATGCTCCGCCAGTTGGCGGTGGCGTCCAGTTCACCGAAGAGGGCAAAGAGACCCAGATTGATGCGTTGGATCACCACAAAATCCGGGGGCACATTGGCCGCCTTCTGGATGTCGCGGTAAGGGCCGTTCACGTCAAAGAACCGGCGAACCGTCTCCGAGGCGTAGGCGTCGGTGATAGTGAACTCGCCGTCCTGAAGAACGAACTCGTAGAAGTGGCCGAAGTAGTCGCCGACCTCTTCATCGGTGAAGGCGTGGCCCGGGCGCAGCAGGCCGAGGCGTTCGACCGACTTCCGATAGAGGCTGACATTCGGCTCGATGCACATATGGCCGATCATCTCGCCGAAGGCTTCCAGGGTGTCACCTTCGAAGTGTTTGACGAGCCCGTAGTCGAGGAAAGTGACCCTTCCGCCTGGCTGGAAGAGATAGTTGCCCGGGTGGGGGTCGCCGTTGAAGGCGGCAACGCGGTAGAGGCCGGTGAAGGCGTACCGGTAGATGCACTCAGCGGCCAGGTTCTTCTCCTCCTGGCTCCACGTGAGCATCTCCGCCCAGCGGACTCCCTCGGCCAGCTCAGTGGTGAGCACACGGGCACTGCAGTGCTCGTCGACCACCTCGGGGATCGTCACGTGGGGGTGGCCGCGGTAGTAGTCGGCGAAGCGGCGCTGGTTCTCGGCCTCCTTGATGTAGTCGAGCTCCTCGCGAAGTCGGGCTTTGAGTTCGATTACGAGCGGTTCGGGGTCGAGACCGTTAAAGACCATGCCCATGCCGCCGAAGAGCATGTCGAGGTTGTCGAGGTCGGAGTCGATCGCCTCATCGACGCCCGGATACTGCACCTTGACCGCCACCGCCCGCCCGTCTCGGGTCATCGCTCGATGGACCTGGCCGATCGAAGCCGAAGCGATGGGAACCGGGTCGAACTCCTCGAACACTTCACCCGCCGGAGCCCCCAGTTCCTCGGCAATCACCCCGTCGACAAGCTCGAAGCTCATGGGTGGGGCGTCGCTTTGCAGTTGGGCCAGCGCATCGCGAACGTGTTCGGGCAGGCCCTGGTCGAGGTAGCTGGCCATCTGGCCAACCTTCATCATCGCCCCCTTCATGTTTCCGAGCGCCGCAGTGACTTGTTCCGCGGTGCGAAGCTCGAACTCGGTCTGCAGCTCCTCCGATCGCTCGGCTGAGGCGAATACCTGTCGGGCCTTGGTCACCGCCAGGTCGGCTCCCGCTCGCGACCCGAGCTTGGCCATATCGCGGTTGCGACCCAGGCGGGTTTTTGTGGCAACCGGCACCGTTCGGTTTCCGGAAGCCGGGCGGTTCCTCAGCTCCTTAACTCCGACCGCCCCAGCGCCAGCGAGCGCAATGGCGAGCAGGATACGGCGGGTTGGATAGCCTAGGGAAACGGACACCCCGTCATTGTCGCCCGTTTTTCTCAGGATCCACATGTCTGCAACCACTACCGAGCAAGCAATCGCCACCGAATCGCTCTCGAAGGAGACGCTGTCGGCCAACGGGTCTTCGGTCCAGCCAACGGCTCGGGCCGCGGCTCCGTCTATCAAAGACGTCGCGATGATGGTCAAGGATCGGATCAAACTGCACAACCTGCCAGTGGTCGCCGCCGGTATCGGGTTTTGGGGGTTCCTGGCCCTGATTCCGTTCTCCACCGCCATGATCGGTATGTATTCGATCATCTCTGACCCCGAAGAAATCGTTGAGCAGGTCGAGGATCTTGATCTGCCGGAGAGTATCTCGGGCATCATCCTCGACCCGGTCGAACAGGGTGGCGACGAGGTGGATGCGGCTAGCGAGTCCGACAGCGATGTGGGCAAGATCATCGGTGTGGCACTCGGTATCGTCCTGGCGTTGTGGGCCGCCTCG
This sequence comes from uncultured Acidimicrobiales bacterium, assembly GCA_937925845.1. Lineage (GTDB taxonomy): Bacteria > Actinomycetota > Acidimicrobiia > Acidimicrobiales > CALAML01 > CALAML01. The sequence goes on along the minus strand of CALAML010000045.1, from coordinate 25,642 downwards.
GGTGGCATCAAACATCTGATGAATTCGTTGAATCAGAGTTTCGACGAGGTGGAGTCCAGAAAGTTCGTGCCGCTGAGAGGCACCGCGCTCGGGTTAACGATCGGGACCATTCTCTTCATTGGCCTCAGCGTGTTTACCTTGGCCGGGTTGCCCGCTCTTCTCGACAGCATCGGTCTGGGCCGCGCCGCCAGCCTGGCCATCAACATCATCCGGTTCCCGCTGCTGCTGGCCCTCGCCGTCGGCGCTTTCGCCATCCTCTACAAGTTCGGACCCGACCACAAGACCTACCGCACCGGCTGGGCCAAGGGTGCCATCGTTGCCCTGTGTGTGTTGATCCCGGCCGTGATCCTGATCGGCATCTTCTCGGTGCCGATCACCACCGGCAGCTTTGCCGCCCTCGGCGGAATCGCCCTGTCGATGGTGACGCTGTTGGCCATGGCTGCTGCGATCCTGATCGGCGGCGAGTGGATCCGATCCGAAGAGATCCTGTCGGGCCGCGGCCCACTCCCGACCGGCCCCGAGGCCCTGGCGGGAACCCCCCGCTTCGGAGCCACCGATGCGGGCCCCCGTGCCGAAGTTCCCCGCACTCTGCCACCCGACGAAGAGGTGATCAGCCCCACCCAGGCCAAGGCGCTCACCGGTGCTGCCATCCTCGCCGCCGCCTTCCAGACCTTCCGCGGCTCAAACGAAACCGCGGCAGCTCCGAAGCCAAAGAAGGCCAAGAAGACCAAGGTCAAGAAGGCCAAGGTTGTGAAGACGGTCAACAAGAAAGACTTTGAGTCTCGCCGTATCTCGTGACCCGGCGGTTCCCGTTGCTCGACGGGCTCCGGGTGGTGGCCATGTTTGGCGTGTTGGCGGTCCATGCCGACACTTCGGCTCGGGCCAACACCTCCGGCGTTGTGCATGATCTAGCCAAGCGCGGTGACGCTGCCGTCCCGCTGTTTTTGATGATGTCGGCCTTCCTGTTGTTCCGACCGCTGGTGCTGGCTCATATCGACGGCAAACCGTTGCCAGCTGTCGGCCCCTACATCGCTCGGCGATTGCTGCGCATCTATCCCGGCTACTGGGTGGTGCTCGCCATCCTGGTCGCCGTCGACGCCGTGAGCCTCTCGGGCTTCCGGGAGTACTTCCTGGCCGCAACACTGCTGTACCCCCTCTTCGAATCGCCCTTCACCCAATCCAACTTCCTTGGCCTGGGACAGACCTGGGTGGTGGTGCTGTTGTTCCAGATTTACGCCCTGGTGCCGGTGATGGGGTTGTTGGCCCGCAAGCTGTTGCCCCAACCCGCCGCCCTAACCACCGCAGAGGCGCTCGGTGGCAAGCCCGAGGTCGCTGATCCTGACCCAGACGCGGAACAGCCTGAGTGGATGAGATTGCTGTTGGGCTGGTGCTTGCTGCTCGGGTTCGTGGGGTTGGCAGCCCGATCGGCTTTGAGCTTCGGCACGTGGAGCCAGGAGATTCGCCTCGTGGTGCTCCTACCAGTGTGGCTTGATGTGGTGGCGCCCGGTCTGGCGTTGGCGGTGGTGATTGCCGCCCACGAACGTGGCACTCCCCTGCCTCGCCCATTGGCGTGGATCGCCCGCTATCCCTCGATCGGCTGGATAGGGGCGATGGGTGCCTACCTGTTGGTGGCGTGGTTGGCGGTTCCGGATCTCATCGGCGCCCTCGAACCGGAGTACAGCTTGCGCTACCTGCTCTACGCCGTGGTCGGAGGGCTCACCCTGGCTACCGGCGTTCTGGCCCAACCCTCCCAGGGGTTGATCGCTCGGGTGCTTTCGAGCCGGGTGATGGCCGCGCTGTCGCTGCTCTCGGTCGGCTTCTTCGTGGCCCATTTGGCCATCATGGGCCTTGTGGAGGACTGGTTGGACTACGAGCCCTTCCAGGCTGAGCTCATACCGTTGGTTGCGGTGACCGTGCCAGTGAGCCTGGTGGTGGCGGGCCTGGCCTACGTGATAGCCGAACGCCCCGCCGCCGCCTGGGCCACAAAGCAGTTCCGCCAGTAACCAACCAGTCGCTCAGCGAGTAATGACCTTGCAACCCAGGCTTCGGTTCTTAGCCTTCCGGCCCTCATTCAACGCCACCACACATACCCGGTGCTTGCCCTTACCTACCGCGACCTTGACGGCGAAGCGGTGGTTCTTGCCATGGGCCTGGAATCGGGCTGGTGCCTTGGCCAACTGGCCTTTGGCCTTGACAGTTTTGCGGGCCTTACCATCGACAAAAATCCGAACCCGCGACGGGCGTCTCACATCAGGATCGAGGGCCCAGCCGGTGGCTTGCACAAACTTCGTCTTGCCAACCTGGGTGATCTTGAAGACCTTCCCCACCGGGCGCCGGGCTTTGGCCACAGGCGTTTGCGAAGCTGGCTGCCTCGCTGGGGCTGGGCCATTGCTTTCACAACCGATGTCATCATCGTCATCAGAGTCAAGGTTGTAGGGATCCACGTTGACGTTGCGCAACCGAACCGCAAAGTTCAAATCGCCGCAATTGACGTCACCCATGTCGGTGGGCACACAACCCCCGATGTACGCCGGGTGACACTCCTGTTGTGCACTAACAGGTTGGGATGTCAGCGTTATCAGGGTGAACGAGGCGGCAAGAACTATAAGGGCAGTCGAAACTGCAAGAAAGCGTGAACGCATAGCGCTGACATTTACACAGCCGCAATCTAGGTTCAACCGAAGTGAGGCCGTGATTGGCTACAGGTCGGCTTTGCGGGCTTCGCCGAGCGGGATGATGAGCCGTACTACGGCCCCGCCGCGGGCTGCGTTTGAGACTTCGCAGATGCCGCCGTGGGACTCCACGATCGATCGAGCGATGGCCATGCCGAGGCCGGTCGATCCCAACTCGTCGCCGCGGCGCCAGCGTTCGAACACCCGGGGCATGACGTCTTCGGAAAATCCGGGGCCGTTGTCGGCGACCACGATCGTTGCGCTGCGGTCATCGGCACCCACCGCCAGGTTGATTTGGGTCGCCCGGGCCGCGGCGTTGCGACACACGTTCTCCACTACCTGGCGCATCAGGTTGTAGTCGGCGTGGGCGATGACGGGTTGGCAGGGTTCCGCGATCACCGTCACCCCATCGACTCGGATCCCGGCAGCCACTTCCTCGATCAGCAGGTCGAGGCGCAGCGGGGCCTTTCGGGGTTTGGCCTGGCCTGCTTCGAGCCGCGCCAGCTCCAACAACTCGCCGACTCCTTCGCCGGCCCGCTGGGCGGCATCGCGAACCTCACCCAGCGACGCCCGGTACTCCGGCGCGGGCCGATCCCGACTCAGCGCATGGCTCGCCGAAGCCTGAATCACCGAAAGTGGTGTGCGGAGTTCGTGGGCCGCATCGGCGATGAAGTCTCGCTGTTGTCGAAGCGCCTGAAGCGCCGGTTGGAGGCTCCGTCCGGCGAACCACCAACCGGCCACGCCGGAGACCAACAGCGCGGCCAGCGCACCCAGAACAATCCGAAGCTGGACCTCCCGACGCCGCTGCTCGTAGGGCTCGAAATCGATGGCAGCGGCAAAGACAACATCGGGCTCGAGATCGGAGGGCAACCCGCCGAAAAGCCAGGTGCCCATACCCTCGATCTCCACCGATGCGGTCGAGAGCCGCCCCGAACCCTGCACCGCTCCGAGAATCGGTCCGGCGGCGTCCACCAGCGCCTGGTCGAGCGGGTCGTCGCTGCTCCACTCGCCGCCCTTGACGGTCTGGGCGGTGATCGGCGACCCGCTTCTCAGCTTCCACACCCGATCGGTTGGCGTGCGCAGGTTGGCGAGGGAAAAGCCGGCGTCGACCAACAACTCCTCAACGTCGGCTCGAGCCGATTCTTCGACGTTGTCAACGCCGAGCTCCAACGCCATACCCGCAATCAGGGCCAGCGCCACCGCCGAAAGCAACATGTAGATCGCGGTGAGTCGGACCCGAAGCCGCCGCAGGTTCATGGTGTGACCGAAAGGTCGTCCAGCGTCTCGAACCGGTAACCGACGCCACGCACGGTCGAGATCACCGGCGCCGCCCCCGGTTGGTCAAGCTTGCGCCGCAGGTTGGCGATGTGGACATCCACCACGTTGGACAGGCCGTCATAGTTTGCATCCCAGACGTGTTCGAGCAGATCGGTGCGAGACAACACTTCGCCGGCGTGACGCATCAGGTACTCAGCCAACGCAAACTCTCGGCTGGTGAGGGGAATGCCGATGCCGGCCCGGGTCACGTTATGGGTCGACGGGTCAAGAACGATGTCGCCCACTTCAATTTCGGTGTTGCGGTAGTCCACCGGTCGGCGCAGCAGGGCCCGCATCCGAGCCGTAAGTTCGGGCAGGTCGAACGGCTTCGTCACGTAATCATCGGCTCCGGCGTCAAGGCCGCGCACCTTGTCGCCGAGGTCGTCTCGGGCCGTCAGGATGATGATGGGCATGGCCGAACCCCGGCGACGAACTTCTTCACACAATTGGGTGCCGTCACCATCCGGCAACCCGAGGTCCAACAGCATCATGTCGTAGTCACAGGTGTCGACTTGATGGGTGGCGTCGGCCAGTGTGGACACTAAGTCAATAGCGTAGCCATCCTCCCGCAGCCCCCGTTCCACAATGGTGCCCAGCGCCAAATTGTCCTCTACCACCAACACTCGCATAGCCCCATGGTGGCCGAAGCGAAAAACATTCACCAACTTCATGATCTCTTCATCTGCAGGTTGTTAGCTTCATGATGTAACCATGGCTGTTTTCGTCGGTTCGCAAGGACCGAGCGAGGTAGAGCGAAAATCGTTCGCTCGTTTGCCTGCTTTTCGAACACCGCTCATACGGATACTTATGTAAGGGTAAAAACCAGTCTCGCCGGTTTCTTCATCTGGACCGCTCTATGAGCGAAAAGGTCAGAAGCTGAGCAACAAGATCGTCCGTGCCTGCCTCGGCACCACCAGCCACCGCTGAGGCAGGCACGGGCAAATTCTTTTTTGGGCCTTGGTTACCTCGTTGCAGTTTTGATGCACAAACGGCTGGCGCATCTGAGCGTCGGCAGGGGTACCTTCAGAGCATGCGATTGCCCGCTCCGAGGTTAAGTCCGGCGCCCGATGTGGCGACCTCCGAAGAATTTCTGGCCGGGTTTTCCCGCCTGCGCACCGAGCTGAAGATCCCGGAACAACACAGCGATGCGGCCATGGCTGAAGTTGAGGCCGCCATCGCCGCTGGTCCCACGCTCCCGCCTGAGGCCGGAGCCCTCGAAATCGCCGATCGCAACGACCTTGAGCTGGTCGCCATCGACCCACCCGGCAGCAAGGACCTTGACCAGGCCTACTTCGCTCGACGGACCAGCTCGGGTTTCGAGGTGAGCTATGCCATTGCCGATGTCGCGGCCTATGTGAAGCCCGGCGGTGCTCTCGACCAGGAGTCCCGCAAGCGTGGCGTCACCTACTACAGCCCCGACCGCAGGTGTTCTCTCTATCCCGAGGCGCTGTCGGAGGGCGCGGCCAGCTTGTTGGAGTCGGCCGATCGCCAGTCACTGCTCTGGACCATCAACCTCGATAGCGACGGCGCGCTGATCGATGCTCGGTTGGAACGGGCCAGGGTTCGGGTTCGGGCCGCGATCTCCTATCAGCAGGTCCAGGACCAGCTCGATGCGGGCACGGCGGGTGAACCGCTCGAGCTCCTGGCCGAGATCGGTCAACTTCGTCAGGCACTGGAGCGCGACCGCGGCGGTATCAGCCTGAACCTTCCGGGCCAGGAAGTGGTGGCCCACGGCGACTCCTACCAGCTCAGTTACGACCGCTCGCTGCCGGTTGAGGGATTTAACGCCCAGATCAGCCTGCTGACCGGCATTGCCGCCGCGGGCCTGATGGTTGAAGCGGGAACCGGCTTGTTGCGAACCCTGCCGCCGGCCAACCCGGATGTGGTTGAGGAGTTGCGATCGCAGGCTGGCGCCCTCGGGGTCGATTGGCCCAGGGAGATGTCCTACCCCGAGTTCATTCGGGGCCTCGATCCGGCCCGCTCAACCGATATCGCCCTGTTGAATTCCTCTACCGGTGTGCTGCGGGGGGCCGGATATCTCGCTTTTGTCAACGAGACGCCAACCCGGGCTGAGCACCATGCCATCGCGTCGAACTACGCCCACGTCACCGCTCCTCTGCGGCGCATGGCCGACCGCTATGTAAATGAGATCCTTCTGGCGATCTGTGCCGATCGACCGCTGCCGGAGTGGTCGGTGGCCGCGTTGGCCGACCTCCCTTCCGAGCTGGACCGGGCTCGCAGCCGTGAATCCTCGCTGGAACGGGCCATTGTGGACTGGGTCGAAGCCATAACCTTGCGCCATCGCATCGGTGAGCAGTTCGACGGTGTCATCATCCGCCGGCTCGACGACGATCATGTGCGGGTCCAGCTCCGGGATCCGGCGGTGGTCGCCAAGGTCGATTCCAAGACCGCCCAAGCGGGCAACGACGCCGAGCTGACCCTTGTTGAGGCCAAACCGGAACACCGTCGGGTCGTCTTTGAGTTCTGAGGTTGACGTTCCGCTTCGGTAGCTGGTGGCGCTACTCGGAGTCCCGGAACTGATCGAGCGCCTGCTGGGCGTTGTTGTCATCGAGCAGCAGAACCGCCGCGCCGCCGGCGGTGCGGTGGTTGACCGTAGGCACCACCACCGGTTCGGGGTTGAGGCCCTGAACCTTGCGGGCGATGCGCAGTGACTCGAGGAACGACAGATCGTTGTCGATCTTGACGTTGTCCGACACGTTGGAGCCGATGCGGTTCATGGTGACCGGGTTACGAACGTCGGCGAGATCGGCAAAGACCTGTCGCAGGAACGCCTGTTGTCGCACCACCCGGCCGAGGTCGCCACGTGGATCTCGAACCTGGAGACCGTCGACAATTTCGGTGTATTGCCGCGACCGCACATAGGCGAGGGCGTCATCCCGGTCGAGCTTGGCCGGTCCGGGATTTTCGATGTTGAGTCCGGATCGGGTGTCGAAGGCGGCGTGGGGGAAGTCCACGGTGACCCCGCCCAGCGCGTCAACCACACCGAGGAAGCCAGCAAAGTCGATCTCGACGTAGTTGTGCACCGGCACATCCAGGTTGTCTTTCACGGTTCGAATCAACTCGTCGGGACCGACCGCATATGCGCTGTTGATCCGCGATTCTTCTCCGCTGGTCGATTGGGTGATCCAGAGGTCGCGGGGCAGCGACAGGAGCTGGGAACCGTCGTCGCCGAGACGCAGCAACAAGATGGTGTCGGTTCGGGATCCGCTGGGCGCTCCCTCGCCGAGGATGGCATCGGCATTGGGGTTGTCGACATCGATGCCGTCTCGATTGTCGGTGCCGACCAACAAGATGTTGCGGAAACCGGACGATGACGGCGACAGGGCGTCGGCCACCTCCACCCGCTCCACGCTTCGGTAAGAGGCAACAGCCCAAAAGACGTTGCCCAGCACAAAGATGGTGAAGAGTGCCACCACCAGTTTGAGCTTGGGTAGTCGTTGCCACCACGACTGACCTCTTCGGTGTCGGGAGGGTTGGCGTCGGGGTCGCTTCGGAATTCGCGGCCGTGGGAGGCGCCGTGGTTCGCCCGGTGGGCGGGACGACTCGTTGCGGGAGCGGCGGGTCGGGCGAACGGCTGGATCGGGATCGATCGGCAGGGTGGGCCGCAGGGCCGTGCCTGGGGCCGGCCGCGGTGCGACCTCAGCCTCGTCGGACCCGCGCCCCTCGGGTCGCTTCGACCGCTCGGGGGGTGCCGAGGAACCGACACTGGGCGGATCAGACGCACCGCGACGTCCGCGATTCGGTCGCCGTCGCTGTTGGTCGGTGGAAACCACGCGCGTCGCTTCGTGCTCAGCGGCTCCGGGTCGGGCCGCGATTCGTGTCGGGTCCTGGGAGTTGTCCACCGTGTGGGCCATGGCCGTGGCGTCTTGAGCCTGAGAGGCGATGGGCGGGTCGGTTGAGCGACCCTCGGGCCGATCCCAGGGATCGACCTGGCGGGCTGCCAACGCCTTGTCGAGCCGATCGCGGTCAGGGTGGGTGAGCCACGGCACATCGAGCGGTTCAGAATCGAGGTTGCGCAGCTTCCCGAGGCGGCGCGCTACGTCGTCCGGGCTCGATGGCTCGGAATCATCGGTGGTCATCCGGCCATCATCGCCAGACAGGGGGGGCGATTCACCATGGGAGTATTCAACCATCGAAACACCCCGCTACGGCAGCACCGACCCGACCAGTTTCAGGAAAGACGACCGGCCCTTTGCATCAACTACGGGTGTCGATGACCACCTCGGCCCCCCGCACTTCGGGCTCAGTGTCGACCATCTCCGCTGGAAATCCGGGGGCTAGCACCGAAACATCACAGGCATCCTCAAGTCGTCGAATGATGTTCGGCGACCATTCCCGAGAGCCGTAGCGCGCTTCGCCATCGGCGAAGATATCCACGAGCAGCGGAGCGATCTCGGTGGGGACACCGGCGTTGTCGGCAATCGACTTGAACAACCCAACGTCCTTGCTGACCAGGTCCATGGTGAAGCTGATGTCACGACTGCCGTTGAGGATCACCTGGCTTTCGGTCTCGTGGACAAACGAGTTTCCTGAAGAGATGCGGATCGCTTCGTAGGCCACGTTGAGGTCCATGCCCGCGGCCTTGGAGGTGACCAGCGCTTCGCTGAGGCTCACCAGGTTGGCGGTGGCCAGGTAGTTGGTTACCACTTTGAGGACCGAGGCCGAACCGAGTTCGCCGGTGTGGAGCACCTGCCGACCCATCCGGGTGAGCAGCGGCAGCATCGTGTCGAAGACGGCACGGTCACATCCGGCGAGGATGGCGATGTTTCCAGTAGCGGCGCGGTGGCAGCCCCCGGAGACCGGGCAGTCGACCGCCGATGCGCCGGTCTCGGCCACTTTGGCGCCGAGGCGGATCACTTCGGCCTGATCGGTGGTGCTCATTTCGGCCCACACCTTTCCGGACCCAAGCCCGGACAGCAGGCCGTCGGGGCCTTCCACCACCGATGCGCTGGCTGCGGGGTTGGGCAGACAGGTGATGACCACGTCACAGTCGCGGGCCATGTCGGCCGGGCTCTCGCCCCACTTGGCGCCGGCCGCAAGCATCGGCTCCGCCATGGAACGGTCGAGGTCGCGGACGGTCAGGTCGACGCCGTTGCGAAGCAGTGAGCTGGAGAGCTTGCCGCCAACGTTGCCGAGGCCGATAAAGCCGACTCGGGGAAGCTGTTCTTCGCCGTCGCCGGCGGAATCGGACGGTGCAGTTTCGTTCATGGCGAGACACTACGACGGCGGTGGTAGCAACGTCACGCTGGGCTTGGCGCTTAAGTCGCGAGCAGCGTCTCCCGCAGGGTGCGCTTGAGGACTTTGCCCGAACCGGTCAGCGGAAACTCGGGGTGAAACGACCACGATTTCGGCCGTTTCTCCCCGCTCAGCCGCTCGATGGCAAAGGTGGCCATGGCTTGTGTTGCTGCTTCGTGATCGTCGGTAGCGATGGCGGTCGTGCCAGCCGCCAACACGACCGCGGCGTGGACCGCTTCACCCCACTCGTCGTCGGGCACACCGAACACTGCGACCTGGTCGATGGCCGGATGATCGTCGAGCACGTTCTCGATCTCGGCCGGGTAGATGTTGACGCCGCCGGAGATGATCATGTCTCGCTTGCGGTCACAGATTGAGTAGTAGCCCTCTTCGTCGATCATGGCTACGTCGCCGACGGTCTGGAAGCCGTCGCGGTGGTCGGCGGCAAACTTCTCGGGTGCGTTGTGGTAGGTCTCGAACACCCCGGCGGAGCGGGCGTAGAACTCGCCGGGCACGCCGGGCTCGGTGATGATGTTGCCGTCGGCATCATAGAGTCGCACCTCCACGCCGGGCGCGGCCCGACCACACGACCCGGGCTTGCGTAGCTGATCCTCAGGTCGCAGCAGCGTGCAAACGCTGAGCTCGGTGGAGCCGTAGACCTCAAAGAGCGACTCGGGTGGGAAGTCGGCCAGGTAGGCCCGTTTCAGCGCCATGGTCCAGGGAGCGGCGTTGGCCACCATCGACCGTAGCGACGAGGTGTCATAGCGGGCCTTGACGTCGTCGGGCAGCCCGACGATTCGACGGATCGGGGTGGGAGCGGAGAACGACACGCTGACCTGATGGGTGTCGACCAGGCGCAGCCAGTCCTGTGCATCGAACCGGTATTGCACCACCACGGTCTGGCCCAGCACGTGGGCTCGGCCGGCGAACCCTCCCGGGCCGGAGTGATACAACGGACCAGTGGTGAGGTAGATGTCGTTGGGACCCCAGCCCAGCTCGTCGAGCAGCGCGTTGAACTGGCCAACGCTGCCACCGATGCGGCGGACCGCTCCCTTGGGCCGACCGGTGGTGCCCGAGGTGTACACCATCAACTTCGAGAACTCATGGGTGCCGCTGAGCGGTGGCTCACTTTCGCCGCCCAGCATGTCCTGGTGGCTCGGTTGACCAGCGATCCCGGTCCAGGCGACATCATCACCCAGCAGCTCTTCGCCGAAGATCACGACGGTGCGAAGCGTGTCGACGTCTTGGAGAAGCTGGGTAAAGAGGTCGGCGTAGGCCGCGTCGACGTAGGCGATCTCGGCGCCGCAGTCCCCCACCACAAATGCGGCATCGGCCGGGCTGAGCCGATAACTCACCGGTACCGACACCGCCCCAAGTTTGCGAACCGCATGGGTGATGGCGACGGTTTCTATCGAGTTCGGCCCACACCAGATCACCCGACTATCGGGCGCGACCCCAAGCGCAGTAAGTCCGTTGGCCAACCGGTTTACGCATCGGTTCAGCTCAGCAAACGTCAGCGTTCGGATCGGTTGGCCGGGGCGATCGTCCACCACCGCCAAGTGGTCGGGCCGCGACTCGGCATGGAACGCAATCTGGTCGGTCACCGGCGCATCGTACCCATCAACCGCCCGCCATGCCGGCTGTGCCGGGGAGGCCTCCCGAGTGTGGGGTGGAGGGTTGGCAACTACGGTGGGGCCATGGCCGCCGACCCCGCAGCGACCCGGACTCGGCGGGAAGACGGGATACCTGGTTCTTTTGCTCGCCAGGTGCTGCGGGTCGGCGCCATACATGTCGGTTTGGCACTGGTGACCTTGGGATGTTTCCTCCCGTGGGTCACCATTGGTGGCCGATCGAGGAGCGGACCATCGTTGGCCAACCTCTCGCTTTCCTTAGCCGACCTCGGCTTTGAAACACCGCTGAGCGCCTTCGGGTACGGCTGGTATGCCATACCCATTGCGGCCTTGCTCGCCTGGGTTTCGCTGTGGCGGAACTATCCCCCCAACCCTGATCGTCTAACCATCCTGTTTGCTGCCATCCTGTTGGTGGTAGCCATGCTCTTTGGGTTGCTGGTCGTTCGTGGCCCGTTTCTCGGTTCTCATCCAGGTCCATTCGTGGTGATTGCTGGTTCGGTCATCACCCTGATTGGATGTTGGTATCCACGGGGCGTGAAACGTTTGAAAGGCTGAAGCTGTGTCCGGTCCGGCATCCAACGAAGTCGCTTTCGGGACACGCAATCTCGAGACACGCAATCTCGAGAAACGTAATGTCGGGACTCCTAATGTTTTGTGATGAATGCGGTGTCAAAGTCCCCAAGGGGTCAGACAACTGCCATCGTTGCGGCGCAGATCTGCACACCCCGCCCTCGCCGGCTCCAACAGCCACCGCCCCAACCGCGCCGTTAGCCAATCCGGACGGGCCCACGCCAGCCTTCGACGCCACACCACAAACCTGGCCACCGGCCCAAGAGCCGGGGCCGTCCGCCCAACCTGCGCCTGGCGCTCCCCCGGCCGACTTCACCCCTTCGACCGAGTTCACCCCTTCGAACACCTACGCGCCACCAACGCCGCCTGCCGCTCCCATGTCGGGCCCGACCACTCCCCCACCGACAGCACCTCCGGTACCTCCTGCATCCCCGCAAACCCCTCCGCCACCGTCCCCTGCCGAGGGCACCGGGGGGTGGTGGCCGGTCCGAGACAACCGTCCGGACGCCAGCGCAATCTCGAGTGATCAGTTCGTGCCGCCGGCACCCACTGCCCCGACCGACACTGGGGTGGGTGACATGGCGGCGGGTGATGTGGCGGCCCCGGCCCCCAACCCCTGGGCGCCCAAGGCCGATTCGCAGCCGCCACCGCCTGCCGGGGCTCCTCAGCCCACCGCCCCACCCGGCGGCGCCGCCCCGCCTCCGGGCCAGACAACTGCACCAGCCACGACTCCGACCGGTTCGCCCGACCCAGCTCAGGCTCAACCGGCATGGGCCGCCTCCCCAAGCCATCAGGCGGCACACCCCAACGTGCCGCAGGCCGGCACCACCGGTTGGGCGGTGCCCGGTCACGGTCAGGCGGCAACGCCGCCGCTCGATGTGGCCACCCCCGACTCTCCGGGCAAACGACCCCGCTGGCTCCTGCCGCTGATCGGCCTGGTGGCGCTGATGATCGCCGCGGTGATCGCCGTTTCGATCGTGAGTGGCCGCAGCGGGTCCGGCACCGGGGCCAGCGACCCCGAAACGGCCCTCAACCAGTTCATCAGCTCGCTCGAGACCGGAGATCTGCTCGGCACCGCCGAGGTGCTGAACCCGGACGAGACTCGACCCTTCATCCGCATGGCCGAAAATACCGGGGACCTACCGTCGCGGATCGGCTTTGAGAAGTTCATTCCCGACGACGACTCCGACGTCAGCTTCGACGTGCGCCGCAACGACGTTGACCTCTCGGTGGATCAGATCAGCGATGACGTTGCCAAGGTTGAGCTGACCGGCGGAGAGTTTGTGGTTCAGGGCACCACCACCGACTCGGACCTCGATATTCGGAGTCTTTTGTTTCTGCCGCTGGAAGTCGTCGGTGAGTCGGTGGTCGACAGTGAACTCGACCTGCTGGTTCCGGCCGATGAAGTGATCGAGCCGGTTGACGAACCGGAGGTTCCCGGCGATCCCGATGCCGTCGTGTACCAGGTCGATGAGTGGGCCGAGTCCCTTGGCCACGATCCGTTCATGATGGCGATCCGGCGCAACGGCCGGTGGTATCTGAGCCCGGCCTACACCATCGCTGAATACCTGCGCCTCGACGACCGCGGCCGACGCGCCGATTTTGATGCCCCCGGTGAGGCAACAGGCGCGGCCTCGCCTGAGGAAGCGGTGGAGAGGATGCTCGATGAACTGGTGCGGGGCGATCTCGAAGACAGCCTTGGTTTGATCGATCCCACCGGTTTGGCCGTGGTGCACGCGTACGCCGATTCGCTCTTTGATGCCGAGGTCCGAGACGACTTCCGCCTCAACACTCTTGATGCCGACATCGACGTCGATCGGTTTGAGGTCACAACCACCGAACTTGGCAACGATCTCCACAAGGTGGTGATCGCGGACTTTGTGATCGATACCGATGATGATCGCGGCGATCGCCAACGCTTCTCCTTCGATGGCGGATGCCTGGTCCGCGAGACCACCGAAGGGTCGAGCGAGTCCTGTTTGGGTGAGCTGGCGAACGACGCCACCACGCCTCAGGAGCTGGCTCTGGCTCGCATCGCTCCGCGAAACCTCTTTGTGGTGGTCCGTGAACACGATGGCGGCTTCTTTATCGACCCCCTCGAAACCGTGGCCCAGTACCTCATCGAGGGCGCTAACGACCTCGATAGCGAGGTCCTCGAGGGCTTTGGCATCACGGAGCCCCAACGAACCGAGCTCGACGAGGTCTCCTCCGGCATGCTCGGCTCCAGCCTGGAGGTCGACCGCTATGTCTCCGAGACCGACAGCCTCCCGATTGCGGTGAGGGTGAAGAACACCTCGACTGATGGTTCCGACCTCACCGTCAACGTGATGGTTGAGGGTCGGATCGAGTCGGACACGGTGCCCCCAGGCGGCCAAATCGCCCGCGCCACACTCGACCCGACCGCGCTGGGTGTCGTTGAGGTGCGGGCCCGGTCGAACAATGCCATCGACGAAGCACTGGATGCGTCCTATGAGGTCAGCTTTGTGGCCATCCCCGACGATGCCGAACTGGTTCCGGACGGCGCCGCGGAAGGCACGCTCGCCGAAAACGAGGTTCGCCTGCTCGACGTGAACCTGGACAACGGCGACCTGTTGAACCTCGACCTCGAAGACTCGAGCCTGGTGGTGTATCAGCCGAGCCGTTTCTCGGTGACCGGCTTTGGTTCCGGCACCAGCTTCAACGACGGCTCCGGCAACTATCAGGTGTTCGCCGACGGCCTGCACCGGGTGGTGATCGTCGGCAACAGCGACTCTGCCACCTATGAGCTCGGCCTCAACCGACTCGAGGAGGTGCCGCCGATTGAGGCACCGCCACCGGTGCCGATCGAGGTCCCGGGCACCGACCCGGTCGAGTTGCCTGCGGAGGGAGTTGCGGCCACCTACGACCTGGCCCAGAACCAGGAGTTGACCTTCTGGCTTCCGGCGGGTCCGGTCGAGGTGACCGTGATCCCGACTCCGGGCTCGGAGGATCTGGACCTGGTGTTGGAGTTTGAGCCGGATCCGTTCGACGACTTCCCTGACACGTCACCGCTGACGGTTGACACCAACTTTGCCGGTGAACCAGAGACGATCTCGGTGGAAGTCGATCCGGAGATGTCGTCGCAGGTTCGCGTGCGCGGTTTCCTGGGCGGCGGCGGGAACTTCGAAATCTCGTGGCAGGCCCGCTAAATCGCTCCAAAGCGTCCCTCAACACTGATTTTCGCGGGGAGTCTCCAAGCCGCTCGGGGCTCGTCGTTCTTCGCCCAGCGCGTTACCAAACAGTTGTGTTGGTGGGCCCAACGCGCCGCGGCGGCGGCCCTGTTGGTAGATTTGATTCATGAGTATGGGGAACACGGGGACCAACGACTCCGACCAGCCTGAAGAAGGCGGTGGAATCGAGACCCCTGCGGGGCCTGCTAACGCGGCCCCTCAGCCGGCTGAGCCGCCTGACTCCATCGACGCCGGCACCACCAGCGACGCCGCCTCTGAGGCGTCGATCGGCACGGCTTCGGCCGAATCTGAAGTAGCCCCGGAGCCAGAACCGGCCCCAGCATCACCGGCGCCGTCCCCAGCGTCCGATGCCGCTCCTGAGGCTGAGCAGGCTGGGCCCGCCCCGACACCAACGGCCCCCGATGCCGATCCCGCCCCGGATGGGCCAACACCGGCCCCCGCCACCACTGAGCCCGAAACCGACAAGGCCGAGGCAGCACCAGAACCAACCCCAGCCTCAGTCGCACCGCAACCAGAACCGCAAGTAGCTTCCGAACCGGCCGACACCCAGCCGCCGACCACGTCGCCCGAGCCCTCTCCTCTTGCCGATAACAGCGCCGCGGCGGGGGCCGCCCCGGCCGACCCGCCTTCGATCGACGCCACTGCCTCCGCGCCCACCCCACCAGCCGCCGGTGCGGATGTGCCAACCAGCGAGGCTGCGGCCACACCCGCACCAGGTCCGGCGCCAACCCCGGCGACCGACGCCGCCGGTTCAGCACCGACTTCTCCATCACCCGCGCCTTCAATCGGTGACACTGCGCAAGCGCCGGCACCGGCATCGGCAAGCTCCGAGGCCCAAGCCACCGAGCCCGCGACCGATGGGGCCGCTGCACCCCCGATGGTCGGCGATACCGCTCCCCCCAAAGCCCCGGCCAGCGGGCCTGCTGCCGCGACACCAACGCCTCCGCCTACTCCCGGCGCTGACACCGACGGAGCTGGTGCGACACCTGCTGCTCCGGTAGCTGCTGCGGCCGCGCCTTCGATCGGCGACACTGCCGCTCCGGGCTCGGCCCCGTCCGGCCCACCACCGGGTACCGACGGCGCCGCCACTCCGGCTAAGGCCGGCCCGGTCGAGGATCCCGACTTTCCCGGCGGCACGATCGTGACCGGGCCGGTGCTGGAGGTGACCGCCGACGAGCTGGTGGTCGACCTCGGTGGCGGCCGCCAGGGCGTCGTGTCACGGCGACACTACGACGAACAACCTCCGCCGACGCTGGTTGGTCTGGCCAACGTGGGCGACATGGTGTTGGGTGCGGTACTGATCCGTGATGACCCCAAGGGTCGGGTCGTACTAAGCCGGTCGTGGGCGGTTCGAAAGTCCGCGATGGACGCCATGGCCAAAGCCCACGCCGAGAAGGCGACGATCGATGCCGAGGTGGTCAAGGTCGTCAAGGGCGGCCTGGTGCTCGACGTTGGGGTGCGGGGGTTCCTGCCTCGTTCGTTGGCCACGCTCGACCCGAAGGAAAAGCTTGCCGACCTGGTGGGTCAGACGGTCACGGTGAGAGTGCTGGAGCTCGACCAGGAAAAGAACCGCGTGGTACTCGACCGCAAAACGGTTCTGCGCAAGGAGCGGTCGAGCCAAAAGGCCGAGATCCTTTCCAGCCTGAAGAAGAACGAAGTGCGCTCCGGCGTTGTTCGTTCGATCGCCGATTTTGGCGTCTTCGTCGATATCGGCGGGGCTGAGGGTCTGGTGCATCTCTCGGAGCTGTCCTGGACCCGCGTGGAGAACCCGAAGACCTTCGTGAAGGTTGGCGAGACCGTTCAAGTCAAGATTCTCGAAATCCGCAAGTCGAAGGGTCGGATCCGGCTTTCGATGCGGGCCACCACCCCTGACCCGATTCACAATGCCAACGTCGGCGAGGTGGTTGAGGGCACCGTGACCCGTCTGGCCGACTTCGGCGCGTTTGTCGACATCGGCGGCACCGAGGGCTTGGTGCACATCAACCAGTTGAGCGAGCATCGGGTCTTTACCCCCGACGAAGTAGTGATCCCCGGCGACCGGGTCTTTGTAAAGGTGATCGGCGTTGATCGAAAACGGCGGCGAGTAGACCTCTCAATCACTCAGGCAGTCCAGAGTGTGAGCGCCCCACCGGTAGATCCAAACGCCAAGGTGAGCGAAGAGGCACCACCAGTCGCCGAACCTTCGCCCCCGCCAGAACCACCAAAAGCCGAAGCCGAGCCCACACCAGCCGAGCCAACCTCCGAAGAACCCCAGCCCGAACCAGAAGGGGCCAAGGCAGAGACCAAGCCCGAGACCGAGGCAACCCCATCAGAGGCCGAGCAAACAGAGCCCGAAGCCACTCCAGCAGGGTCAGACGCAGAGGCAGAAGCAACGGCCGAGGCCAAAGAAGCCGAACAATCAGAAGCAGAAGCCGCCCCGACACCACCCGAGCCAGAAGCCAACACCGAGCCAGAGCCAGCACAGGCGGAGGCGGAGGCGGCGGCCAGCGCAGAGCAGCCAACAGAAGAGCCCGCTCAAGCCGAAGCCCAACCAACCCCAGAAGAATCAGCGCCACAAGAAAGCCCGGAAGCCAAAGACTAAAGCTCCGGTGCAAGGGAACCCGTCGGAGCAGGAACCCCAAGGGTTCCCGGGGGCCTTTGGGGTTCCTGCCAGCCAAAAGCTCCGTGCAACGGCCCGCCCGGAGGGCAGGAACCAGAACCAGTCAGACCCGGTTTTTGAACTGCTCTAGGGCTTCGGGGTTTGCTAGGGCTTCTAGGTTTTTTGGTTCGCGGCCGCAGATGACGTCGCGGACGGCGAGCTCTACGAGTTTGCCGGATCGGGTTCGAGGGAGGTCGTCGACAGCTAGGACAACTGCGGGGACGTGGCGGGGGGATGCACCGGTGCGGATCTCGGATCGGATGCGTTGCACCAGGGCATCGTCGAGGGTTACGCCGGGTTGGGTCTGGACAAACAACACGATGCGGGTGTCTGCCTCTTGGGGTTGGCCGACCACGATGGCATCGAGGACTTCGTCGATCTCTTCGAGAACCCGGTAGATCTCGGCGGTGCCGATGCGCACACCGCCCGGGTTGAGGGTGGCGTCGGAGCGACCGGAGATCACAAACCCGCCGTTGTCGGTTCGGGCGGCAAAGTCACCCTGGTGCCAGAGGCCGGGGAACCGGTCGTAGTAGGCCGCATTCAGGCGCTCACTGTCGGGATCGTCCCAGAAGCACAGCGGCATCGAGGGGAAGGCGTTCCGACAGACCAGCTCGCCCTGATCGGTGCCGCAGGACTCACCGTCGTCATCGACCACATCGATGTCGAGACCCAGAACCGCGGCCTGCAGTTCGCCGGCGAACACTGGGCCGTTCGGGTTGCCTCCTACCAGGCAGGCGCAAAGGTCGGTCCCGCCCGACATCGAGGCCAGCGACACATCGGCCGAAACTGCGTCGTACACGTAGGTGAAACCTTCGGGGGCCAGTGGCGAGCCGGTGGAACAGATCACCGAAACGCTGGAGAGGTCGTGGGTGTCGGCGGGCCGGAGGCCTGCTTTTCGCAGCGAGGTGAGGAACCCGGCCGAGGTGCCCAGCAGGTTGATGCCGGTCTCGTCGACCAGATCAAAGAGTCGGTTGTGGTCGGGGTAGGCCGGGTTGCCGTCGTAGAGCACCAGGGTGGCCCCCACAGCCAGGCCGCTGGCCAGCCAGTTCCACATCATCCAGCCCATGGTGGTGAAGTAGAACACTCGGTCGCCGGGGCCGATGTCGGCTTGGAGCTGGTATTCGGCAACATGTTTGAGCAGGACCCCTCCGGCCCGGTGCACGATGCACTTGGGCTTGCCGGTGGTCCCGGAGCTGTAAAGCACATAAAGCGGATGGTCGAATGGGAGCGGCACGAAGGACGGGGCGGCGTCGGTGTGGGGCGCGGTCCAGTCGGCGAAGGTAACCACGTCGACATCGAGGCTCCGAGCCAGCTCGTCGACGTTGGCCGACGCGTCCTCGGGCGCAAGAAAGGGAACGACCACAAGCGTGGTCACCGAATCGAGCTCGGCAACGACTTCGGCAACCCGGTCGACGATCCGGTGGGTTTTGCCGCCGTAGTGGTAGCCATCGGTCACCACCAGGACCTTTGGTGTCGTTTGGCCGAATCGCTCGATGACTCCGGTGGCACCAAAGTCCGGCGATGTTGAGGTGAAGGTGGCGCCGATCGCCGCCGACCCGAGCATCAGCGCGTAGCCGTCGGGAATGTTGGGTAGCCAGGCGGCGACGCGGTCCCCCGGTTCGACTCCGGCTTGGCGCAGGGCTCCGGCAATGCTTGCCGAGCGGGCCCGGAGCTCGTCCCAGGTCACGTCTTCGGCACCGACCTCACCTCGAAAGATCAGCGCCGGTTGGTCGCCGGCCATGCCTCGACCGTCCAGAAGGTTCTCGGCAAAGTTGAGTTGGGCATCGGGGAAGAAGCGGGTGTCGCCAAGCCGCTCGGCTCGCTCCATGCCCCGTTCTCCTTTGGTGCCGATCACACCTCCGTGGTCCCAGATCGCCGACCAGAATGCCTCTGGCTGTGCGACCGACCAGGTGTGGAGCGTGTTGTAGTCAGAAACCGGCGCCCCGGTGCCAGCAATGTGTTCGATGAACTGTGTCAGCCGGGTGGCAGCCACCCGTTCCGGACTGGGCGACCAGAGCGGTTGTGGCCCAGCCGCCGGTGTTGCTGCATCGGAAGGCGGCGGGGTCATCCGTCTTCCTCGACCGCCACCACCTTGGCCACGCCGGGCCCGAGGGCCACTACGTGCTCACCGGCTACGGCATCGGTGCCATCGGTGCGGAACGTCACGGTGTGGTCGGGCAGAACCTTGCATACGGCAAGCCAGCCATCGTTTGGTACCCACGGAGCCTCAAACACTTCGACCGACGCTCCTTGGCCAAAGGCCACATCAAGAAGTTCAGGCGTACAGTATTCGGGGAGAATCATGCGAGCGTGCCCCGGTGATTCGTCTTCGAAGGCGCTCTCATTAGCTGGGAGTCCGTAGATGTTCGACGAGCCAACTTCTTCGGCTACCCGACCGGTGGCGTAGGCGTCGAGATGGTCGGTGCCAGAGAGCGCCACCGCTTTGGCGATGCCCACCGCCATCACCGTTTCGTGGAAGACCGGGCTGTCGAGCCGGCCCTGGTAGACAAGCAGGCCTTCCATCGCCGCTTCGCTCGCCGACTCTTCGTTGAGGCCGATCATCATCGTCGGCACGCCGAGGCCGGAAAGGGCCCGGGCCAACCCCATGGCGAACGGGCTTCCGCCGACCAGCGCCACCCCTCGGGGGTCGGGGGTACCTACCCGGAGTCGATGGGCTGCAGCTCTGGCGACCAGGCTGGCCACCGCCACGGTCACCACCACCACGGTGAACACGGTGGGGACCAACGGTCCGGGGTCGATTTCTTCGTGTTCGAGTTCGATGGCAAAAAGTGACGCCACCGCAGCGGCCACCACCCCTCGGGGGGCCATCACCATCAAAAATTTTCGGTCGGGGGCGCGGAGCTGGGTGCCGACGGTCGAGGCGAGCACCGCGAGTGGGCGGGCGATGACCATCAGGACCACCGCCAGCGCCGCCGCGGGCAGCAGCCCATCGGCCACTTCACCCAGATCGATCCGGGCCCCGAGCACCACAAACAACACACCGAGCACCACCGCGCCAAGGTTCTCGTTGAATTCCGTGATGTGACCGGCCGGTGTGTTTTTCTGGTTGGCGAAGCCCATACCGAGGATGGTCACCGCGAGCAGACCGGCTTCGGGCCGCAACAGGTTGGCCACAGCAAAGGCGCCGATGACGGCGCCAAGGGTGATGGGGATGTGGAGATGGTCCGGCACAATTCGGGCTCGCAGGGCGCCGATCAGTGCCGCGGTGAAGATCAGCCCGGTGGCGGCACCCGCACCGAAAGTAGTGGCGATGCGAATCAGGATGGCGGTGAGCGACCGATCTTCGATGATGGCGTCGAGGACCACGATGGCCAGGCCGGCCCCAACCGGGTCGATCAGGATGCCTTCCCACCGCAGAACCGAGCCGGATGGCTCGCGTGGTCGCACCACCCGCAGGAGGGGCATGATCACCGTCGGGCCCGACACCGTGAGGATGGCCGCGAGGAGCACGGCAATCTTGGGATCGATGTCGATGAGCACCAACGAGGCGGCCATGCCGACGACCCATGACACGAGCACGCCGATGGTGACCAGGCGAAGGACCGGGTTCTTCGCTGACCCGAGAGCACTCCAGTCGAGGCTGGTTCCGCCCTCAAACAACAGGATGGCGACGCCAAACGACACTCCGGTGAACAGGATCTCGCCAAAGATTTCGTCGGGGTCGACCACCGTACCGACGGCCACGCCGGCCAGAAGGAGGAACAGTACCGACGGAACCCGTAGCCGGGCCCCGAGCCACTGGCAGAGGAGCGCCGACCCAAGGATGAGCGCAGACGCGGTTTGGGGGTCAGTGATCACCGCACACCTTGGGGGACGCGGATAGACACTGCGCTAGAAAGCGGTGTCCTCGGGGGCATTGGGCCTGCATCGACCTGACCGGGTGCATCCTGCGATGTTAACGGGCCATACGGTCGGGGTCAGAACCCAGAGGCGGTTGGTCCAACCCAGGGGTCGTCGTGACCACACCCTCAGGGCGGGTAGGGTCAACCCATGGGCGCTGTTCGAAAGACCGGTTCACTTCTGACGCTGGGGCTGATCGACTTCCGCACCAACGCGGAACGGTTGGCTCGGGCCGAGGCCAAGCTCGGTCTGGCCGAGGCCTCACTCACCAACGCAACAGAACGGGCGCGACGGGCCCAGAAACGGGCCGAAAAAGCCGAGGCTCAGGCCCAGGCAATGAGTGGCCGCAACCGCCGCCAGCGTGGCCGGATTCGCCGGGCCGAGCGCACCGTAAAGAACCTGAAGTAACTTCCGCTCAGCTTCAGCTCCGATCCAACGCACTTGTCGCCCGGATTTGGTGAAGATGCCCACCGACTCGGCGCCAAACCCAACCCGAGACACCCGGTCTGCCCCGACCATGGGCGTGATCGACAATCAGTCCTTTGGTGGCCGTCTGATAGACCGGGTCGCAACGGCCGAGGACCGGGTGCTGATTCAGGTCATGACCTTCGACGGCGATACTGCGGGGCTGGCTTTGGCCCAGGCCCTGATCGAAGCGGCTGGGCGGGGCGTCACGGTTGAGCTGTTGATCGACTGCTATGCGGCCCACGTGCTTTCCGACACGCCGGCCCGGCGGGCTTCGGTACAGGCCGAAGCCGCCGCTACCCGCGACATGTTTGGCCGGCTGACCCGAGCCGGGGCCGCGGTGACCTTTACCAACCCGTGGCTCGCGGGGTTGCTTGCCGCCACCAGAAATCACAAGAAGATCTTTGTGGTCGACGATGTGGCCTACCTCGGCGGCATCAACGTGAGCGATCACAACTATGCCTGGCGAGACTTCAACATCGAGATCACTGACCCGACGGTGGTGGCGACGCTGGCTGAGGACTTCGCCCGAACCCAACGCGGTGAGCGCCGATCGATCGATGGTCCGGTTATCACCAACCGCTTTGTGGAGTCGACGTTCGAATCCATCGTGAGCGATGCCAAGCAGCGGGTGATTATCTCGTCGCCCTACGCTCTCGACCTGGCGCTGGTCCGAACCCTTGAGCGGTCACGGGCGAGCGAGCGCATCCTGATCAGCCCGGAGGTGAACAACTTCGCCGCCATACGGGCCACCGATCCCTACCTTCGCCATCGACTGGTAAGGGCCGGTGTGAAGTTGGTGACCTATCCCGACTTCTTCCACGAGAAGTTCGTTCTCGCCGACGACGGTCCTGAGGGTGGCCCGACCAAGCTTCTGGTTGGCTCATCAAACTTCGGTCGCCACAGCTTTCGCTGCAATGAGGAGGTGGGGCTGGTGATCACCGACCCAGCCTTTGTCGCCGCATTTCGGGATCGGGCCCTCGGCGACGTCGAGCCGCTCCACAGCGTTACCACTCCAGGCCAGCGGGCCGCCGGGTTGGTTGCCGCCCACGCTCTTCATGCCGGCGTCAGCCTGCTGGGGGCGGTGGTCGCTCCTCGGGTGCCCCCTCTGGCCCACCAACCCCGGTCTCTCCGAACCCGCTGACCGGATCGCGAAGGGCGATACCCGCCACTACAGCAGCAAAGCCCATCAGCTCGGCAAGGCCGGGTCGCTCACCGAGAACGATGACGCCGATGATAAGCGCCACCACCGGCAACAGAGCCTGGAGCAGAGCGAAGGTCCCGGCCGACATGGCCGCCAGCACAACTTGGTCGATCCGGTACGGAATCACGCTCGATACCAACCCAACCAGAACACAGAGCCCGAGGAGGCGGGCCGAGCGGCCCGCTGGGCCGCCGTAGATCAGCGCCAGCGGAAGCACGATCAGCGCGGCCACGGCAAAGGACGCGGCGAGAGCATCAGCGGGCGACTCGTGGTTGGCGATGCGCCAGCCCAACCCGATGTACGCCGCCCAGCCCAGCGCTGCGACCAGGGCGAAGGCAACACCCGTAGCTCCTCCGGCCCACACCACGTTGGCCATCAGCGTCGCCCCACCGGCAACGAGTACCAAGGCCACCCAGCTGCGAGCGGTTCTGGCCGCGTAGGCCGCCACCGAGACCGGGCCAAGAAACTCGATGGCGACCGCGGTGCCGAGCGGCAGCTGGCTGATGGCCAGGTAGATAGACACGTTCATGGCCGCCAACGCCAGCCCGAAGGCCACGATGTCGGCCCATTCGTCACGATCACGACCGACCCGAGCCATCAACCCTGTGGCGGCGGGGTCCGTTGGGTCGAGCGCGCCAGCCGGAACGGCATCGGGGCTCCGACTCCCCCACCACTGCCAGGCCACCACGATCACCGCGGCGAACACGATGCGGAGACCGGCTACTCCTGCCGGTTCCATCTCGTCGAAGAGACCAACCGCAATCGCAGCACCGAGGTACTGCGAAACCGCGCCGCCGAAGAAAAGCGGGACGAGGGAAGCGGGGTCGGCTTTCAGCTTGCGGTCAGCCCGCTGTCCACTGAGAAGATTGAGCCGTGCACACTCGACGCCTCATCAGAGGCGACAAAGGCAACTGCGGCGGCAATCGATTCCGGCTCGGACATGGCGCGGAACCCGGTGTAGGGCGCCATGAGCGCGAAGTCGACTTCCTCAGGCATCTCGTAGTTGGCCACCAACGGGGTGTTGATCCCGCCCGGGGCAACGGCGTTGACCCGGATGGGCTGCTTGGCCAGTTCCATGGCCATGGCCTTGGTCATTTGGATGATCGCCCCCTTCGAGGCGCAGTAGCCCACGGTGTAGGCCTGGCCCATTAGCCCGGCGTTGGAGGCGATGTTGACGATGTTGCCGCGTCGCTCGAGCAGGTGGGGCAACGCCGCCTGGGAAAGGAAGAACGGGCCGTCGACGTTGACGGCGAACATCAGCCGCCACTCCGCTGCCGACACGTCACCGATGTGGTTGGCCTTGATGACTCCGGCCACGTTGGCCAGCACATCCAGCCCACCAAGCACGGCCACCGCTTCTTCGATGCCGTCTTTGCAGGCCTGCGGGTCAGAGACGTCGATGGTCTGACCGGTCATGGTGCCGCCCGCTTCCTCGACTAAGGCCGCGGTCTCGTTCAGCCCATCACCGTTCAGGTCCAGGCCCCGCACGGTGGCGCCTTCACTGGCGAGCCGGATCGAGACCGCTCGGCCCAGGCCCGAGGCCGCCCCGGTGACGATGGCCAGTTTGTTCTCAAATCGTTGCTGCATAGCCGAGCAGCTTTACAGGATTCGCCGGCCGCTGCGAGCCGCTCGGGGCTCGAGGCGCGGGGCTCGTTGCCGCTTAGCCCAACCGGTGGCGCTGGATCTTGCCGAGGGCGTTGCGGGGCAGAGCGTCAACCACATGGATCTGGTGGGGCACCTTGTATCGAGCCAGTTCCTGACCGGCCACGGCGTTGGCCGCAGCAACCACCGCCTTCGCGTCGATGTTGGCCGCCGGCACCACCCAGGCGTGCACCACTTCGCCCAGGTCGTCGTCGGCGACCCCGGCGGCTGCGGCCTCGGCGATTTCCGGCCGGGACTCGAGCACTTCATCGATCTCGCGCGGCGACACGTTGTAACCGCCGGTGATGATGAGCTCCTTGCTGCGACCAACGATCCGGTAGTAGCCGTCGTCGTCGACCTCAGCGATGTCGCCGGTGCGGAACCAGCCATCTTGAATCGCCTCGGCGGTCGCTTCTTCACGGTTCAGATATCCCTTGATGATCACCGAGCCGCGCAGGCACAGCTCGCCGCGCTGGCCCTGACCGGTGACCTCGTTGCCCAGCTCGTCGATCAGCTTCGAGTCGAGCACGGGCACCACGCGACCGCACGATGATGGCTTGGCGGTGTAGAGCGACCCCGAGTTCGCCGTCGCGATGCCGTGCGTTTCGGTAAGGCCGTATCCGGTGCTGGGCGCTCCGCCCTGGAGCGACTTGTCGATCTTGTCGACCAGGTCGGGTTGCAGCGGGGCCCCGCCCCCGCCCATGCCAACGACGCTGGAGGTGTCACGTGTCTCCCAGTCCGGGTGCATGAGCATTTCGCGGCTCATCGTGGGAACGCCAGAGAAGTTGGTGACCTGTTCACGCTCGATCAGCTCGAGCGCTCGCCCTGCGTCCCACTTGTACGTGAGCACGATCCGCGAGCCAGAGATGGTCGCCGGGTGCAACAGGCAGTTGTTCGCAGTCACGTGGAACAACGGCGTCGGCGCCATGAAGACGTTCTGCTTCGCGTCGCCTTGATCGGCACTGAGGTCGGGCATGCCGGCTTCGACACCCGCCTTCGCGGCAGCGGCCGAGCTGACCGCAGCCATGAACGCCAGGTTCAACAGATTGTGGATCGAGCCTCGGTGCGTGAGCTGGGCTCCCTTCGGGAATCCCGTCGTGCCAGAGGTGTAGAAGATGCACGCGTCGTCATCGGGATCGATGTCCACAGGCGGCAATGCGTCGGGTGCGTTCGCCGGG
>CALAML010000044.1 GCA_937925845.1 uncultured Acidimicrobiales bacterium | reverse complement strand
ACGACTGGTTCGGAGCGCTCAACAGCACCTCGCTGTACCCCCTCGGTGACGTCGCCGATCTCGAGCTCGTGCGCGATGCAGCCCAAAAGCCGCCGCCCGTGGTGCTACCGGCCTGCCCTCTGATGCACGGCACCGGCGCCGGCTCGGCGATGAGCGCACTGGCCACCGGCGGCACCGTGGTGCTGTTGCCCAACCGAAGCTTTGAACCGGCCGACCTCCTCGACGCCATCGACCAACACGGAGTAAAGAGCATCGTGGTGGTCGGCGATGCCCAGGCCCAACCGGTCGTCGCCGAACTCAAGGCTGAACCCGACCGATGGAGCCTCGACGCACTGCGGGTGATCATCTCCTCCGGAGCGATTCTCAGCAGTGCGGTAAAGGCATCCCTGCACGCGATCTCACCGAAGGTTCTGGTCATCGACTCCCTCGGGTCCTCCGAGGCCCTCGGAGCGGCCTCTTCGGTGTCGCGGTCGTCGGAGGACAGCCACACCGGGCGCTTCCAGCCCGGCCCCTCAACCAAGGTCATCACCGACGACGGCGACGAGGTGCTTCCCGGATCCGGGGTGATCGGACGCCTCGCCGTAAGTGGCCGGCTTCCGCTCGGCTACCACAACGACCCCGAAAAGACCGCTGCCACCTTTGTGACCATCGATGGCACCCGCTATTCGATCGCCGGCGACTACGCCACCATTGCTGAGGACGGCGCCATCGAATTTCTCGGTCGCGGCTCGACCTCGATTAACACCGGCGGCGAAAAGGTCTATCCCGACGAGGTCGAGTCGGCGCTCAAGACCCACCCCGACATCGTTGACGCCGCAGTAGTCGGAGTCCCCGACGAACGCTTCGGAGCTGCGGTGGGCGCACTGGTCGAACTGGTCGATCCGGCCCACACCCTCGACGTCGAAACGATCCGAGAGCATTGCCGGGGCCGGATCGCCGGGTACAAGATCCCGCGACACATCTTCGCCATCGCCAGCCTCGATCGGGCCCCAAACGGCAAGATCGACGTCAAACGACTCCGCACCCTGGCAACGGAGTTGGCCGCCGCCACCGAGTAGTTGCTCGTAGATACCGAGCCGAGACCGCCGGGCCCGGCTGCGGTACGGAGGGTTCGCTCGGACCGCTACCAGTGGGTCACTGGGAACCGGCGCGGAGGAGCTCGGTCAACTCTTCGACTTCGGTCGACACATCGGTCGGAACCCGAAAGCCGGTTGTATCGCGAATGGTCTCGATGTTGGCAGCAACATCATCAGCGGTCGGTCGGGCGCCAGCCCCGGCGAACCAGCCCGGGGTCAGGCCGATGAAGATCTGGGCGTACCGACCACCGATAGCCGAGTACACCTCACCCGTGCGGTCGCACTCCTCGGAAACGAGATACACGGCCATGGACGTCACCAACTCGGGGTCGAGGGCGTCGGTCAGTTCCCCGAGAAGACCTTCGTTCATCTGGGTTCGGGCCGCGGGAGCGAGGACATTGGCGGCAATGTTGTTGCGGCTCCCCTCGATGGCCAACACGTTCGCCAGCCCCACCACACCGGCTTTGGCCGCCGCGTAGTTGGCCTGTCCGAAGTTGCCAAACAAGCCGGCCCCCGACGAGGTGAAGAGGATGCGGCCGTATCCCTGTTCCTTCATGTGCACAAACGCCGGCTGGGTCACAAAAAACGCAGCCCGCAGATGGACATCAAGCACGGCGTCGGTGGCCTCGGCGCTGAGTTTGGCAAAGGAAGCATCGCGAACGATCCCGGCGTTGTTGATCACGATGTCGATGCGGCCGAACTCGTCAACCGCCTTGGCGATGATCGCCGCCCCGCCAGCCTGGGTGGCCACCGAGTCATGGCTCGCGACGGCAACGCCGCCGCTCTGGCGAATCTCTTCAACGACGGTCTCCGCTGAAGACGGGCCGTCACCATCTGGGCTGGCGAGGTCGTTCACCACCACCATGGCACCGCGGGAGGCGAGCTCCAGTGCGTGGGAGCGGCCGAGCCCGGTGCCGGCACCGGTGATCACCGCAACCCGATCGCCGAAGGAAATAGTCATCGCAAGTCTCCCTTTGTGTTCTTTGATTCCGTGAGTTCCCTGGGTTCCATGGGGTGGCGCATCGGGCCAGCCCCGGTAACCCGGCTCACACCGACTGGAGGATGTGGGTATAACAAACCGACCCGGCGCCAACGATGTGGGCCAGAGCATTGCTGGGTTTCGCCACCTGACGATCGCCGGCGGTGCCGCGCACCTGATGGGTCAGTTCCCAGATCTGGGCGATGCCGGTGGGACCCGAGGGGTGACCCCGGCCGATGAAGCCGCCATCGGTCGACGTCGGGAACCGGCCGGTCAGGGCGGTTTCGCCGTCATGGACCAGACGATCACCCTCCCCCGCCTCACACAGCCCGATGGCCTCGTAGTACAACAACTCCTCGATGGCGTAGGCATCGTGAAAGGCAATGGCCCCAAGATCCTCCGGGCCAACACCGGCTTCTTCATACGCGGTGAACGCAGCACGACGAACCATCTCCGGAGGCCCGATGATCGCTCCGGTAAACAAATGACCTTCGCCGTAGCGTTCGGAGTGAGCCTGAGCGGCAGCCACCCGCACGGTCGGCGTAATGTCGAATCGCTCGAGGCTCTTGCGGGAACCCACGATGACCGCAGCCGCTCCCGCCCCCTGGGGGGCAGCCATACGGGCGGTGTGGGGGTAAGCCAGCATGCGCGAACCCAGCACCCGCTCCACGGTGATCTCTTCGGTGGCCTGACGTTCGGCTTTGGGATTCAGCCGGGCGTTGTTCCAGTTTTTGGTCGCGATAGCGGCGAGGGTCTCCGGGGTGGTTCCGTGGTCGGCCATTCGACGCACGGCCCACATCGAGAAGAAGGCCATCGGCGGGATGAAGGGATCCAGGATCGGGCTGATGTCCTCGACGTCGTTAAAGTCGGGCACGGCACTGGTAGCCGGATCATCAAAGGCGATGGCCATGGCCAGATCCAGGCGGCCACTGCCGACCGCATGAACCGCCTCGTAGAAGGTGGCGCCGCCGGTCGCCGAGGCGTTCTCGATCCGGGTGATCGGGATCCCCGTCAGCCCGAGATCCTTCACCACCGGGGGGCCGTAGGTGGATGCGGTCAGCGACGTTCCGAGGTACAGCGACTGCACTTCGGGAAACGGAACACCCGAGTCATCGATGGCCTCAAGCGAGGCTTCGATAATCCGTTGGTCGAGAGGCTGATACGGGCCCCCGAATCGGCTCATGCCGACCCCGAGCACAAAAACCTCATTCGCCAGCGTCATCCGGCCAACCTTTCAAAGGCAAGGATCGACTGCGGATTGCCGTCGATCGTCTTGAAGTGCAACTCACGTGCTTCAACCCGCATCCCAACCTCAAAGCTGTCGGGCGCGCCCAGGAGCACCATGCCGAGACGGGGTCCGTCGTCATCGAGGTCGATCAGACCCACGGCGTAGCCGTCGTCGACGCCGTTCGGCGTCTCCTCTCCCGACCAGGGCAGATGGACAAAGGTCCAGGACCACAGCGTTCCGGTCGTGGCCAGCGTGGTGTCGCTCACGGTCCCGCCCGTCTGGGGGCACCGCAGGCGCGGTGGCCAATAGGTGGTACCGAGTTCATCGCTTTGTGACCCATGGATCACGATCGGCTCATCGTCGATGCCAAAGCCATAGCTGGTTGGCACCTTCGATCGATTGGGGGTTTCTGTGCTGTCGGTCATATCGGTCGCCTTGGTCATATCGGTCGTCGGCCTGGCCTTGGTCTCAGCTGGCGAAGGCGGCGGAGCGGGTTGGATCCTCGGTGCGCGGCAGACCGAGTACGCGTTCGCCAATGATGTTGCGCTGGATCTCGTCGGTGCCGCCGGCGATCCGAAGGGCCGGGGCCATAAGGAAGAAATCGACCCAGCCGGCGATCTCCGAACTGGCGGGTTCAACCAGGCCCTGAGGCCCGAGGAGTTCGAGGGCCACGTCACCGGCACTGCGCAACAGAGAGGCCACCGCCAGCTTGGCCACCGAGGACTCGGGTCCGGGTGGTCGACCCTGACGGAGCGCGGTGGTCGTGCGCAGGCTGAGATAGCGCAGCAGTTCGCCCTCGGTGTAAATCTGGGCCAGCTTCTGACGCATCACCTGGTCGGTCAGCTCGCCGTCGGCGGTCGAGGACCGGGCCAGAGCCAGCAACGACTCGAAGTCGACCGCTCCGTGTGATGCGCCGGTGAGGTGGCGTTCGCTCTGAAGGGTCGTGCGGGTAACGTCCCAGCCGCCGTTGAGCTCACCGATCAAGTTCTCCCCGGGGATACGAACGTCATCGAAGAACACTTCACAGAAGTGCGAATGGCCGCTCATCTGGCGCAGTGGTCGAATCGAGACCCCCGGCGAGTCCATCTCCACCGCAAAGTAGGTGATGCCGCGGTGCTTGGGCACCGACGGATCGGTGCGGGCCGGCATGATGCCCCAGTTCGACGTCTGAGCCCCCGAAGTCCACACCTTCTGGCCGTTCACGATCCAGTCGGAACCATCCTGGCGAGCCGTCATTCGCAGCGCGGCCAGGTCGGAGCCAGCCTCGGGTTCAGAGAACAGCTGACACCAGACGTCGGTGCCATCGAGGATGGGGGGCAACCATCGGGCCTGTTGCTCGGCGGTGCCGTGCACCACGAGTGTGGGCCCAACGAGATGGAGCCCAATGACAAAGATCTCGGTCGGGAGGTCGTAGGGCTCGGCCTCCTGGGCAAAGATCATCTCCTCGACGATCGTTGCCCCTCGCCCACCGAACTCACCAGGCCAGGCGATTCCCGCCAGCCCACCTTCGCTCAACAGCCGCTGGACCCGCCTCGCCTCCGGAAGGTCTTCGGCCGACGGACTCGACAGCAACGACCCCTGCGAATCGGCGACGGCCCGCTTGTTCAAATTGGCAGAGAGCCATGCTCTCGTCTCAAGACGAAACGCCTGCTGTTCAGGAGTCTCCTCTGATGCCTCGGTTGTTTGGGCCACTACTTGGCCTCGATGTACTTCATGAGGGTGCGGTGGAAGTGTCGCAGTCGCATCTCCTGGTACCGCAGGAACCGGACCTTGCCGTTACCCGACGCCTTCAGCCCACGCTGGACGCGGGGCAGGTTGCCCATGTCCTGGTTGTAGGCCGGTCCGAGCACTCCGAGCTCCTCCACGACCCGCCAGTCACCGTCGATCCACTGGATTTCGGGTGGCGGCGTCGTGTCGTCGGGATCATCGGTCGGCGACAGCAGCATCACCTCGAAGATCGAGCTGTCGGGGTTGTCGCCGTTGGGACGGACCCGGTACACCATCGGCAGCGCCACACCCACCCACGGGGCGAAGTTGGGGAATAGATAGAACTCGATGCCGTCCATCATCTCGGTGTTGCTGGCATCGGAGACGTCGATTCCGGTCCGCTCCTGGAAGTCGGCGCGAAGCTTGGCGGCGATGACGTCGCGGGCTGTCTTGCCCTCCGGAACCGTGACCTGGTCGACGTCGGTCACGTTAAAGAAGTCGGCAAACATCATTTGCACGATGGTCTCGTCGTCGCTCTTGGCACTGATGTGGGGCGAGACGATTCCGCCGTTGGTGATCTTGCGGTTCACATGGTCGCCCCACACGTCGTACTGCGTGGCCTCGTCGGCCTGATACGGCGCAATCTGGGGGTGGGTGGCGAACACGTGGTACACCTCGATGAACGCTTCGAGGGTCACCTTCCAGTTGGCGTCGATCACTCCAGCCACGTGGGTCCGGATGCGGCGATTCTCAAGCGGGAACTCGGCCATGAGTTCCGGCAGGTTCTCGACGTAGTCCTCGAAGGGGACACAATCCGGGTCCATGTTGATAAAGACAAACCCACCCCAGGTGCCAACCTTCGCTTCGGGAAGGCAGAAGTCATCGGGGTTGAAATCGGGGAGGTCCCAGTCGCTGGTGGCGCTGATCAGCGTGCCATCGAGGTTCCAGGTCCAGGCATGGAACGGGCAGCGGAAGAACGGGACGCTGCCATCCTCAGGACGCAGCTCCGTACCCCGATGAAGACAGGTGTTGTGGTAGGCCCGGATCTCGGTCTCGGAGATCCGCACGACGATGATCGAGTCGTCGACGATTCGGTACACGACGTGGTCGCCCACGTTGGGGATGTGCTCAAGCCGACACGCCATCTGCCACACCTTGCGCCACACCAACTCGACCTCCTTGCGGTGGAAGTCATAGGAGGTATAGCGCTCGACGTCAACGACGCCGGGTTCGATCAGCTCAGGCGACTCGATCAGCAGCGACTTGGGAACGTTCTGGTAGGTCGCCTCTCGGCTCAATACCTCGTTCACGCTCACGCCGGCTGACCGCGGCATCTCGACGGGGGTCTCGTCAGGAGTGGGGCGGTTCTCAACGTCGGTCATCGGTGCTCCGATCTGGGGCCCCGGCACGACGACGGCGCCAGGGGTTGGGATTGGGGGTGAAGGCGGTCAACCCGCGTTTGGGTCTTCGGTCTCCGCGACCCACCGCACGAACTGGATGTCGGCGAAGCGCAGCTCGCCTTCACACCAGCGTCCAAGCGGATCAAAAACTCCGCTGGTCTCAGCGTCGAGGTCATGAACGAGCACCCGCCCGTCGCCCTGAATTTCGTAGGTTGCGTTCATATACGGATGTTGCAAGGCCGGCATCGCGCACCCCTCCCAGCAGTTGGCTAGCAACCGCTAGCCTCTCGCTCTCACGATATTTCGAATTAGAACTACTGTCAACCGGGGCAGCGAAAAACCTGGCCGCTACTGGACCTGGTTCAGTCCGAGGGCACACTCGTGGCCGTCGAACACCGCGGCCTCAAGCGTCCTCACTCCGGCCGCGTCACCGGTGATGTGCCAGCGGGGTCCGTCGGGTCGATCCGGGCCCGGAAGTTCCGCGGGCCGGTTGGCTGTCACCATCACGATTTCGTCGGCGGCAATGGTGTGGGGCTGATCGCCGTCGATGCTCGCAACAACCACACCGGCCGAGGTGATCTCCTGCAATGAACTGTTGCCGTAGAGCTCGAAGTTCGGGCTTGACGTAAGGTGCCGGAAGTGAGGCCGAATGCGATCCTCCCAGCCTTTCTCGGTGGCCTCAACACGGGTCCCAAAGGTGAAAAACGG
>CALAML010000043.1 GCA_937925845.1 uncultured Acidimicrobiales bacterium | reverse complement strand
TGCGGTTGGCGTACCCCCAGTTGAAGGTGAACTCGAACCGGTTCGCCACCTCGAAGAAGGCCTCCGGGGTGTCGGCCTGGCCTTCGGTCATGGCCTTCAGCGCCGCCAGGTTCAGCCCGTCACGACCAAAGGTGGAGCGCTGGCGGGTGAGCGCCACCGGACGCCCCTCCGAAGTAGCGGTGCCAATCACCGGACCATGCACCGACGTGGGATAGGAGATATCAACCGGACCCTCCGGCGTGCCGAGCACGCCGGCCTCGAAGATCTCAAACGGAATGCAGTCGCCCTCGAACTCATAGTGGGCCGAGGTGCGGGTCGGTTCCGCCCCATCCGGCTCACACAACTGCTCGGCAAAGACGTCTCGGACGTCATGGTTGGCCGACGTGAGACTCCAGGCGTAATCCTCGGTCCGGCCGATCAGCAGATACATGGCCAAACCGGGCACGCCGATTCCCTGAGCCTCAATACCGGGCGCGCTCAGGTGCAGCTGCTGCACAATCTCGGGGTAGTAGTAACCGAGCTGGGGCCCCTGCACCGCCAGCGTGGTGCCCTGCTCCGAGCGCTCCTGATCGACCAGCAACCAGTTCGAAGCCTCGATGCCAGGCACGGGACCGGCAGCCTCGTACAGCCCGACCGCCTGCTCATCGCCGCCCCCGCTATCGGCAGCATTACCCCCGGCATCGTCGGTGGCATCGACGATCAACCCGGGAGCTGAACCTTCCACCGGCGCCCGCGGATCCAACGAAATCACCGAACCGGCATCGATCACCGCCGAACCGACCACCTCCCCACCGGTGAGCGGCCCGTACTCAAAACGCTCCTCGATCGTGGTCGGCGCCTCGGGATCGTCGAACCCCATGGCGTCCTCCCACAGATCCCGACCGGCCTCGGGTCCGAAAGCCCCCTCGAGGGTGGACAGGAACTCGGCGTTGGCGGCCTCGCTGCCGCCGCCAGCACCGAAGATCGACCCGATAAACGCGGTCACGGCGATCACGTCGGCGGCATCGACCGGCGGCGACCCGACATCGTTGGCTTCCCAGTAGGCGTTGATGCCATCGGCGTAGGCCTCGGCCTCAGCCACGATCTGTTCACCCTCGTCGCCATAGGTCTCCACCAAAAGATCAAGCTGGGCGTCGACCAGGGCCTCGGTGGCGTCACTTGGCGTAAACGATTGACCTGACGTGATCAGCCGGAAGGCGTCGATCCCCGGCACATCAGCCACCGCCACCCGCGCTGGGCCCCGACCGAGGGCCAGGAGCAACGCTCGATCGCGAGCGGTCACCCAACCGGCGCCGAATGCCAGATCCTCCCTAGTCTCACCGGTGATGTGGGGCACCCCAAAATCGTCATAGATGATCGTGGTGCCATCCCGCCCGGTCGGCTCCTCGGTGGTGGCGCCCACCGGTTCAAAGTCGGCGGGCAGGAAGAACTCCTCCAGATCGGCATCGCTGATGTCGCCCCGCAGCGGGGTCAACCCGTCGTAGAGCGGCAGCTGATCGAACGACTCATCGGTGGTGACCTGACCCCCGAAGTTGCCCGGAGGCAGCACGTAGAACGCACGGTCGGGCACCGGCTCAGGTTCTGGTACGGGGTCGGGCTCGACTTCGAGGACGGGTGCCTCCGCCGGATCGGCTTCTGCCCCGCCTCCATCCGAAGCCTCCGAAGTGGTGGTTGTGGTGGTGGATGCGACATCCTCGGTATCACCCTGATCGGTATCGCCCGGATCCGCGTCGGCGGCATCCTCAGCGCCACTCTCGTCGGCGGGCGCCGCCGCCGGAACGTTATCGGTGCTACCGCAGGCCGCAGCCAGCATCACCGCCACCATCAGCACCGCCAAACCACGCCAGTAACGCAGCACACTTCCCCCTCAACTCAGCCGTTCGGCGACGCCAAATCGGTTAGAAGGAAGATTCTAGTGCGAAGTGGGCCGGGGCAACCCGGATCGCCACCGGCAGGGTCGCTTAGACCCCTTCAACCTCGCCAAGAGCAAGCTCGTTGCCGAAGTTGCGGAGGCGCTCGATGGTTTCGTTCGGCAGCTCGAAGCTCTGACGGCCGAGGGCGGCCTTGATTTCTTCGTAGGTATCGAGCTCAAGACCACAGTCCCGACAGGCGTCGAGATGGCGCTCAAGCAGCGCCGACCTGTCGTCGTCGAGCTCGTTGTCGATGTAGGCCTGAATCGTTTTCGCCGCTTGACGGCACGACATGCCGTTACCCATTGGAATCCAGCGCTTCATGACCGCTCCCTCACTTCGTCTCCGGCATCCTCGCCGGCCCCACTGGCGCGCTCGGGCGCTTTCATTTCTTCAACGTCCAAACTGTCTTCGAGATCCACACCGCCGCCATCGGTACCGTCGGCGGCCGCATCGGCTTCTTTGGCCTGGCGCGATGCCGCCAACTTGGCCGCAGGATGATCCGGACCAAGATGGTCCCGGATGCGCTTACGCCCCCGGTGCAGACGGCTCATGATCGTGCCGACAGGAACATCGAGGATCTCGGCCGCCTCGGCATAACTGAGCTGGTTGAGATCCACCAGCTCCACAACTTCACGGAACTTGACCGGCAACTCGTTGAAGGCCGATTCAACAACCGAGTCGAACTGGCCGTGCATGGCCCGATCCTCGGTGGTCGAACCCTCGCCATCGGTATCGGACATCGTCCGCACCGCATCCTCAGGATCCCGCAGCAACTCCGGTCGCCTGCGGCGAACTCGGTTCACCTGGGCATTACGCATGATCGTCAAAAGCCACGCCCGGGGATACCGACCGTCGAAGCGGTCGATGGCCCGATAGGCCCGCAGCAGGGTCTCCTGCACCAGATCTTCAGCATCGGAAGCGGAACGGGTCAGCGAAAGCGCGACACGCCCCATTACTTCCAATTCGGGGAGCACATACTCGCTGAAGCGATCCTCACCCGTAGACGATGAGCTTGGCGCGGGCGACGGAGCGGTCGGGTCCTGGTCTGGTTCCACCCTTTCACGGTAACCGTTTCCCTCGATACCGCCGAGTCGGTCGGGCACAAGGTCTCCTCGAACGTCGACGGCGTCCTCTGCGGGACGGGTCAGTAGTGCGGTGTTGCTCACGAAGTCCATGAACCCGCGACCCATGGGCCCCATTCCATCGGCACCAATATTCGAAGGCCGGGATGCCACAGGAGGCCATAGCAGACGCCTTTGGCGAAGGGGTGGATTCCGCGGCGCTTTCTCGAAATCCTGCAAAAAGTTGAAAAGTTCCGTGGAAAACGTGGGAACTCGGGCCACAATCTTGGCCACCAACTCAAAGCCCCGATGACGAGATCGTCTGAGGTGGTCTGAAAGTTGCAAATGGCGTAGCAAACCAACCCAGGAATAGCGCCCCCCGTCCCCAAGGAGGACAGCCATGAACAAGGCAGAATTGGTCGCAGATATCGCAGATGAAGCTGGCGTGAGCAAGACTGACGCTGATGCCGTCGTTTCGGCGATGTTCGACATTGTCGCCAAGAAGGTCCGCCAGAACCAGAAGGTGCAGATCCCCGGTTGGATCACCTTCGAGCAGGCCAACACCAAGGCCCGTACCGGCCGCAACCCGCAGACCGGTGCCACCATCCAGATTCCGGCCGGCACCAAGGTGAAGATCACCGCCGGTTCGAAGCTGAAGGCTGCAGGCAAGAACGCCTGATAAGGCCCCAGCGCTGACCCGGCATACCCGGGCCACTGACTGAAGCGCGTCGGCCCCGCCGTTGTGTGACTCCCCCCAGGAGACTCACAGCAGGC
>CALAML010000042.1 GCA_937925845.1 uncultured Acidimicrobiales bacterium | reverse complement strand
GGCGACGATGGTGAATGTGGGTGGGGAGAGGCCGCCGGTGGCAAAGACCGAGCTGCCGGCCACAAAGAGATTGTCGGTGGAGAACACCCGCCCGTTGGCATCAACCACGCCGGTGCTTGGGTCAGCGGCCATGCGGGTGGTGCACATGTGGTGGTTGCCCGGCCCCACATGAAACTCACCCACGTAGTCGAGCGCTGGATTCGGCGCATCAAGCGGCGGTGGCTCGCCCGGAGCAACCTCGTAGATGGTGAGCAACTCGCCGTCGACCATCGGCTGATCGGTGGGGGAGATCTTGTCGGCTACCAGCTGCACCCGGCCCCGGCCACTGCGTCCCAACTCACGGCCAAGAACCTCAGCCAAGCGCACCATCGACCGCCGCTCGATCTCGGCCTGCTTCCAGTGCAGGCTCACCCGGGGGACACCGAGGCTGTCCACGTCATCGGTCAGGGTGATGCGGGATTCCGGATCGAGCTGCTGCTCGCTGGTGATGCCAACGGTGAACACCGAACCCAGGTCGCCCTCGGAGACCGCACCAAAGAGTGCGCCCACCGAAGACGGGGCCAACCCCTCGACCGGCCACGGCGACCCCTCCGGAAAGTTCCCCAGAAAAAACTGGGTTTCGGCCACCACCAGCTCTTCTTCGGTAACGACCTCGTCGGTGAGGGTCATGGCGGTAGCAAAGGCCACCTTCTGCGGCCCTTCCTCAAACACCTTAGTGTTGAGCGAATCGTTGGCCTCGGGACTGTCGGTGAGGGCGGCGATACCCACCACCGCCTGCACATGCTCGGTGAAGAAGCGGCCGACCAGATCGTTTTCGTTGCCCACCCCGTTGGGGCTGACGTCGTTCGAGGCCAGCATCAACCGTGGGTTCTCGATCCCGCCCATCGCCAACACAAACACGTCGGCCTCGGCCGAGAACGAGGTGCCGGAAAGGGTGGCCAAGTCCAGTCCCACCACCGACTCGCCATCGGGAGCGAGGGCGATTCGAGTGGCGTTGGCGTTGATGCACACCGTCACGTTGGCGGCGTCGACCAACTCGTCGCGATAACGCGGCCCAAAGCGCTGCGGCTGAATCTGGTAGGTCTTGAAATCGAGAGCCTCGGAACTGAACGGCGGCTCGCCGGTCTGGCGACTGGCGTTCCAGTCCCGCCAGTCGAACGAGGTGTCGAGCAGCTCCAACACTTCGGTGGCCTGGTCGTACCAGGGCGCCAAATCTTCGAACGAGATGGGCCAACCCGAAACCGGCAGCCAACTGCGCTCCTCAAAATCGATTGGCTGCAGCGGCCGACAAAACCCGGCCCAGTGGTTGGTGGTGCCGCCGAAATGCCGCAGCCGGGTGCTGGTGAACGGGATCGGCGACTCGTCGGTGCCGAACGGGCGCCCGGTCATCTCGCCCTCGTAGAGAGCCATCGACTCGTCGGTGGGTTCGAAACCGCCACCTTCGAGCAACACCACCTCAAGACCGCTGTCGATCAGCGCCCGCGCCATAGTGATGCCAGCCGCACCAGCACCGACGATGCAGACATCACCGGTGAGAACGTGACCATCATCAAGGTCAACGGCGTCGATCAACACGAGCGAATCAGCATCAGAGGGTCAGTGGGCGGCCTGGGCTTGGATGCGCCTCGGACTCCTAGGCTTCGATGTCGTCGAGGGCCTGAGTGACCGTGTTCCACGAGAGGGTGGCACATTTGATGCGGACCGGGAACTTCACCACGCCGCGAAGCGCTTCGAGATCGCCGAGGTTCACCGGCTCAGCCTCGTCGTCGGCGGCACCGTCCACCCCAGCCTCGTTTCCATCGCCGCCGATCTCGTTCTCATGGATGCTCATCAGCTCCTTAAACGCCCGGATGGTCTGGCGCACCTCGGAGATCGACTTGCCCTTGATGGCCGCACTCATCATCGACGCCGACGCCTGGCTGATCGAACAACCCTGACCCCCGATCGCCACGTTTTCCACGACGTCATCCTTCACATCGAGAAAGACGATGATCTCGTCGCCGCACAGCGGGTTAAACCCCTCGGCCCGGTGAGCCGGGGGCTCCAGCTCACCGCGGTTACGCGGGCTGCGGTAGTGGTCGAGGATGATCTCGCGGTAGAGGTCTTCAAGTCCTGGCATGGTGTCGTCCTGAAGGGTGAATGGGGTCGGCGGGTGAAATCAGAGGGCGAAGAGCTGCTGGGCCTGATCGATGGCATCGGCCAGTGAATCCACATCGGACTCGTCGTTATAGAGATACAGCGAGGCTCGGGTTGATGCCGGTACTCCGAGCTGCTTCATCAGCGGCTTGGCGCAGTGATGGCCGGCTCGACAACACACCGCGTTCTCGTCGAGCACCTGGGTGACGTCGTGCGGGTGCATGTCGGCCACCTCAAACGAAAGCACCCCACCCCGTTCGCCGGGCTCGGCCGGACCGTGAATGGTGACCGATGGACCGAACCGCTCGGTGAGCGAGCGCAAGGCGTAGGCGGTGAGCTCCACCTCGTGGCGACGAATCGCCTCCATGCCGACCGACTCGAGGTAGTCGACGGCGGCGCCGAGACCAATCGCCTCGGCCACCGGGGGAGT
>CALAML010000041.1 GCA_937925845.1 uncultured Acidimicrobiales bacterium | reverse complement strand
ATGATCACCTTGGGAACGATGATCACCTTGGGAACGATGATCACCTTGGGAACGATGATCACCTTGGGAACGATGATCACCTTGGGAACGATGACATCAGAGCCACCGACCCAAAAACCACCGGCCCATTGGCGACGACTTGTCCTGTCAGGGCTGACCGCGGTGGTGGCCCTTATCGCCGTCGCATGGGCCTTCGACGCACAAACCAGGCCAGCCCGGGCCGACCACAATGAGCCTGCGTCGGAACCCACCACCCCGCCAGCAATGACCGAACCCCACTACCGGGACCATGCATCCACGTCAGCCGCCGACGCGATGGGCGGCGCAGCCCCTCCCGTGCGGATCATGGTGATGGGCGACTCGATTACCCAGGGGTTCGCCTTCAAGATGGGCAACGCCACCCGCCGACCCCACACCTGGCGATCCTTTGCCGTGGCCGAGCTTGAGCGGCGGGGTGTGTCAGTGAACATGGTCGGCCCGAACCAGGGTCCGTACGCGCCGAGCGGGCGGGGTGCAGTAGAAGTGGACCCGGCATGGTACGCCCGCACCGGTTGGTCGACCGCTCACGCGAGCCGGTTCGGCCGCACCCTGACGTGTTATGTCGAGCTCACCGTCAATGGCTGCAACGATCCGCAACGGGCCGACAGCGACCTCCGCCGGTATCAGCCCGATGTGGTGGTGGCCATGCTCGGCACCAACGACTTTCTGCTCAACCCCGATACCACCACCGAGACCATGGCTCGATCGGTGGTTCGACTGGCGCTGCTGGCCCACGCGGTAAACCCCGATATGCGGATTCTCCTGGTCTCGCCGCCCGCCACCGCAGCCAGCGCAGACCGAGCCGAAGAGCTCCGAGCCACGATGTGGATCACCGCAGCGGCGCTTCGACGTGCTGGCCTGCCAGTTGGCTTCATCCACGGCGGCTTTGGCTTCAACACCGCCACCACCACCGCTGGCGGCCACACGATCGACGGGATCCATCCCAACGCCCTCGGTGATCGGTTGATCGCCACAAACGTTCTGCGAGGCCTCAACCGCGAACCGGTCATGGTTGCCGGTCGTTGACCGGAGCGACCGACCAGCGCGCTGGGGCGCTAACGTGAAGGGGTGAATCTGCCTTTCTTTCGACCTCCTGAGGATCCTGGCCCCGACTTCATGGGCCTTCGAGAACGGTCCCGGGACCACCGCACGTCCGACGCAGCCGCAGCGTCCTTCGCCGCTGGCGAGGTGCCCCACGGCACGACCGTGGTTGCGGTCACCATACAAGATGGCGTCATCCTCGCCGGTGACCGCCGGGCCACCGCTGGCAACCTCATCTCGCACCGCACCATGCGGAAGGTCTTTCCGGGCGACCGCTGGAGCGGCGTAGCCATCGCGGGCGCCGCCGGACCGGCCATTGAGATGGTCAAGCTCTTCCAACTGCAGCTCGAGCACTACGAGAAGGTCGAAGGCAAGGCATTAAGCCTCGAAGGCAAGGCCAACCAGCTCTCGATCATGGTCCGGGGAAACCTGGGCGCAGCGATGCAGGGCATGGCCGTGGTGCCGCTGTTCTGTGGTTATGACCGCGGTCGAGCGGTTGGACGCCTCTTTGAGTACGACGTCACTGGCGGCCGGTACGAAGAGAGCCACTACGCCGCCTCCGGATCGGGAAGCCTCCATGCCGGCACCGTCATCAAGCTCGGCTTCAAGACGGACATGACCCGTGAGGAGGGGATCGACCTCTGCATCTCGGCCCTGTTCCAAGCGGCCGACCAAGACTCCGCAACCGGCGGGCCTGACCTGGTGAGGGGGATCTACCCGATCATCGCGTCGATCACCTCCGACGGTTACACCGAAGTAGAAGAGAGCGAAATCGCCGAACGATTCGGCGCCATGGTCGACGACCTCCAAACCGCCACCGCCGCACCTCAGGGAGGCCGAGCATGAGCCAGCAGTTCTATGTCGCTCCCGAGCAGGTAATGAAGGATCGGGCCGACTATGCCCGAAAAGGAATCGCCCGAGGCAAGGCGCTCGTAGGCTTGATCGCCAAAGACGGTGTGGTTCTGGTTGCCGAAAACCCGTCAGCCACCCTCCGCAAGGTGTCCGAGATCTATGACCGTATCGCCTTCGGCGGTGTTGGAAAGTACAACGAGTTTGACCAGCTCCGCATCGCCGGAGTCCGCCACGCCGACCTGAAGGGCTACAACTACAGCCGCGAAGACGTCGACGCCCGAAGCCTGGCCAACCAGTACGCCCAGATGCTCGGTCAGATCTTCACCCATGAGATGAAGCCGATGGAGGTGGAATTGTTGGTCGCCGAGGTCGGTGGCGAGGCTACCCACGACACCCTCTTCCATATTCTTTACGACGGCACGGTGATGGACGAAGAGCGATTCTCGGTACTGGGCGGTGACGCCGAAGCCATCAAGGAGCGCATGGAGAACCTTTTCTCCCCCGACCTTGATACTGCGGCTGCGGTCAAGGCCGCGGTCGGCGCCCTCGCCGGACCCGATCGTGAGCTTGAAGCGTCAGATATCGAAGCGGCGATGCTTGATCGCGACAGCTCTCACCGGCGCACCTTCCGACGCTTCGAAGACGACGAAGTGGCCGAGCTACTCAGTTAGGGTCGCAGGCGTGACTAACGCGGCGGCTTCAAGGACGTTGGCCTCTTCCACCAACACCTCAACCATCCCCAGAGCGGGATACAGGCTGTCGAGGTTGTCGGCGCGGAGCTGCCAGAGGATCCCCGCAGCGCCGAGTCGAGCAGCTACCACCTGGGCTTCGAAGTTGTCGGCCGCGGTGTACACCCGCACCATCGCCCCGGGTTCGGAGCTTGACCCGGCGCGGTCGGCTGGATCTTCTGGGCTGGAGTCGCCCGCGGTGCCGTCTCGAAGTTCCACACTTCCACGATACCGACTCTGGTATCCAGAATCCATCAGCCCCCCGCCCGTCAACATGGCTCGCACATGCTGAAGCAACCGGGCGAACACCGCGTCAATCGGGCCCGCTGGAGCCGTTTTGGCCCACTGGGCCTACTGGTGATGCTGACCATCGCTGGGATTGGGCTAACGGTGAGCGAGGCCGCAGGCCAAGCCGACCATACCGCGCCCCTCGTGCCCGATCTTGTCGAGTCCGAACCGTTGACGGGGCCCAGCGCACCCGTCGCCTCTGCGACCGAACAGGAACGAGCCCAGGCAAGCACCACGGTTCGTGATGTGGTCCCCACCCTGAATCAGCAGGGAGACGCCGTGCCATCGATGATCCCAACCCCCAACTCTGGCGCCCCGCCACAACGGGCCTCGGACCGGGGTGGAACCCTCCAATTGGCGGTGCTGGTCGTCATGGCGCTGTCGGTGGCATGTATGGCGCTGTGGGTGCGCAGATCCGGTCAACAAAACCGAGTGGCTGCCCGCCAAGGCAAGTAGGGCCGCCGACCGATACCGTCGGAGGCTATGGAGCGTCGGATTTTCGGCATTGAGAACGAATACGGCGTCACTTGCACGCTGAGGGGGCAACGTCGGCTCAGCCCGGATGAGGTGGCGCGTTACCTGTTCCGGCGGGTGGTCTCGTGGGGCCGCAGCTCCAACGTGTTCCTGCAAAATGGCTCGCGGCTCTACCTCGATGTCGGTTCCCACCCCGAGTACGCC
The DNA here is from genome assembly GCA_937925845.1 of uncultured Acidimicrobiales bacterium. Lineage (GTDB taxonomy): Bacteria > Actinomycetota > Acidimicrobiia > Acidimicrobiales > CALAML01 > CALAML01. The sequence continues at coordinate 43,805 of CALAML010000041.1, read as the reverse complement.
ACCGCTGAGTGCGACTCCATCTATGACCTTGTGGCCCACGACAAGGCGGGGGAGCGGATCCTTGAGGATCTCCTTAACGGCGCCGAGCAACGTCTGCGCGAAGAAGGCATCCGCGGCGTCATCTACCTGTTCAAGAACAACACCGACTCCGCTGGCAACAGCTACGGCTGTCACGAGAACTATCTCACCACCCGTCGTGATGACTTCTCCCACTACGCCGAGGTGCTGATTCCGTTCCTGGTCAGCCGTCAGATCTACGCCGGTGCCGGGAAAGTGCTCCAGACGGCGCGGGGCGCCACCTACTGCATCAGCCAGCGGGCGGAACACATCTGGGAAGGCGTCTCAAGCGCCACCACCAGATCCCGCCCCATCATCAACACCCGAGACGAACCACACGCCGACGCAGAGCGCTACCGCCGGCTGCACGTGATCGTCGGTGATTCCAACATGAGTGAGTACGCCACCTTCCTCAAGGTGGGGGCCTGCTCGATTCTGCTGCGGATGCTCGAAGAGCCCAACGTGGTCCTTCGCGACCTCACGCTGGAGAACCCGATTCGGGCGATCCGCGAGATCAGCCACGACATGACCTGCACCCGGCGGGTTCGATTGGCTAACGGCCGCGAAGTCAGCGCCTTCGACATCCAGGCCGAGTACCTCGAGAAGGCGCTGCGCTACGCCGAGAACCACGACCTGTCACCGCTCGAAAAACAGGCCCTCAGCATGTGGGAACACGTGATGACCGGCCTGGAAACCGATCCACTCAGCCTCGACCGCGAGGTCGACTGGGTGATCAAGTACAAGCTGATCGAACAGTACCGGGAGAAGTTTGACCTGCCCCTGGCCCACGCCCGGGTATCGCTGGTCGATCTGCAGTACCACGACATCAGCCGCGATCGGGGCCTGTTCTACAAGCTTGAGGCGCGAGGACTGGTGGACCGCATCGTCGACGACGCCGACATCGACAACGCCGTTTCCGAACCACCCCAAACCACACGGGCCCGTCTACGCGGCGAGTTCATCAAGCGGGCCAAGGAACGCAAACGCGACTACACCGTTGATTGGGTCCACCTCAAGCTGAACGACCAAGCCCAACGCACCGTGCTGTGCAAGGACCCATTCAAGGCCCATGACGAGCGTGTTGATAAGCTGATCGCCTCGCTGTAGCGGTCCGCATCGCCCCCGGAGAAGCACCCTTGGCGAAGCTCGAACGCCTCCTCAACCTCACCGCCGCCCTGCTCAACACGTCGCGCCCCCTTGACCTCGACGACATCTACGAGCGGGTCCCCGGCTACCCCGAGAACCGCCAGTCCTACCGGCGCGCCTTCGAGCGGGACAAGGACGACCTGCGGGACATGGGCATCCCGATCGTCCTGGAGGCGATCCCGCAACGGCAACCACCACTTGAGGGCTACCGAATCCCGCCCGAGGAGTACTACCTCGACGACCCCGGCTTTGAGCCGGATGAACTTGCGGCACTGCACCTCGCGGCCTCAATGTTTCGCCTCGAAGGTGAAGGCTCCGACCAAGCGATGTGGAAACTGGGAGCCTCGCCAGGAACGCAGACCACCGAGGAGATGGCCCGGCTACCGGACGACCCGAACCTGGCTCCGCTATGGGACGCGGTCAAACGGGAGCGGGCGGTCACCTTCTCCTACAAGGAGGAGGAGCGCCATGTCGATCCGCTCCGTCTCGACTTCCGTCGAGGCCGGTGGTACATCACTGGATTCGACCGTGACCGCAGCGCGGAGCGCAACTTCCGACTCGACCGCATCGACGGACGGGTGGCGGTCAGCAACGACAACCAACACCCCGACGCAGCCCAGACCCGCAGCCACCGCCCCTTCGAACCCTGGCGCTTCGGTGACGAAGCGCCGGTCGAGGCTGAGCTTCTTGTCGACGCCGGCCAGGCCCAACTGGCGGCCAGCCAAGTCGACCAGTCGGCCGCGGAGTGGCGTGACGATGGGTCGGTGGTGCTACGACTGGCGGTCACCAACCGCGACGCCTTCCGATCGTTCGTCCTGTCGTTTCTTGAACACGCGGAAGTGCTGGCCCCACCCGAACTGCGCACCATGATGATCGACTGGCTGGAGACCATCGATGGCTAGGGGAGGGGCATCGGCCCGACTCGAACGACTGCTCTCCATGGTGCCCTGGATCGCCGAACGCGACGGGCCCACAATCGAAGAAATCTGTGCCACCTTCGACATAGACCGCGAGTCGCTGCTCGCCGACCTCGACGTGGTGTTTCTGGTGGGGCTGCACCCGTTCACCCCCGATGAACTGGTCGAGGTCGCGGTGGACTCAAACCGGGTCTGGATTCGCTACGCCGAGTATTTCGCCCGCCCACTGCGCCTCTCGCCCCAGCAGGGTCTTGCCCTGGTGGCCGCCGGTGCAGGGATGCGTTCACTCGTCGGTGTTGGCGAGGGGGGACCGCTCGATCGCGGGCTCTCCAAACTAGCCGGGGCCCTCGGAGTATCCGAAGGTGAGGCGGTTGATATCGAGCTCGATGGTTCCGATCCGGGCACGCTCGAGACGCTCCGAAGCGCCACCACCGATCAAGTCACCGTCGAACTCGACTACTACAGCTACGGGCGCGATGAACGAAGCACCCGCAACGTCGATCCGGCCGAAGTGCGGTTCCACGACGGCCACTGGTATCTACTGGGATGGTGCCACCGCTCCGAGGCCGATCGCGTGTTTCGAGTAGACCGCATCCATGGGGCCACAGCGACCGAGCAGGCGGTGTCGCCTGAGCACCTCGAGCGCAGCCGTAGCGGCGTCGGCGACTTCGGAGCCGACGACGGACATCCGCGAGCTGAGCTGACGTTGGCTCCAGCGGCCCACTGGGTGATCGATACCTACCCCCACGACTCGGCCCGCGCCGCCCGCGACGGAACCATCTCCGTGGTGCTGCCAGTGGCGGGAACAGCATGGCTGGAACGGCTGCTGCTCAGCCTCGGCGACGATGTCGAGGTGACCAGCGAGGAGCATCAGGGCTTGGCCCGGTCTGCGGCTCACCGAGTGCTCGAGCGGTATCGGTAGCTCGGCGGTGGCAGTATCGGAGGCGGCGGAGGCAACCGGCAAGCGAAGAGCCAGAAGACGGGCGGGGCGATCCGAAGCGACCATCGACCGAGCCAATACCGAACCAGGTCCAAGCTTCGACGACCTGCCTCCGTGGGTCGGCCGCGAAGCGTTGGTGCTCGACGGTGTGAGCCGCGCTTCGGATCGATCCGGCGCGGCAGGCACAGAGACCCACGGCCCGGGCCACGACGGAGAGCCGGCGAGAGCTTGGGTCCGATGGGCAGTCATCGCCAGCGGTGCCCTCACGATCGCGGTGCTGCTGAGCCTGTTTGGCGTCAAAGCGTTCTTTATCCCGTCGCAGTCGATGACCCCAACCCTCGACGTTGACGACCGAGTACTGGTCAACAAGGTTGCTGGACTGTGGTCAGACCCCGCCCACGGCCAGCTGGTGGTGTTCGAACGGCCAGGGACGAGCACCGACTTGATCAAACGAGTGATCGGGACCCCCGGTGACCTGGTCGAGATCCGACAGGGCCGGGTCTGGCTCAACGGCACTGTGCTGGACGAGCCCTATTTAGCCCCGGGAACGCTGACGGATGCTCCAAACTCCGAGTCCAGGGTGCAGTTGGGCCCAGGGGAGTACTTCGTGTTGGGCGACAACCGGGAAATCTCGATCGATAGCCGGCGCTTTGGACCGGTTCGCCGTTCCGCCATCGCCGGGACGGCGTTCGCCCAGTACTGGCCTCTCAGCGATCTTGGCGGCCTGTAGCGGTAAGCAACGATGGTTGTTGGCTAAAGCGAGCGACCTAGGCGATGGCCCCGGCGGGGTGGTGGTCAACAGCGCGGCGGATCCTCGGGTATCGTAGGGAGTTCGAGGGTGTCGGTCTACCGTCCGGGTCGGCACCAGTACCTGCAGGACGGAGAGGTTTGTATGCCATCCACCGGTCTCAACGATCTCGATGATCTGGGAGATGGCGCAAGCCGTGATATCAACGATGCGTTTTGGGCCGATGGGGACCGCGGTATCGACCATCTGAGCGGCGCCGACGGCGACCGCGATGCCTACTCCGAAAAAACACTCGAGAACACCTTGGCCGATGACGAGCATCGCCTCGCCCACGATGGCGACGGCGAAGACGCGGAGGAGCTTGAGCGCAGCCCGCTCCGCAATGCCGTCGAGTGGCTGGTGGTCATCGTTGGAGCGGTTGGCTTGGCCGTCGTGGTCAACACCCTGTTGCTCCAAGCGTTCTACATCCCATCGCCGTCGATGGAACCAACCCTGGTCCGCAACGACCGCATTCTGGTGAACAAGCTCGGCAACCACTTTGGTGACCCCAGTCGCGGCGAGATCGTGGTGTTTCATCGGCCGGATGGAGCTTCCGGTGGGCCCGAGGCGCCCAATGAACTGGTGAAACGGGTCGTTGGGCTTCCCGGTGAAACGGTCGAGATCCGCAGCGGTCAGGTGTTTATCGACGGCGACCCACTCGAAGAGCCGTATCTGCCCGAAAATACCGTTACCCGGCCCCGGGTCCCCGGCGCCGAGCCAATCGTCCTAGGTGATGACGAGTTCTTCATGATGGGCGATAACCGGGACAACTCTCTCGATAGCCGGGCCTGGGGCCCGCTGCGACGCGACGAAATGGTCGGTAGGGCCTTCGTGAAGTTCTGGCCCCTCAGAAGTTTCGAGTTCTTCTAGCGCGAGCGCCACGGCGCTCCTAGTGGTGTGTCGCTGAAATAGTGTCGCGGTCCGGGCGAGGCATCCGGCGTCGTCTGGCAAGGACGCAGATCCCCGACTTACCTCGTCCGGTAGGGAGGGGTCGAGGACGCAGCCAGCGGCGTCGGGGCCCGTCCAGACCGCATCAGTATTTTGGCGACACACCACTAGTTGGGTATGACGCTGGTGAGGCGATCGACGTGGTCGCTGAACACGCCGTCGATGCCGATGTTGGTCAGGCCACCGATCACCCGTTCATGCTGGGCATCCCAGCCAAAGCACACCCGCTCAAACCGGTGGAAGAGGGCCACCAGCCCACCGGTCCAGTCTGAGTGGTGCATGTTGACCGCATCGATCCCAAGCTCCTGAAGAGCCTTGGCTCGCCGCTCCGGTCCGTTCTTCATCTTGCGGATGCGGGTTGAATCCACGAGCTTGACGTCGGAGGACAGCTCCCGCCAGCTGGCCACGGTTTCGAAGTCGGGGTGGCAAAGCCAGAGGCGAGGAACCAAGTCGGGGGCCAACTCGGTGGTGACCCGGATCACCTCGGCCGCGGCCTCGTCATCTTTGATGTCGAGGCTCAGGTGATAGTCGGTGCCAACGGCATCAAAAAGCTCGGGCAGCGTCGGCATGTGCTCCGGTAGCTGATCGCGGTCGACCGAACCGATGGGCCGCCGCCGCAGCTTGTTCGCATAACCATCGTGATCGAGGATGACCTGGCCATCCTTCGACAGCCACACATCGCTCTCGAGACCGGGGGCGCCAAGACGTAGGGCCAGAGCGAACGCCTTGATGGTGTTCTCCTGCTCATGGGCCCGGGCGCCCCGATGGGCAAAGCCAATCGGCGGATAGATGAGGGACGGCTGGAGGGAAATGACGGGACCTCGACATGTCGGCCTGAATGCGGTTCTCATTAGGCAATTTGTGGGACAAGAAGATGACTTACCACCTTAAGGTCGCTCGGGGTGGGGCCGATGGAATTACTGCAGGCGGGTACAGGAGGAATTGAGTCCGATGGCAACGATCAGAGCAAGCTGTCACGATTGCGGAGATGTCGAGCTGACCACAGCTGACGTCAACGTGAGAGTTTGCTCCGCAGATAACCAAGGCACCTATGCATTCCGGTGCCCCTATTGTTCAATGACGGTGGTGAAGCCAGCGGAGCCCCGAACCATTGATCTGCTGGTGGCCTCCGGTGTGGCGATGACGACCTGGGATCTCCCTGCGGAGCTCTCAGAACGCCCGACCGGACCCAAGATCACCCATGACGATCTGTTGGATTTCCACCAGATCCTCCACGACGACGATACGTGGTTCGAAGAACTCTGGGCCCAGATCGACAGCTGAACACCGTGTCGGGATGGCCCCCTCAGCGGGTAACACGCTGAATCGTCCCTAAAGATCGCAGAAACTTGTCGATGCCGCCCGATCGGGCGGCATCGTCGCGTTCGGTCAGGGCCCCTTGATTGGGTAGACTCAGGCAATGTTCTTTAACGTCGGCTCGGGTGAGGTGCTGGTCATCCTGCTGATCGCCCTGGTGGTCCTTGGGCCCGACAAGCTCCCCGACGCAATGCGCCAAGCGGGGCGTTGGATGGGCGAGATTCGCAAAATCTCCGATGGATTCCGAGCCGAAGTTCGCTCGGCCATGGATGATCCGCTTGAGGCCGCGGCCCGCGAGCGCGGCGCCAAGGCGGTGGCCGACTCCAAATCGACGGCCACCAACACCGCTGCCGATACCACCGACAGCGACGAATCAGCGGCTGCGACCCCTGGTCCGTCGCAAACCGCGGCGCAAGATCCGCTCGATACAGGTACCTCAGCGACCACCGGAGGCCAAAACGGCGTCGATCGGCCAAGCGGTAACGGCGCACCCACCACCGGTGCTGCAAACGGCGTCAACCCCGGCAACGGGATCGACCCCGGAGGCAACACCACCCCCAAGGTGAACAAGAACACCATCGCCCAGGCCAACGCGGTCACCGCGCCAACCCAGCCCGGTTCGATCCCGGCACCCGACGTGGAAGAAATGCGGTCGATGGCCCGGGCCAAACAGGCGGTGGCCGCCGAACAGGCCGCTGATCAGGAACTCGATGCGGCTCGGGCCGAGCGTCCGGAACCGGACAACACCACTTCGCGTACCGAAGACTCGTTTAACGATGACGCGGAGGCCTGATGGCGATTGATGCCGAGGCGGTGATCGATCCGACCACCGAGGGCCGGATGACCCTGCGCGAGCACATCGCCGAACTCCGTACCCGCGTCATGAAGGCTCTCGCCGCGGTAGCGGTAGGCACGGTTATCTGCTGGATCTTCTACGCCACCATCAAAGGATGGTTCGAGGATCCGCTCTGCGAGGTGCTTGAGAATCGCGATCAGCTCGCAGATGGAGAGACCTGCAATCTGAACGTGCTCGACCCGCTCGACAGCCTCACCGTTCGATTCAAGGTTGCCGGCTACGGCGGCATCGCCCTGGCCATCCCGGTGATCCTCTGGCAGGTGTGGCAGTTCATCATGCCGGGGCTCTATCCGCATGAGAAGCGCTACTCGGTGCCGTTTGTTTTCTTTGGTGCCGCCCTCTTCCTGACCGGCGCCTACCTGGGGTTCTGGGTCATCCCGCGGGGCCTCGACTTCCTTATCGGCATCGGTGGCTTCGACGCCGAGTTCACCGCCGATCGCTACTTCCGATTCGTGACCTCCATGATGCTCGCGTTCGGGTTGGGTTTTCAGTTCCCAATCGTTTTGATCTTCCTCCAGCTGACGGGCCTGTTGAACTACCGCACGCTGGTGAAGGGCCGCCGATACGCAATCGTTGGCATCGTGGTTCTGGCCGCCGTGATCTCGCCCACCGGCGATCCCGTGTCGCTGATGGTGCTCTCGGTGCCGCTGTACATCTTCTACGAGATCAGCATTGTCTTTGGCTGGCTCCGAGGCCGGCGACGTGGCGAAAACGACCTGGCCGCTTGACCCGCGGTGACCGCCTACAGCTTTGCCCTTGATCGCTTTCAGTCCGAAGCCATCGCCGCCATCAACGATGGCGATTCGGTGGTGGTGGCGGCCCCCACCGGCGCCGGAAAGACAGTGGTGGCCGAGGCGGCAATCGATGCGGCTCTGGCCGACGGCAAGCGGGTGTTCTACACCACACCGATCAAAGCGCTGTCGAACCAGAAGTTCCGGGACCTCCGAGACCGCCACGGTGACGACGCCGTTGGCCTGCTGACCGGAGATACGTCGGTTCGCCGCGACGCATCGATCGTGGTGATGACCACCGAAGTGTTGCGCAACATGTGTTATCGCCGCAGCCCCGACCTCGACGAGCTGGGCTGGGTCGTCCTGGACGAAGTCCACTACCTGTCGGACGCGTTCCGGGGCCCGGTATGGGAGGAGGTGGTGATCCACACCCCACCAGCGGTCAAGTTCGTCGCCCTCTCGGCCACCGTGTCGAACGCCGAAGAACTGGGCGCCTGGTTGGAGGCGGTTCGGGGCCGCACCCGCGTGGTACTCGAAGAGAAGCGGCCGGTCAGCCTGGAAAACCTTTATGCCGTCGTCGACGCCAAATCGAAGAAGCTGAAGGTGATGCCCACCCTGGTCAAGGGGCAGCCAAATGAAGAAGGAGCAGTCTTTGATCGGGCCGATCCGAGGCGAAGGGGCCGATCCCGCCATGATCGAAGCCGAGGTCAGGGCTCCGGTCCATCGGAGCGGCGCAAGGGGCTCACGCCGAGGCGCCTCGAGGTGCTGCACCACCTCGATGAGGCCGACCGGCTGCCAGCCATCTACTTCATCTTCAGCCGAGCGGGCTGTACCGACGCAGCCCGAGGTGCGGCGGAGCGATTCGGGCGCCGCTGCCCCGATGACATCCGGAACCAGATCCTTGACATCGCCGAAGCCAGGGTGGCGGAGATCGGCGACGATGACCTTGACGTGCTGGGCTTCGACGAGCTGGTTAACCAGCTGATTGCCGGTGTCGCAGCCCATCACGCCGGCATGGTGCCGGTGTTTAAGGAGATCGTGGAGGAGTGCTTCACCGCCGGGCTCATCGACGTGGTATTTGCCACCGAGACGCTGGCACTGGGTATCAACATGCCGGCCCGGGCGGTGGTCATCGAGAGCCTGTCGAAGTTCACCGGCGTGACCCACGAACTGCTCACCGCAGGCCAGTACACCCAGCTGACCGGTCGAGCGGGCCGACGCGGACTCGACGATCGGGGCTACGCGACGGTGCTGTACTCGCCCTACGTGCCGTTCGAGTCGGTATCGACACTGGCGGCAAGCAAGAGCTTCGAGCTGAAGTCGGCCTTTCGACCCACCTACAACATGACCGTCAACCTGGTCCGCCGCTACCAACGTGACGAAGCGACCGAGCTGCTGGGCCGGTCCTTCGCCCAGTTTCAACTCGACCGCAGTCGGGTCCACACCCAGGCCCGCCTGGACCGCACCCGATCCAAGCTCGAACGCAAGCAACGAGAACGAGAGTGTGACCACGGCTCGATCGACCAATACCTGGCGCTGATCAAACGGCGCGACGACCGCGACCAAAACGGGCGACGCCCAGCCAGCGCCCGACCACCGGAGCCGGAGGAGATCGCCGAGGCGTTGAGCCGACTGCGACCCGGCGACGTTGTGGCCTTTGGTGGCCGCCGCATCGGCGTGCTGAGCGTGGCCTATCGCAAGGCCGGCCTGGTGCGACTCAAGGGAATCGACGCCGAAGCCAAGCTGATCGAGACCGACAGCGGATCCCTCGATGTACTTCCAGAGCTGATCGGTGAAGTCGAGCTACCCCAACCGTTCCTTCCGGCCGACGCCGAGTTTCAACGCCTTGTAGCCAGCCAGGTTCGCAAGATCCGACTCCACAACAAGGGTGGCGGGCGCAAGAAGGGTAACGCCCAGCGCGGCGACGCTCTGGAGGAAGAGATCGCCGAGCACCCGGTAGGGGGCTGTGATGACCTCGACAAGCATCTGTTAGCCGGACGTGACATCGACCGGCTCAAGGGCGAGGTCCGACAAATCGAAACCGCAGCGCACCGTCGAGATGGGGCGCTCCTGGCCCGGTTCGACCATGTTCTCACCGTACTGGCCTGGGCCGGTGCGGTAGAGGGCTGGCAGCTCAGCGAGCGCGGCGAGCTGCTTGCCGGTCTGCACCACGAGGCCGATCTGGCCATGGCCATTGCCCTCGACGAGGGCGTGTTCGACGGTTTGACCGTTGGCGAGATGGCGGCGCTGACCTCGACGCTGAGCCACAACCCACGGGGCGACGAAGCCCAGACTCGAATCCGTGGTCGCAAACTTCAGGCTCGACTCGATCGGCTTACGGGCATCATCGAGGATCTGAACGACCAGGAGCGCGGCGCCGGGCTCGAACTCACCCCGGCCCCGGACGCCGGCCTGGCTGAGGTGGCTCGTCGGTGGGCCGAAGGTGAGGAACTGTCCGAGATCGTCGATGGGGAGGAACTGGGTGGCGGCGACTTCGTTCGCGGCATCCGCAACCTGGCCGACCTGTTGCGCCAGATGGGCTCAGCCACCATCGACGCCGAAACGGCCCGCTCCTGTCGCCAGGCCGCCGAAGCCCTGACCCGAGGGGTGGTGGCGGTGCTGAACAACATCGAGCCCGGCGACGATGGATCATCCAGCGCGCCGGGGCCGACCGTGGCCGAGGGCCCGTAATGGTTCCTGCCGCATGACGATCAGGAAGGGCGAACTATGGGGGGAACCGGGCCCGTTGGCCAACGACGGACTGGTGGTGGCCAGCGACGCTGAGGCCCGCAGGGAACTTGAGGCCGCAGCCGCAGATGGCCGAGCCATTCGGGAGCTCGGGTTGACCGGCGGAGATCTGGCTCGCACCCTCGGCGCTCGCGACGGGGCCAGCCGACTCGGTACCGATGCATCGATGCGACTACCGATCGACGCGGTCCAGGTATTCCTCGACGACGAGGAGCACTGGTTCGCGGCCCACCTGGTGGCGCGGCGGCCCCTTTGGCAGGGTGAGTTCACCGTAATCATGAACGCCGAATACCTCGGCGAATGGCGCATGGCGCCGGCATCACACCCAAACGACGGGAGGGTTGACGTGATCACGGGACGGCTCAGCCTCGGCGACCGGTTCAAGGCCCGCTCCCGACTTACCGCCGGCATGCACCTACCGCACCCCGACATCTCGGTGCGCCGGTTGCGAAAGGTCGATCTGGTCCTTGACGGCCGGGTGCCGGTGGCCCTGGACGGCGAGATGGTCGGCCGGCCCCGCAATGTCCGGGTGATCGTCCACCCAGATGCCGTTATCGGCGTCGTTTAGGAGACTGCCAGCGGTTTGGATCGAGCGCCATCACCCAACCAAACAGACGAATCTGCTAGCCGTACCGGCTTGAGATTTGGCCCCTGAGTGTCCGCGACAGCACCGGTTCGTCGATCTAGAGTCCGGACCCGTGGCCCCCTACCTGACAGAAGAATTCAGCGAGTCCGAAGCCCGAGCGTTGGCGCCCTACTTCTCCAACGTGGTGGGGCCGGTCTACGCACTACTGAACCTGCCGGAGACCGTTAAGGCGGCGCTCTTCGCCCGCTCGGCCCGATCGTCGCTCGGGATGCGTCGGCTGTTCCTCAAGGAGTTTGTGGGCGAACTCGACCTGACTCCCGGTGGCCCGACCAACGAGCCAGACAAGACGGCACTCGCAGGCCTCGAGTCGTTCGATCGAGTGTTCTTTGAATACGGGAACGACTCCGTGGCCCAGCTCGGCGGCGTTCACCTGGTGTGTGAGCAGGTCTCAGCGCCGCTGGCCAAGGTGATCGAACGCAGCCGGGTGATGTCCTATGTGGAACCATCAGGTGGTAGCGACTACGAACTGCGCCATGGCGGCCGGTACCAGTACTTCCGGTCACCGACCTTGCTCAGCTCCACCGTGGGCACCAACTACGTGTCGGGTATGGATCGCCTCTTCGCGGCCTACCAGGACCTGGTACCGGCCATGGCCGAGTACTTCCGCTCCGAACTTCCCCGCCACGGCTGTTCCGACTTTGAGTTCCATCAGATGGTGCGAGCCGAAGCCACGGCCGCGGTGCGCGGCGTGCTTCCCGTCGGCTCGCTGGTGAACGTCGGCGTCTTCGGTAGCGCCCAGGGCTACGAGGCGATGCTGCTGCGGCTGCGGGCCCACCGATCACCCGAAGCCCGGGCCTACGCCGAAATGATGCTGGTCGAGCTGCGGAAGGTGATCCCTTCCTTCCTCCGTCGCGTCGACGACACCGAACGGGGCCTTCCGTGGAGCGGCTACCTCGCCGACAACCAGGAGGCGCTGCGAACCGCAGCGGCATCGGTACTTCCTGATATCGACCTCGACAGTCATCGCAGCGGCGACGTCGAGCTCACCGACTTCGACCCGGATGCTGAGGTGAAACTGGTGGCCTCAATGCTCTATGCCGTCTCCAGCCTCTCCGAGCGGGCACTGCTTGATCGGGCTCGCTCGATGACGGTGGATGAACGACTGGCCGTGATGCGGGCCTACGTCGGCAACCGACAGAATCGGCGCCACCGCCCCGGACGAGCGCTGGAGCGACCGCACTACCACTTCGACATCGTGGCCGACTACACCACCTTCAGTGAACTGCAACGCCATCGCATGCTCAGCATCGAATGGCAGAAGCTCACCCCCGGTCTCGGCTACGACATGCCCGACTCGGTCTTCCGAGCTGAACTCGACGAAGTGTACGACGATGCGGTGGCCCACTCCGCGGAGCTCTTCGACGTGATCCACGAGGTCGAACCAAGCGAAGCCCACTACGCGCTGTGCCAGGCCCACCGGATGCGGTTTAACATCGACATCAGCGCCCGGTCGGCCATGCACCTGATCGAGTTGCGAACCAGCGACGACCGCCAGCTTCTGGGCCGTCGAGTAGCCCAACAGATGCACCGCCAGATCGTCGAGCGGGCCGGACATCAGGCCATTGCCGCGATGATGCGCTTCGCCAACCATGGCGCCAGGATCGCCCCAACCACGGTGCTTGCCACCGAAGGCCGCTCCGGACATCCAGTGAGCCACGATCCGGTCGGGTAGTCGACCAGTGCTATCGCAGCCGTGGACAAACAAGGTGCTAAGGGTTGGCCAGGATTCTGGCGAAAAGAAGAAATCCGGCCATGATTAACCCCTATCGGCGGGAAATGTGTCTATTATCCGGCGTCGTGGCTATGGTGTCGCAATCGCCAAAAGCCCGACCTTGAATATCCCTTGTGATTGGTAAGAAATGGCAGCCAAAGACGACCAGGACTCGGACGAGGAAGTATTCGACCCGGACGAGGAAGAAATCGACCCCGACCTCGATGAGGACGTCGACGAGATCGACGAGATCGACGACATCGACGACATCGATGAGGACCTCGACCTAGATGACGACGCCGCGATTCTCGACGACGATGATGACGAGGATGCCGACGCGCCCAAGGAAGAGCCCGTCGCCAAGGTCAAAGACGAAGACGATGATGACGAGGACGACGAGGAAGACGTCGAGGCCGACCTCGACGCCATCCTCAAGGACCGCATCGCCGCCGACGATGACGAGGATGAGGACGACGAAGACGAAGAGGCTGAGACGGTGGCCAAGCCCAAGAAGGCGGCGGCCAAGTCCGACACCGATCTTCCTACGAAACGCGAAGAAGAGTTCACCTGCCAGGGCTGCTTCATGCTGGTGACCGCGGACCAGTTCGGCGCGCCGGCGAAGCGAACGTGTCCAAACGGCGAAGATCCATGCTGGGGGATCGAGCACCTGGAGAGCTGACATTCCATGGTTCCGGAGCCACCCCCGGTGGCTCCGGGTACCCTGGAAGCTATGGCTGATCGCTCATCGACCGCGACCAAAGACACTTCCGCCGGCGCCTCCAACAAGAGCACCGACGACGATATCGATCCGCTGGATCAGATGATGGACCTACTCTTCTTCGCGCCCCTGGGATTTGCCGTCGAATCGGTTAACCTGTTCCCGGAGATGGCCAAGCGGGGCCGCACCGAGGTGAACAACGCCCGGGTGATCGGTGGTTTCGCCATCACCAAGCTGAAGCGCACCGTGGCCGGCGATCCGACACCAAGCACCGGTGGCACCACAGGCGGCTCTGGCGGCTCTGGCGGCGGAGACGTGTTGAGCCTCCAGAAAGTCGGGGCCGACCTACTGGGCGCTCTGCTCCCGAAGCCGAAGCCGATGTGGGGTGGGCCGCCGGTGGTTGCCTCGACCGCAACAGAGACGGCCACGAAGGCACAGGCCAAGCCCAAGACGGAGACCAAGGCTTCGGATAAGCCAACGGCAAAGCCGTCAGGGGAATCCAAGAAGAAGGCAGCCAAGAAAAAGAGCGCGGCCAAGGCCAAGACCGCCACCAAGAAGAAGGCGGCCGCAACAAAAAGCTCAGCCAAGAAGAAGGCGGCCGCAAAGAAAAGCCCAGCCAAGAAGAGCACCGGTGCGGCGAAGAGCTCAGCCAAGAAGAGCTCAGCAAAAAAGAAGACTGTCACGAAGAAGTCGGCGAGCAACAAGAGCTCGGCCAAAAAGAAGGCCACCGCGAAGAAGACCTCGGCCAAAAAGGCAGCAACCAAAAAGGGCTCAGCCAAAAAGGCGGCGGCACCAGCGGCAGCACCCGTTGTGGAGACCCTCGCTATTCCGGGTTACGACGAGCTGTCAGCGTCACAGGTGGTGCCCATGCTACGCAGCCTCAACAAGGGCGAATTACGGCAGATCCAGCGTTATGAGTCCGCCAACCGGGGGCGAAAGACGATCCTCGGACAGGTCGCCCAACTGCTCGCGGCATAACGTCCGCCGCCTCACAATGACCGACACGCCCTCCGTTCCGAACTCTGCAGTCGTTGAGGGCGCCCGCGCCGCAGCTGTGGATGACGTAGCAGTGATGGCGCTGTTGGCCGAGACGGCGATCGGTGAACAGATCGAAGAACGGGGTGGCGGGATCTGGCATCGGCGCGAGGCCCGAGCACTCCCGGCCACTGCTGATCTCACCGAAGCGGTCAGCGCACCCGACCAGTTTGCGGTGGTCGGGACCATCGACGACGTCATCATCGGCTACGGAACCGTCGCCACGGAGACCCTTCGCGACGGCGCGCTGCTGGCCCGGGTGCAGGACCTTTTTGTGGATCCAGGAGCCCGCAAGGTCGGAGTGGGGGCGGCGATGATGGATCTGCTGGTTGACCAAGCCCGGGAGTGGGGCTGCATCGGCATCGACACCGTTGTGCTGCCTGGCAACCGCGACACCAAGAACTTTTTCGAAAGCTACGGGTTGGTGGCTCGCAACCTCACCGTGCATCGAGCACTCACCAGCTGATCGTTCTGTCCGGTCAACCCATCACCAGCTGACGGCTCACGACCCGGTCCAGGTCGGCGGTCGCTTCTCGATAAAGGCGCGCGGCCCCTCGGCAAAGTCGTTGGTGCCAGCCAGGCGAGCCATGGCCTCGCCCGAAAGCTGAAAGCCCGTGCGGTCATCGGCCAGCGCTGAGGCCAGCATCACCGAACGACTCTCACGAACCGCCAGGGGAGCGTTGGCCTCGATACGGCTCGCGAGAGCGAGCGCTGCGCTCTCGGCCTGGCCCGGATCACAAAGCTCGTTGACCAAACCAAAGTGGTGGGCCCGCTCGGCGCTGATCGGGTCACCGGTCAACGCCGCTTCCATGGCGATGTTGGGCGGCAGCTTCCGAGGGAGTCGAAAGAGCCCGCCGGCGGCAGCCACCAGTGAACGCTTGACCTCGGGAATTCCAAATCGGGCTTCTCTCGAAGCCACGATCAGGTCACACGCCAGGGCGATCTCGGTGCCGCCGGCCAGGGCTGGACCATCCACCGCCGCGATCAGGGGCTTGGTGCGCTCGCGAGCCACGATGCCGCCGAAACCACCACGCTTAGTACCCAGCCGGCCTCCGTTTCCCGCAGCAACCTCCTTGAGATCGGCACCAGCACAAAACACCGGTCCGGCCCCCGCCACCACACCCAGCCAAAGGTTGTCGTCGGCCTCCAGTTGATCGATGCCGGCCTCCATGGCCTCGGCCACGTCCCCGTTGATGGCGTTGCGGGCCTCCGGCCGATTGATGCGAAGGATGGCCACATGGTTGTGCAGTTCAATATCGAGCATGGGCCCAAACTAATCCGACCCGGTACCGCCCGGTCGAGTGTCGCCGACTTCCCATGCAGCACAATCAACAGTTGGGGTAGAGGAAGTTCGTCAGATCGTCATGACGCTTGTTCGTGTTCAGGGGTGCTGGTGCGGTACCCTCGGGGACAGTTCGTGAAGCCAAACACTTCCGAGGTTGACGTGGGCGGAACGCCAAACCGACAAGGTTGTCCCTTCTGCGAAGGGTTTGAGGTAGAGCGCCTGTATCTGGCCAGCCTCCGCTTCGACAGTTGCCGCTGCACCGCCTGCGGCGCCCGCTGGGACGAATGCCCGAAGTCCGGGGAATACCTCGGCCGAGCCAGCACCTCAGCCAACTCCAGCCGCCAATAGACCGGCCACGGTAAAGGGCGGACGCGACCAGCAAGTTTGTCGTTTTCCGGGTCCGACCCCGAAAACTACAAACTCGCTCAGGCGCTTTGGCTCGCCAGAGCCCAGGTCACTTCAGTTCCCGCCTAGTTGGCTGGGGGAGTGGTATCGGCTGACCCGTCGGTGCCATCTGGCGTTGCGGTCGCGGGTGTCTCGGTCGCTGGTGTCTCGGTGGAGCCAGCATCTTCGGTGGCTGAAGGTGTCACCACTTCTGGTGCCGTGGCCTCGGCATCGGCTGGCGCCGACTCTGGAGCTGGCGCTTCCGGCTCTGCCTCGACGCTAGGGGCCTCAGGTGCGGTCTCGGGTTCGGCGACCGCAGACTCCGCTGCTGGTGCTTCTTCGGCCTCAGCGGCCTCCGTTTTGGTCGCATCGGCTGGCGCTGATTCGCTGGAAGTCGATTCGGCCTGCGCCGCGGATTCCGCTGGTGCTGGTGTTGGCTCGGCAGCTGCGCTTGATGATGCTTCCGCTGGGCCGTCATCGACCGCCGGTGCTTCTTTCGGCGCGGTTTCCGGCGATGCGGCGGCATCTGCCTCAGCAGCAGGGGCCGCCTGAGCGCCCTCAGCCTTCGCGGCATCCGCCTTGGCCTCGCTGTCGCCGTCGGTTGGCTTCTTCGAATCGTCCTTCGGAGCGCCACCCTGCGGCTTGTTGGCACCACCCTTGCCCTTGCCGCCTCGCTTGCGGCGCTGACGGGGGACTTCGGTGGGCTCGATGCCAAAGAGCTTGGCGATCTCCGGGGTACGGGTCGACAACTTGGTTACCTCAGCGACCAGGGCCTCATTCGGCTCGGCGGGAATGCCCTGGGGCGTGACCTGCTGGCGAACCGGCGAGAAGGCCACGGCGTTGAGAACTGTGGCCCAACGATCCTGAGCGGTATCGGAGGTCATCGCCTCCGAAGCGCTGGCGATCAGTCGTGACGAAATGTCAGCAGGCAGGGGAGCACCGGCCTTGGGCGGACGGCTGCTCAACCGCAGCGCCCGCACGGTACGACCATCGCTCAACACCTGCCCCAACTCGGCCAACCACTTGGAGTGGTCGCCCTCCACGCGACGTGTCAGGGCTTCGCGTAGCTCTGAAGCCAGCGCTCGAGACTCTTCGTCCCGGGCCCCGGTTTCCGCGGAACCAACAACCGAACGCAAATCTCGCAGATCGAGTTCTTCGATGTCGGCCTGGGCCGCCTGGGCCCGGTCGCGCCACTCCGCTTCGCGGTAGCCCGGCAGCATCGTCTCAGCCAAGGCTAGAAGAGGCTCCGGGTTGATGGCGGGTTGGCCCTCTTTTACGGCCTGCTCGCTCTGGGCTTCGATGGCCTGGCGGATCTGGGGGAGACCGCCGCCACGCATCAACTGATCGCCAACCGGCTTCTGTTCCTCCGGAAGGGCCTCGAACCATGCGGTGCGGTTGGCCTTGCCCGGACGCAACTTTTTGGGCTTGGGCGCCGAGTCCTCATACCGGGGACGACCGCCGCCTCGACCACCACGATCTCCGTCGCTGCGCCCACCGCCATCACGGTCTCGACCGCCGCCGCCGCCTCGACCACCACGGTCGTTGCGGCCGCCACGTCCGCCGCGATCACCTCGGTCGCCGCGATCGCCCCTGTCACGACCTCGGCCACCCTTGCCTTTGGGAGCCAACTGCGTGGTGACCAGTTGCTCCTCGCGACCCGAGCCGAGAATCTCCAGGGTTGGGGTCTCTTTACGAGCACCCTTGGGCGGCAAAATCGCCACAATGTCGATCCCGTCGATACCGAACTCGGCATCGGCGCGGACCACATCGCCAACCTTGGCGTCTGGATACAACAATGAGCCCTGAAGGTCTCCCTTGGGCTGTTTCGCACCAGCGGCGCGCCAGGTCCAAGAACCATCGTCGCGCTGGCTGGTGAGCTCTACTTCAATACGGCGTGCCATTGTGCACAACGCTACTGCCAAAGACCAGCACTTTGATGCCTAAAGGGAAGGTTCATCAGTAGTGCTGTGCCGACAGGTGTGCACGCCGAAGGCATGTCAGGCGGTCTGTGCCACGCAAGCGGCTTGCAGCAACCCCAAAGGCCCGCAACGGTCCAGGCACCAGCGCCAGCGAGTTGTCCGAGCTGGCGAGGGACGAGCCAAAGCGAGAAAGAGTCCGCAGCGCGAACACCAAGGAGCCCGGGAACCCTGCGGGTTCCTGGCGACGACTGGAGCCTTGCGGCATTAGCACCGCCTAGAATCCACGTTATGTAAAGTTGCTAGAGACACCGGGAATCGGCTTTCCTGATGCCTACTTCCCCTTTAGGAGGTTGTGGTCGCTTCTCGGAGAAAGTTGAGCAGGTCGTCGGAGCTCATGGCGCCGGAGACCAGGTAGCCCTGACCCAGCCGAAAGCCGACGTCGGCGAGATGGCGCAGTTGTTCCTCGGTCTCGATGCCTTCGGCCACGGCGGCCACGCCGATGCTTCGAGCCAAGGCGTGAATCGTGGCCACCACTTCCGGCATTCCCGGCTTGTCGAGAGACGCCACAAAGGAACGGTCCAGTTTGAGGTGGGTCAGCGGCAGCTCGTGGATCTTGCTCAGCGACGAAAAGCCGGTACCGAAGTCGTCGATGGCAACGCCAACGCCGATGTCGACGAGCTGCAGAAGTTCCTTTCGAGCACAGTCGTTGGTCACCGCTTGACCCTCAGCGATCTCGACGATCAGACAGCTCGGATCGACACCGTGTACCCCAGCGGCGGCCAGAACGTCCTCGCACAGTCCCCCGGCGCCGAGGTCATCGACCCCGACATTGATACTGGCAGCGAACGACATGGTCGGCAGCGCTGCGGTGACTTGAGAGATCGTCCGGCATAGAGCGTTGAGCGACCACCGGGTGAGTTGGCGGGAGGCCCCGCATTCCTGGGCGACGGCGACAAAGCGATTCGGATCGATCGGGCCTTGTTCAGGATGCTCCCAACGAGCCAGCGCTTCGAAGCCCACTATTGCTCTGGTCTCGAGGTTGAAGACGGGCTGGTAGGCCTGGCTCAGCTTGTCCTGATCCAGAGCGCGAAGAAGGTCTCGCTCGAGGCTGATCCTTGCTACGAGCGCAGCACGGAGCTCCTCGTCGTACAGCTGTACCCGGCCTCGACCGGCATCCTTGGCCTGATACATGGCCAGGTCGGCCTGCCAAAGCAACTCGGCGGCGGTGGCCTCCGGGTCGCTGGTGGTCGCCACCCCAACGCTCACTCCGACCGACTCGGGCCCGCTCCGGTCGTCGCTGACCTCGGCGCAGATTCGTTCGGCCAGACGGACGGCGCCGAGCCCGGAATCCTCGAAGCGGGCCGCAATGACGAACTCGTCACCACCATGGCGCCCGACAAGATCGTGTCCCCTACTAGCGGAGCGGATCACCGAGGCCACGCGCTGGAGCTCAAGGTCGCCCGCCGAATGTCCCAGGGTGTCGTTGACCCGCTTGAAGCCGTCGAGGTCGAGATACAGCACCGCCAAGATGCCGCCGTCGGACCGTTGGAGTTCACTCAGTCGGTGCTCAATACCCCGGGTGATCTCGGTGCGGTTGGCCAGGCCGGTCAGCGGATCACACGCAGCCTGTTCGGTGATACGCCTTAACAGCTCGGCTTGGCGACAGGCGAAGCGGATGGCGCGATCGAGTGACGATGACGTCAACTCGTCCTTGGCCAAGAAGTCCACAGCGCCCGCTTCGAGGGCAACTCGATCCGTCTCCGGACTGGTCGACCCGGTCAACACGATAAAGGGTGTCCGGTTTCCCTTGTCGAGGCTGGTGGCGATCAGGTCAGTTCCGCGCTGGTCCCGACCCAGGTAGTAATCGACCAGGCACACGTCGTAGTCGATGTCGCTGAGGGCCAGGAGCGCTTGTTCCTGGTCCCCCACCTCGGTCACCGTGTAGGTGGTCAATGCAGATGACGCGAGCAGGTCCCGCAGGATTCTACGGTCGAGCGAGTCGTCGTCGACCACCAGGATTCGACGCTCCCGGTTCCGCGCCGCAGTATCGGAATCCACCGCCCTGAAGGGCTGAGTCGATCGTTCCGAATGGCTCATGACGCTCGCTCCGTTGGAGCAGCCCCGACGACGGCATCCATGGGTGACGGTGTCTCGTCCGCGGCGACTCCCTGACGGGAGCGAATGGCCTTGGAGACGGAGTCGATGCGATCCGACAGATCCCTCGTGGAGTCTTTGAGGTGGCTGACGTATTCGCTGGCACCACTCGGCAACGCTTCGGTGGAAGCGTCAAGGAGACCGACAAAAGAGTTGAACTGGCGCAGCGGGGCTCGGATGTCATGAGAAAGAATGCGAGCAACGTCCTCAAGCTCGGCCTCTGCCTCCTGAAGATGCTCCGACAACGAGCGCGAAACGCGCAGCGAGTTGCGCAATGCCACCTGAAGGCTGGCGGCAAGGGCCACTACATCGTCGGGCGACCGTTCGGCCAGGACCGCAGGGTCACGCTCAAGCAGCTCTTCGTACACCTTGTTACCTTCGGCATTCCGACGACCTTCTGAAGCGGTTTGACCCCCCGGCTCCACCAAACCGGTCGCACCACTCCCCCGCCGGCCGCGGCTGCCAGTGTCCGTTTGAGACTGAATGGCGTTCGAAGAAACCTTCGCGTGGTTGCTTGATGCTGTGGTTCTGCGGCCGATAGAGCAGAAAGGATTCTGCCTAGGAGACCGGGTTTCGTGCCAGCAAACACATCAGCCAAAGCGCCACAGAGCGAAGAACAAGCCATCGCTCATTTCGGTGACGACGACCTCGGTCGCATTCAGTCGATTCTGTTTGGCCAACAGGCCGAACAGACTGAACACCGCTTGGCGCAGCTGGAAGCAGCCAATACGGAAATGGTTACCCGGATCGCCGGCGAGCTTGGGACCCGTATCTCAGCCCTTGAAACCGACCTGGCCCATCGCCATCAACTGCTTGAGCAGCGCCTGACCGAGGCGGAAAGGACCGCAGCGCGAGGCAACGACCAACTCCGACAGAAGCTCAAGAGCCAAACCGAAGAACTCAGGAGCGAAGCCCGGGCCGAACATGCCGAGCTGAGCAAGGCCCTCGACGGCCTTCGCAACGAGATCGACCGCTTGCGGTCCGAGACCCAGTCGACGGCAGCGACCAAGGTTGACCGGTCAATGCTGGCTGAGGCCTTCGCGGCGACCGCCGCCAAGCTGGCTGACACCCCGGCTTCCTCGAAGAAGGCCAAGTAGCCCGCTCCCCATGTCCGCTGAGGCCACGATCTCCACCGGTGGTTTCGCGGACCGCGTATCCAGTGACCTGGACCCGGACGCGGTGCCAGCGCCGCCGCCGACCGACACCCCCGCTGCCCCCGCCGCTGATGGCGCCAACGCGAATGCTGCGCCGCCGGACCGAGTTGGTAGCGAATCGGTTGCCGCGCTTCGCTCCCTGCTCGGAGCCAGCGACCAGAGTGAGCTTGAGGCGTTGCGGGACCGGCTCGGCGAAGTCGAAACTGAGGTGGCCCAACACGGGGTGACCCCTACCTCTGTAGCTTCCGCGCTGCCGGCGGCGCTGCGCGAGCTCGAAGGCGACGATGATGACCTGGCCAACGCCATGGCCAAACCGGTGCGCCACTCGATTCATATCGAGTCGAGAACCGATCCCGATGCCATGGCCGAGGCGCTCTTCCCGGTTCTGGGGCGGGCGACCAGAATGATGCTCAGCGAGCTGCTCTCGGGCGATAGCCAGTCGGGCAACGGTAAGAGCTTTGTCGTGGATGAGCTCTACCTGATCGAACGAGAGACGGGGCTGCCGATCGCCACGTTGCACACCGACGCCGAGGGCCAGGCCGATGCTGATGTGGTGTCGGGGATGCTCGAAGGCATCCGCGCCTTTGTCCAGGACTCGTTTAACGCTCAGGATCGTGACGGCATGCGGGAGCTCCAGGTGGGCGAGGTGACCGTTTGGGTGGAATGGGGTCCACACGCCATCCTCGCCGCGGTCCTTCGCGGATTCCCCAATCCCGATTTCCGTTTCGAGATGGCTCGAACCCTCGAAGATTTCCACCGCGACTTCGACCAGGAACTGGACACCTACGCCGGCGACTCGGACGCCTTCGGGAACCTCCAGCCACGGCTAGCTCGTCTTCAGGACCTGGCGCCGGCCGCAAAGCCCGCGGCCGGTCGGGCCTTCCGGCTGTTTGCGGCATTTGTACTCGTGGCCGTAGCCTTCGGCATTCTGGTCCTCGCCGCAGTTGGCCTGATGGCGCTGTCTGGAGCGTAAAGGGGTCCCCGCCGCAGAGGCCAGCGACACACCACTAGTATCCGTGGAGTGATCCGCAAAAAGATCTGCCTGTTGGGAGCGCCTGGGGTTGGCAAGACGTCGCTCGTGCGCCGTTTTGTGTCACAAACCTTCAGCGATGACTACCTGACAACCATCGGTGTGAAGATCGAGCGACGGAAGCTGGATGTCGATGGTGAGGAGGTCCAGCTCCTGGTGTGGGACATTCACGGTGAAGAGGGGTCGTTGGCGATCGCACCGTCCTTCCTGGCTGGAGCAGCAGGGCATCTCCTGGTTGTCGACGGCAGCAGACCCGAGACCGTCTCGGCAGTGCTGGAGCTCCGAAGCCGGTTGCTGAAACTCGGCAGCGACGCCCAGGTCGTGGTGGCTCTCAACAAAGCCGACTTGGTGCAGGACTGGACGGTGGTGGAGGCTGCGCTCGAGCAGATGGAACAGCCGCCAGCGGCCCGAGCGATCACCAGTGCCAAGACCGGTGACGGGGTGGAAGACGCCTTCCAATCGCTCGGTCGGGCCATCCTGAGCGCACACAGCGCATAGCCGGCGGAGCTCGGCCTACCTACCAGGAGCCAATAAGTCAGGCTGCCTCGCCTCGTCTGGGATGTTGCGGTGAGCAAGCAGTCGGGTGAGACAACGAGCGACCGGTGGTTAGCTGTTGCTGGTGATGGATCCGTCGCTGGCAATCGCGGCATCTGCGAGCGGCGCTATCGGCTCCAACCGGCGGGGCAGCCGCACCGAAAAGGCCGACCCTGCACCCAAGGTTGACTCGACGCTCAGCGACCCGCCGTAGAGCCGCACCAGCCGTCGACAGAGCGCCAGGCCCAAACCGGCACCTTCCGCTTCATGATCAACCCGGCCAAACATGGCAAAGATGTGATCATGCTCTTCGGCGGCGATGCCCTTCCCGTTGTCGGCCACCGTGAAGGTGCTGGTGGCCTCGTCGGTCTCGGCCCGCACGGTGATGGTCAGTGGACGGTCGTCGTCGCGATAGCGGATGGCGTTGGCAACCAGGTTCGACATCAAATGGTGACCGTGGGTCGGATCGGCAAACACGCGAGTTCCCGCGGCGGCGGGATCCAAAACCAGCTTGGCCCCGGCTTCGGCCAACTCGGCGAAGTGCATGCGTCGCACCCCATCCACCAACGCGCCGAGCTCGAGCCATCGTGAGTTTGGTGGCTCACTGGTGAGCTGGGCCAGCTGGAGAAGACCATCGAGTTGGGCTCGCATCTTTTCGGCACCATCGCGAACCTGATCGAGGTAGTAGGCAACTCGCTCTCGATCGATCTGGCCGTCGGGTTGATCGATCTCCCGTCCGATCAACTCCAGTACCAAAAGAGCGGTACGGAGCGGCGAGCGCAGTTCGTGGGCGGCGAAGTCCGCGTAGTGGTCGAGTTCGTTGTTCGCTCCAACCAGTCGCGTCACCTCGTCGGTGAGGCTGCGCTCGCTTTCTTTCAGGCCTAGGCTCACCTCTCGCAGGACCGCGTGTTCGCGCCGCAGGTCGAGTACCCGTTCCACCTGCCCACCGAGGATGCCCAAGCGGGCCAGCGCTCTTACGGACTCGTCGGCGGCGATGTGGTCGCGGGCCTGATCCGAAAACGTTGCCAACATCCCGCAAGGTCGGCCGTCGGCATCAAAGAGCACCGCAACCTCAGCGGCACCCGTGAAGTCGAGGGCATCGCCAAAGCCGGCATCAGGGTCGTCGCCATCAACCACGCGGGTATCCCCGGCCCGGCGAAGCCACGCGGCCGTGGCCTCTGGCCATACCGCAGGTGGAGTACAACCAATGGCGTCGGAGGTTCGGAGCTTGCCAGCGTCGTCGATCAGGGCGAGAACCGCGCCGGTACGGATCGCGTCAACCGCAAGGGCAAGGATGTCGCGAAAAGCTGGTTCGAACGCGGACGATGGCACCTTTGCTAAATCGGTCGTTTTGGCGACCGAGTTGAGCGGAAGCTTGGTCATTGCCATCAATCCGGCATATGCAATCGGACACATGGTGCTCAAAGCTCGAGGTACTCAATACCGGCGTTTGCCCCTCAACCTCAGCAATCGCAGAGCAGGCGCGGTCAGTGGCGGTGCCGGGTTCAAGGCTCGGGTGCGATACGCCGATGCAACACCATGGCTGATCCGGGGAAGAAGCATGTCGTCGCCGCTGACGACTCGGCCCTCGACCGCGAGCTCCTGGTCATTGCCTCCCGCGACAGTGGGATGCAGTTCCACCAGGTTTCGCACCGTGACCAGGTGATTCCCGTGATAGCCAAACTGGCGCGGCAGGGCATCACCGTTGAGGCGCTTATCATCGATCTGCACATGCCCGGGATCCCGCTCCCCGAGCTGATCGCTCAGCTGCGATCACACGAGAGTTGGGCCCAGATCGGCGTGGTGGTCATGACGGACTCCGACGACGAGTCGACCCGGGATCAGTGCCTCAAGGCCGGAGCCGACCTGTTTGTACGCAAACCATCGAACCTCAACGCGCTTGAGGAGCTCCTCAACCAGATGGGGGCTTCGCTTCATGATGACGCCCGCAGCCTGGCTGAGCTCAGCTAGAAGCTACAGACACAGCACCACGAGCGAACGATCAGCCTTCGGCCTCGATGGCCATCACTTGATCGACCCGGCGTTGATGGCGCCCACCATCGAAACCGGTCTCCAGGAACAGCGCCACGATCTCTTCGGCGAGGCCCTCCCCCACCACCCGGGCTCCCATCGAAAGTACGTTGGCGTCATTGTGGGCCCGGGCCATCCGCGCCGTGTAGAGGTCGTTGCACAGCGCGGCGCGCGCCCCACGCACCTTGTTGGCCGCCAACTGCTCGCCCTGCCCGGAGCCCCCAAGCACGATGCCCAGATCGGCCTGGGACGCGGTGACGGCCCGAGCGGCGGCGGCACAGTACTCGGGGTAGTCAACCGACTCGGTGGAGTCGGTTCCGTGATCGACCACGTCGTGGCCCTGGGAGCTCAAGAGAGCAACCAGGTGGCTCTTCAGCTCGTATCCCGCGTGATCGGAGGCGATGGCGATGCGCATGCCCGCATCTTTTCAGTCGCGCCGGGGATCCGACAATCCGAAGGCCACCGCGGGCCGACAAACCAGGCCGGTGGCCGCAGCGCTACCGTGGTCCGCTCATGGCTGTCCAAACCGTACTTGGCATTGACATCGGAGGATCCGGGATCAAAGGGGCACTGGTTGACGTCACCACCGGTGATCTGGCCGGACCCCGAGAGGTGATCCCGACCCCGAGCCAACCGACCTCGCTGAACATGGCCAGGGCGCTGGCGACCCTCACCCAAAAGGTGGCGTCCGGATTCACCGGGTCGGTGGGAATCGCCTTCCCTGGCGTGGTGAAGGGCGATGCGGTGATGACTGCGGCCAACTTGGCACCCGACCTGGTTGGGGTGACAGCTCGAGAGCTCCTCAGCGAGGTCCCACTCGACCCGACGGCGCCGGCACCGGTGCTGGTCAACGACGCCGATGCCGCAGGTATGGCCGAAGTGCGCTTTGGTGCGGCAAAGAGCTACCACGGGTTGGTGTTGGTGGTGACCCTCGGCACCGGGATCGGAACGGCACTGATCCACCATGGGGTGCTGGTACCCAACAGCGAACTGGGCCACCTCAAGGTGGCCCGACCGGGCC
This sequence comes from uncultured Acidimicrobiales bacterium, assembly GCA_937925845.1. Taxonomy (GTDB): domain Bacteria; phylum Actinomycetota; class Acidimicrobiia; order Acidimicrobiales; family CALAML01; genus CALAML01. The sequence continues at coordinate 17,736 of CALAML010000041.1, read as the reverse complement.
CAGCCCAAACCGAGGAACCCGAATGGATCGAGGCCGAACACCTGGCTGCGGGTCGGGTCCGACGAGAAGAGAGCCTGAACTGGGACGTCTGGGGCTCCAGGCTCAACACCGTGTTGGCGGAATACGAAGCGCTACTGGCGCCGGTGGTGTTTATTCTCGGTGGCGCAGTGAGCCAGAACCTCGATCTCTACGAGGCCGAGCTCTCAATCCACACCCCGGTGGTAGCCGCGGCTATGGGCAACGACGCAGGCATCGTTGGCGCAGCTCTGATGGCGAGCGAAGCGCCGTCGTGAGACCGACCGCCCCCCAGTCGGTTCGCGAGTGCATCAACGAGGGCTGCCGAGTGCGCTTTCCGGCCCCGACTGATTTCGCCGACACCCGCAACTGTCCGTTCTGCGACGACGAGACCATAGAGGTTGGACCGGTCCAGCTGCACCCGCCGAGACACCCCGCCCGCTTCACGACCCCGATCGAGGTGGTCGTCGACAACATCCGAAGTGCCCACAATGTGGGCGAGATACTCCGGACCGCCGACGGGGCCGGGGTGACCCACGTGCATCTGTGTGGGTACACCGCAGGAGGCGACCATCCCAAGGTAAGAAAGACCTCGCTCGGTGCCGAGGGCTCGGTGCCCTGGAGCCGGAGCATGAACGCCCTCGACGTGATTGATCGGATGGAGAAAAGGGGCATGAGAATCTGGGCCCTTGAGTCGACGCCGAGCTCGGAAACGCTCTTTTCGGGGGTATTGGAAGCTTCGCCCGCATCGACACCCCCCGGCCTGGTCTTGGTGGTCGGCAATGAAACAGCAGGGGTCGACCACGCCATTCTTGAGCGGGCCGAGCGCCACGTGGAATTGCCGATGGCGGGTGAGAAGAACTCTCTCAACGCCGCGATGGCGCTCGCCGTTGCCCTGTACTGGGTCCGTAGCCAGGAGACTCCGTCGCTATGAGTGAGCGGCAATGACTGAGCCGGAGTGGACGCCAATCGAACATCCACAGGATCCTCGGATCGACGTATTCATGGGATTGCGGGACCGCGAGCTTCGAGCCCGCCAGCGGGATGGCCTCTTTATCGCCGAAGGCGACACCGTGATCGGCCGAGCTCGCGATGCCGGCTACCGCTTGGTGTCGATGCTGGTTGATGCCAAGCGCCGCCAGCCCCTCGAACTCGAAGCGGTTGACGTGCCCGTCTATGCCGCCGCCGACCCGGTTCTGGAAGCCATTTCTGGCTTCCACCAGTACCGCGGCGCCATGGGTTGTTTTGAGCGCCAGCCCCTCCCGGAGCTTCCCTCGCTGCTGAGCGACGAGGGCATGTGCACCGTGGTGGTTACCGAGGGCGTGGTCAACCCGACCAACATGGGGGTGATCCTGCGGTCGGCGGCCGGCCTTGGTGTCGACGCCATCGTCGCCGACCCAACGTCGGTAGATCCGCTGTCGCGACGCTGCTGTCGGGTCTCGATGGGTGAAGGCTTCGCCCTCCCCCACACCCGAAGTGATCCGCTACCCGGTGGCTTCGAGGTACTCCGTTCGGCCGGGTTTCGAATCATCGCCCTGACTCCGGGGGGCTCGCCCACCTCCACCATGAAAGTCAGCCGACTCGGCGAGCTTCATGTCGCAGCCGACGACCGGGTGGCCCTGGTGATCGGCGCCGAAGGGGCTGGCCTTACCGATGCCACCCTCGTTGCCGCAGACGTCGGGGTCAGCATCGAGATGTCCGGCCGGGTCGACTCGCTCAACGCCGGAGCCGCCGCCGCGATCGCGTTCTATGCGGTCAACCAGGCCCGCACCCGCTAAGGCAGTCAGCCGGGGTACCCAGGTAGCACCCAACTAGGCCAGGATTTCCGGGAGGGGCCGCTGATGGGCGACCACCAGTCGGTCGGTCGTTCTGGTGAGGCCGACATAGAGCAGACTCAAACCCTGTGGCTCTTCGAGAAAGTCAGCGGGCTCGACCAGCACCACCGTGTCGAACTCCAGGCCCTTGGCCTGCCACGGTGACAGCCAGTCGATTTTACCCACCGGATCCCGACCGGCCGTGGTCTCAGCGAACAGCTCAGCCAAATGGCTCGGGTTTAGGCCGACCACAGCAAAGGTGCCAGCGACGACCTCGCTCCGGCGTCGGTGAATCAAATCCGGTAGGTCGTCGGCGAGATGGTCCAAATGCACAAACTCCGCTGGGTTGGCGCCCTCCCGAATCGCTTTCGACGCCGTCAGCTCCGGCGACAACTCAGCCAACACCGAAGTGGCCAGACGGTTGACTTCGGCGGGCGAGCGATAGTTGATCGTGAGCTCCCGATAGTCGAAGTCCTCGATCGCGGGCGGAAGATGATCCCGCCAGGATCCAGGCTCACCGATCGATCTTTGGGCCAGGTCACCGACAAGGGTCATCGACCCGCCGCGGGCCCGGCGAGTGATCATCCGCCACTGCATCGGGGTGAGGTCCTGTGCCTCATCAACGATCACATGACCAAAGCGCCAGGCCCGGGCCCCGGCGGCCAGTTCGGCAATGGTCGCACCATGGTCGGCAACCTCATCGACCGCGTCGATGTGAAGCTCCTCCAGCACCTGGCCATCATTGTCGACCAGCGGCGCGCCGGTATCGGGCTCCCGCAGTACATGATCGAGGGAATCGTCAGCCATGGCCACCATCAGCAAAGCCTGTCGTTCCGGTGGTCCGATCTAAGCCGCCAGCAGACGCGGGGTGCGATGGGTCCGTGGCATTCCGGGCGAAACGTTCGGCCGATTCCTCGTCACTGAAGCCAAAACCGGCGCGACGCCAGGCGGCAAAGTCCTCATCATCGGAAGGACCGGCCCACTCTGCATCGCCCTCCTCTTCCTCGAGGTCGTCCAGGTCATCGTCGAAGTTGGTGGTGGCGGCATCCTCGGCTTCAGCCAGCTCGAACTCGCTGGCGTCATCGCGCTCACGGATTCGATCATCGACTTGCCCGCCGAGCGCACCACCCAACAAGGCCCACAACTCGTCGAGTAGCGGAACGTCAGCATCGCTCCACCGGCGCTTCCCCAACTCCGCCTGAGGAGTTCGGGGCCGGTCGAGAGCCTTGAGGTCATCGTGGTCGAGGCCGGTACCCCGGGCTGCGGCCCGCAACAGGGCCGGAGATCCCAGGAGATCGTTCAACGCCTGCTCGGGGCTTAACAACGGCCAGTGCCGAAGCAGGAAATGGCGAACCGTCCGGTTGCGGCGGAAGGTGGATTGCGATGAGCCCGGCTTGGCGAAGAACGGGTCCTCCACTTTCGACGCCAGCAGCTCCACCACCCCCTGACCAAAGGCATCGGCGCCGTCGTTGTGATGACGATGACGCTCTGCCAGCCGGAAGGCCTCGGCCAGCTCGCCGACGCTGACCTCCGCCCGCTTGGTTCCGAACCACACCTTCAGCGGTTTGGTCGGCAGCCGACGCCGCATGGCCACCGCATTAGCGAGAAGGTCGGCCATGGCCACGGAACCCTTCAGCGAAGCGGTCTCAACCGGGTCGACATGGCCACGCAAGATGCCGGGGAAGAGCTGGCTGGCGATGCTAGAGACCACTCCGGTTTCCCCCAACGATGGGAGGACCTGAGCGATGTAGCGCAGGAACTCCGGTGTGGGTCCCACGATCAATACCCCGCTCTCCGCCAGGCGCGATCGCTGGTTGTAAAGCAGATAGGCAGCCCGGTGCAACGCCACTACGGTCTTGCCGGTACCCGGCCCGCCCTGCACCACCAGCGCCTTCGACGCCGGAGCCCGCACCACTGCATCCTGTTCCGCCTGGATGGTCGAAACCACCGATCGCATCTGACCGTCGGAGGGGGCCTCAAGCGAGGCCAACAGAGCCGCCTCACCGCGAAGGTGTACCGACGACGGGTCATGGAGGTACTCGAGGTCGAACACCTCATCGGAATAGCCGACCAGCTCGGGAACTACGCCCGGCGTTTCGTCATACAGCAGGTGCCGGCGACGGCTCACGCCGTGGGGCTCCAACGGCGTTGCCCGATAGAAGGGAGCCGAAGCGGGCGCCCGCCAATCGACCAGCAACACTTCGCTCTCGCCGGTCTTTTCCCCCTCAGCGTCGCGGACATCGTCGTCGATCACCGACAGCCGGCCGATATAGAGCGTCTCACCGTCGGTGTTTACGATGCGACCAAAGGCCAACGCATCACCGGCTCGCTCCAAAGCACTTACCCGGCGAGCGGCGTGCATGGCTTCGTTGGCACTTTGACGCACCAGCGCAGCACGAGCGGCGGCGTCGACCTCACCGTCTTCGTCGACCAGGTCGCGGATGCCTTCGTCGGTGGCTTCAGCAGCGTCGGCGGCCAGGCTCTCGGCCCGCAGCCGGGCTCGGTCGACCTGGTGCTGGTGGGTCAGGCGGATACGCGCGATGACCGCCCGCTCCGCGGGGAGATCACCAAGATCATCGGCGACGGGCTGGTCGCGAGGGGCAGAGGTGTCGATCCCTCCATTGTCTCATCGCTGAGGCCAAAACCCGCCGCCGGAACCCAGCTGACAGCTCACCGCTGTCGCCCGGATAGGGTCAGGGCCGCCCGGCGTGGGGGTGCGAAACCGACACGGTCCAGATCGCGCCGCCAGCCACACCGGCCACCTGATCCGGGTGTGAGCCGGGCGAGGTCAAGATGAACAGGGTGGTGCCGTCGGCTCCGCCCAACATTGCTGCATAGGGTTGCTGGGGAACCTCAATCTCATCGGTGATGGTGGAACCTTCCACCACCCGAATCACCCTTGGTGTGGTCGCATCGGCGAGCCAGATACCGCCCTCAGCATCAAGAGCACATCCGTCGGGAGCGGCCTCAAGACCAGTTGCCCAAACCCGGCGATCGCTCAGGGCGCCGGTCTCGGCATCGATGGTGAAGGCGGTGTATTGGCCGGCGAAGGTCTCACCAACAATCAGGGTCGAGCCGTCAGGGGTGATTACCGTTCCGTTCGGGAACATCAGCTCGTCGGCGGCCAGCGTTGCCGAACCATCGGGCTGGACCAGCGCCAGGCCGGAAGGCGAAAGCGACTCGCCGGCCTCGAGATCAAAGCCGAAGCTCCCCACATAGGCCCGCCCCATGGCGTCGACCACCATGTCGTTGCATTTGCCGTTGAGAATGCCGGACAGGTCGGCGTGTTTGACCGGGGCCGACGCATTTACGGTTCCGGGCTCGGTCACCCGCAGAACGGCCTGGTCGACCATCGACACGATCAACAGCGAGCCATCAGGCATCCAGCCCAGACCGGATGGCCGATCGATACCAGCCATGTCGACCATGACCTCCCGAACGCCATCGAGGCCAACCGCGTACACCTTCTCCTGATAGAAATCCGAGTACCAGAGTCGGCCATCGCGCCAGCGCGGTCCCTCCCCAAAATCGACCCCGTCCACCAGCTGAATGACTTCGCTCATGGGCCGACGATACCGCATCGCCACGAGCCCATTCCGGGCCTATCGACGGGAAGGGGTCCGGCCGGCTGGAGAGTCCGAACTCTCGGGTGGTGGTGTTCGTCCGGCGTAGCGGTCACAATAGAACGGTGCATGGCCAGGGGGTTCCCGCGGCGAGCCAGGGAGCTGCGGCCGACTGGTATCCCGATCCGTATCAAACCGGGCAATGGCGCTGGTGGGACGGCCACTACTGGTCGGCCCATGTCAGCGACAGTGACCCAAATCACAAGCCGAAGCTGCCCTCCTTCATCAGCATTCCGGTGCTGGTCGCGGCCATCCCGATTCTGCTGCTTGTGGCCCTGTTCGCCTTCCTGTCGCCCCTCTCAATCATCCTTGGCCTGGTTCCTATTCTGATCGTCTTTCCGGTCATGGCCTGGCTCGACCGGATCGAACCTGAACCCTGGGCCAGCCGCATTCACGCGGTTCTGTGGGGCGCAACGGTCTCGGCCCTGATCTCCATCATCATCAACACGCTCGTGGCCGCCGTGAGCAGCGAATCGATCGCTGCCGTGTTCTCAGCACCGATCGTCGAAGAAACCACCAAAGGCGCAGGCATCCTCTGGGCGGTAAAGCGCCGTGAAGTCGACAGCGTCATGGACGGCATCGTTTACGCCGGCTGGGTCGCTCTCGGGTTTGCCGTGCTGGAGGACTTTCTCTACTTCTCGACCGCGGCCGAAGAAGGCCTGTTGATCCAAACCTTCATTCTTCGAGCGGTGCTTACCCCCTTCGCCCATCCCCTCTTTACTGCGTGGATCGGCCTCGCCGTGGGGCTGGCCATCGTCCGCCAGAAGCCCATCATCACCGGCTCGTTGTGGGGTCTGGCGCTGGCTATCGGCACCCATATGGCCTGGAACGGCTCGCTTACCCTGGCCGAGCAGAACGATCAGCCGCTGATCATTCTTGTGGCCATCGCCCTGTTCATACTGTTGTTCATCGCCGCAGTGGTGGCGGTGATCCGCATTCGCGCCGCCGAACAACAGACCTTCCATCGGCTCATACCGTTCATGGCCCAGCGCTATGGCATGAGCTACGAAGAAGTTGCCGCCTTCGAGACCTGGGGTTCGATGAAGGGCCTCCGTCGTCAACTCCGAGGGGCCGACAAGAAGCGCTTTGACGCGGTCCACCTGGCCCTGGCCCGGCTCAGCCAACTGCACGACCGAAAAGGCGAACTCGACGTGGCCACCGAAGCTCGGCTCGCCAACCAACTCGAGACCGCCCGCCGTTCCTAGTGTCCTGTGCCCCGGCACTACTTCACCGGCTGGGCCGGGCTCAGCTGTCGAGGTCGAGCCAGAGGCGGGTGAGGTCTCGAAGCTTCTCAATGCCCACCGCCTTCGACGCTGACGTCCACACGATGTCACCGGTCTCGAGCCGGCACCCCTCGGCCAACTCCTTCTTGCGGGCATCTCTCTTGGCGGCCTTCACCTTGTCGTGTTTGGTCGCCACCACGGTGTGGGGCAGAGCCAGGCTGCGGAGCCATTCAAGCATCTGCACATCGAGCTTGGTCGGCCCGACAGCCCCATCGACCAACACCATGATCATCGCCAGCGACTCACGATCGGTCAGATAGGCCTCGATCATCGGCTGCCATGCCGCTTGCACCTTGGCTGGCACGTTGGCGAACCCGTAGCCGGGCAGATCCACAAACGCATGGGTTGGGGTTTGGCTCTTATTATCGAGGGCAAAGAGGTTGATCAGCTGCGTGCGGCCCGGGGTCTTTGACGTGTGGGCCAAGTTCTTGCGGTTGGCCAGTGCGTTGATCAGCGACGACTTCCCCACGTTCGACCGGCCAACCACCGCGACCTCGGCCTCCGTTGCCGGCAGATCTGCAACATCGGTCGCCGAGGTAACGAAGCTCATATGCAAAGGCCGGCCCATCCCGTGAGCATAGAGCCGTGGAAGGGCCAACAAACCCGGCGGGATGCCGCTGCAACCACCTCCGACCACTACGCTGCGGCGGTGACGATGTCCGACGTTGACCTCCCCACTCCCGGCAAACGCATCGCTGTTCGGGTGAGCGCCGACGCGATGCGCCACATCCGAGCAGGACACCCCTGGGTCTTCGATCGGGCGATCCGATCGCTCAGCCACCAGGGTCGGGCCGGAGACCTGGCGGTGATCTTCGACAACAAGCGTAAGTTCGTGGCCATCGGCCTCTATGACCCGGACTCCCCGATCCGCATTCGCATCCTGGCCAAAGGCCGACCCACCACCATCGACCAGGACTTCTGGACCGGCCGAATCGATGAAGCCCTGGCCCGGCGGCCCAACCTGATCCACCCCAACGGAACCCACGTTTCGCCCGACACCACCGGCTACCGCCTGTTACACGGTGAGAACGACCAGCTGCCGGGCCTGGTCGCCGATCGCTTCGGCGACACGGTGGTGGTCAAGGCTTACTCGGCGGCGTGGTTTGCTCACCTCCGCGAGATCATCCCGGCTATCGCGGCGCGCATCGAGCCGGCCACGGTGATACTGCGGACGGCTCGAACCATTGATCGACCAGTGGGTAGTCCCGGCGAGGGCGAAGCCGTGATCGGCACCGCCGCCGAAACGGCGGACTTTCGCGAGGACGGACTGGTCTTCACCGCCCACCCGCAGCGAGGCCAAAAGACCGGGCACTTCCTGGACCAGCGCGACAACCGCATCAAAGTTGGCTCCCGCAGTGGCGGAGCCCGGGTGCTCGACGTGTTCTCGCACTCCGGCGGTTTCTCGGTCCACGCCGCCGCGGGAGGCGCCAGCGAAGTAACGGCTGTTGACCAGGCTCAGAGCGCCCTCGATGCGGCCCGCGCCAACATGGCGGCCAACCGAGATCAACCGGCGGTGGCCCAGTGCCGATTCTCGACCCGCCAGGGCGACGCCTTCGAGATACTCGAAACCATGGCCCAACACGGCGACCGGTACGACGTGGTGGTGATCGACCCGCCCTCGTTTGCGCCCAACGAACGCAGCATCGGCGGCGCCCTGCGCTCCTATGCCCGGCTCACCCAACTCGGGTTGGCGGTGCTGGCGCCAAACGGGCTGCTGGTGCAGGCTTCCTGTTCCAGCCGGATCGACGAGGAGATGTTTGTGCGGTGCGTAACCGATGCCGCCAGCGACGCCGGCCGCCGGTTACGAGGCTCCCAAGTGACCAGCCACCCGGAGGATCATCCGATCGGGTTCACCGAAGGTGGCTACCTCAAGGCGATCTTCGCCATCGCTTGATTAAGGCGACCCCAACCAACCGGGCCCGTCAAACCCGGCTGTCCTCGATGGTTCGCGGCTCCCAGGAGCCGCTACGGTCGGCCACTATGACTCCCGAGGAATTCCGTACCGCTGGGCACGCTCTTGTCGATTGGATCGCCGACCAACGGGCCGCGGTGGAGTCGCGCCCGGTGCGAGCCCAGGTAGAGCCCGGCGAGGTGCGGCGGAGCTTTCCGCAAGCGCCGCCGGAGACCGGTGATCAGCCGGTCGGGCACCGAGGCGATATCTCCCACCTACTGAGCGATCTCGATCAACTGGTGTTGCCCGGCATGACCCATGTGCAGCACCCGATGAACTTTGGTTGGTTCCCGGCCAACGCGTCGCTGGCCTCGGTGCTGGGCGACCTTGCCTCAGGTGGCCTCGGCGGCCTCGGTATCTCGTGGGAATCGTGCCCAGCATTGACCGAGGTCGAAGAGGTGGTGTGTGACTGGATGCGCCAACTCGTCGGTCTGGCCGATCACTGGCACGGCACCATCACCGATACGGCATCAACCGGCACCCTCACCGCCCTGCTGGTCGGCCGCGAGCGGGCGACCGGCCTGAGCCAGAACCGGCGCGGTCTTGTCGGCGAGTCGGAACCGCTGATGGTGTACACCACCAGCCAGGCCCACTCGTCGGTGGCCAAGGCGGCCCTTCTGGCCGGGTTTGGCTACGAAGCAGTCCGCGAAGTTCCGGTCGATCCCACCACCTTCGCCATGGACACCAGTGCCCTTGCCGACATGTTGGCCGCCGACGTCGAATCGGGGATGGCGCCGGCGGCGGTCGTGGCTAGCGTCGGCACTACCGGTGTGACCGCCATCGACCCGATCGCCGAGATCGTGGATGCCGTCAACGACCTCCATGAGACGACCGGGATCCGCCCGTGGATCCACGTCGATGCGGCCCTGGCCGGCTCGGCCATGCTCCTCGAGGACTACCGTCACCTGTGGGCCGGGATCGACGACGTCGACTCATTGTGTTGGAACCCCCACAAATGGATGGGCACGATCCTCGACACTTCTCTGCTTTACTACCGCGATCCGCGGTTCGCCCAGCAGGTTCTCTCGACCAACCCCTCCTACCTGGCCGCTGCGGGAAGCGAGAATCAGGCAACCCAGTACCGTGACTGGGGGCTGGCACTCGGTCGACGGTTCCGAGCCCTGAAGCTGTGGTTTCATCTCCGCATCGACGGGATCGACACCATCCGCGAGCGGTTGCGGGCCGACCTTGCTTCTACCCGATGGCTCGAAGCCGAGATCAGTGCGACGCCGGGTTGGGAAGTGGTGGCCCCGGTGCCGCTCCAGACCATCGCCGTGCGCTTTACTCCACCGGACGCAATCGAACGCAGGGTCGACATCGACGCCCACACCCGAGCGTGGATCGAAGCCATCAACCGGTCCGGAGATGCGTTCCTCTCCCCGACCACCCTGCCCGATGGCCGCTGGGTGGCTCGGGTATCGATCGGGGCCGAAACCGCAACCCGTCACCATGTGGAACGGATGTGGGAGTTGATGCAGCAGGCGGCGGCCGTCCCCGACCCGAACGCGCTGCCACCTGCGATATAGCTCCCAACTCCGGTGGCGGGCCGCGCAAGATCCGGCCCACAACGGCGTATCCTGAAGCCAGATGACTGAGCCCAGCGAACCCTTCGACGCGGACGAACGGGCCCGACGACGACCCGATATCGAGCTGCCGGGACCCGACTGGGACGGCTGGACCAAATCCGAACCCGACAGCAGCTCCGGGCCGCCTCCATCGGAACAGAATGCGCCGTGGGGTTCACCCGCTTCCCAACCGGCGGACCCGACTTGGACCGGCCCGACCGGCTCGACTGCTCCGGCGGCACAGAGCGCGCCGCCAGAGCAGGCATCTCAGCCGCCACACCCGGGCCAGCAGCCACCGAGCCCTCAGCCTCCGCATCCTGGCCAGCCACCCCAGACACCCCAGACACCTGACCAACAACCGCCGTGGACCACGAACCCGACCCCGCCCCAACCCGGCCAGCCGGGAGTAACGGCGCCCGGGCAGCAAGCCGGCGGGCCCGTGCCGGCTCAGGTTCCGCACTGGGAGTACCCGAACGGACAGTTCACCCAACCACCGGCTCCCCCGAGCCAGCACCCCCAGGATCCCAACACGTGGCCGCCGGCCCAACCAGGGCCGGGCCAACCTGCGCCCGGCCCGTATCAGCAGGGTCCTTATCAACAGGGTCCGTATCAACAGGGTCCGTACCAACAGGGCCCCTATCAGCCCAACCCCAATCAGCCGAGCCAATACGAGCCGGCGCAGGTGCCGCCCTTCGGCGACCCAGCCGCCGGGTTCGTCCAGCCGCCCACCGGCCAGATTCCCGGTCCCGAGCCGGGCTATGACCTCTACGGCAAACGACTTCGCCCATGGTGGGGTCTCGGCGATGTTTTGTTGTCGATCCCCTTCATTCTCTTCCTTGCCATAGTGGGCACCTTCCTCGGACTCCTTTTTGTCAGCGGCGACGAACGCAGCTCCGTCCTTGAGGATGGGGTCACCCCCACCGCGATGCTGGCCACCGGCCTCATCTTTCAGCAGGGCGCCCAGCTGGCCTGGCCCTTTATCGTGTCGAAGTGGAAGGGGCTCGGGGCCAAGATCGACTGGCGCCTCCGCTTCAAACCCATCGACATCGGGATCGGGCTCGGCGTCGCCATCGGTGTACTCATCGTGGTCACCATCATCGGCGCCGTCCTGACCACACTCGTTTCTGAAGACACGGTCGAAGCATCTGAAAACACCAGCTTCCTCAGCGATGCCGAAGGATCACCATGGCTGTGGGTCCTGATCTTCGGAGCGGTGATCGGCGCACCGGTGGTCGAAGAGATCTTCTTTCGGGGCCTGACCATGCGAGCGATCGAGAAGCGGTTCTGGACCCGGGGTGAGGGCCCAGCCAAGATCCTCGCCATCATCGGCTCGACCATCATCTTTGTGATCCCCCACTGGACCGGAGCCGGCCTGGCTCCAACGCTGATCCTGTTTGTCACTATCGGCGTTGTCGGCGCGGTACTCGGCGCAGTCGCGATGCACTTCGATCGCCTCGGCCCCGCCATCGTGGCCCATATGGTCTTTAACGCGGTCGGCGTCACCGCCGCCCTTGCCACCAGCAGCGCGACACCGCTCACCGAACTGCTCACCCCGCTACTCGGCGTGTAGCAGCCGACGGGTTGCGAGGCTAGATTCGCGCCGGGCCTCAATCCCCCGAGCACCCCGTTCCCCCAACCTTCTGGAGTCCCCCATGTCCCTCTCTGACGTCATCGCCGACCCAAACCGTAAGGCCGAAATCATCGCCGACGGCATGCGTGAGCTCGAGGCCGAAGTCAACGGCCTCGGAGGGATCAAGGGCAAGGCCGTGGGTGGCGCCTTTGGTGCAGTGCAGAAGATGCGACCCGGGTTTATCGAGGACAACGTGGAGCGGATGCTGCCAATGTTTGCCCCCGCCATCGACCCCCACTACGAGGCGGGCAAGGCCGCCGGCGACGTGCCGGCTCACTTCGTCAACAACGGCGACGCCATCGCCGAAGACATGCTCGCAGTGACCGACCAGCGCGCCGCCGACGCCAACAACAAGGTGGCGGTCGGTATCTACGAAAAGCTCCGTAAGGGCGCCAAGGGTTTTGTGGTGGCGGCAATGCCCCGACTGGGCCCGTTCGTCGACCGACACGCCGGCTGAGCCCCACCGCACCGGCTCCACTCCCCTCGCTCACCGGTCTCGCATGAACTTCATCACCAGCATTCCCGCAGAGTTCAACGAGGACGCCTATCTGGAGCACAACCCAGACGTTGCCGCCGCGATCGCCCGCGGCGAATTCCCGAGCGGGTGGTCCCACTTCTTCGCCTCCGGATACCGCGAGGAGCGTCAAGGTGTACCGGCCGAACTGGCGGACCGAATCGCTCCGCTGTTCGACTACCAACCCACCGGCGCGACTCCACCGGAGCACCTCCGCAAGCGAGTCCACGGCGACGAGTCGCTTGCCGCCTTCGAAGACGTCGGGCGCCTCGTGGCCTACGCCGTCGACGCCACCTTTGGCCCGCTATCGACAACGACCGCCCCTCAACGGGTGCTCGACTTCGGCTGCGGTTGTGGGCGGGTGCTCAGAGGGTTGCACCACCAGGCACCACAGCACGAGTACCACGGCACCGACATCGATCCCGAGGCCATCGACTGGTGCCAGCAGAATCTGAAGGAGGTCGGCCAGTTCCGCCACAACCAGTCGGCCCCGCCACTGGCCTTCGACGACGCATCGTTCGACTGCGTGTACTCAATCTCAGTATTCACCCACCTGCCGGAAGCCATGCAGTTCGAGTGGCTGGCCGAACTGGCCCGCATCACCAAGCCCGGTGGGCAACTTCTGCTCACCACCCATGGCGGTCGGCTGCTGGCCGATGGTGGCGCTCGGGCCCAGCGGGCGTTCGCCAGAAAAGGGTTCTGGTACTCGAAGGGCTCAGGCACCGACGGCCTTCCCGACTTTTACCAAACCGCCTTTCACTCCCATGACTACGTGCGCCAGGAGTGGAGCCGGTTCTTTGAGATCGAGGACATCATCGAGCAAGCAGTCATGGCTCACCAGGATCTGGTGATCTGTCGGCGGCGGCCGAACCGTGACGGCCCAGGCCGCCTCGACCTGGCTGAGGCTGACCGCGGCGGCAAGAGGGGGGCGGGATTGGCCCAGGCCCGACGGATGATTCGACCGTGGGCTACACGCCGAGGCCCCGAAGCTGAACCCACCCAATGAGGTGTGGCACCTCCAGCGCCTAGACTGGGACGATCCATACCCACCCAGCAGGAACGAAGGGGCACACCTTGTCCGATTTCCATGGCTTTGAGATGTCGTCCATCGACGGCGAACAGGTCAGCTTTGACACCTTCCGAGACCAAGCGGCCTTGGTGGTAAACGTCGCCAGTAAGTGAGGCATGACACCTCAGTACGCAGGTCTGCGTACGCTTCATGCCGACAACGACGGGCTAAACGTTCTGGCCTTTCCGTGTAATCAATTTGGCAACCAGGAACCGGGAACCAACGCCGAGATCGCCGAGTTCGCTCGCTCGACCTACGACGTGGACTTCCCGATGTTTGCCAAGATCGACGTCAACGGAGATGATGCGGCGCCGCTCTACCAGTGGCTCCGGGCCCAGGCCGCCGATGAAGAAGGCAACGCCGACATCGGCTGGAACTTCACCAAGTTTCTTGTCAGCGGACAGGGCGAGGTGCTGAAGCGCTTCGGGCCGATGGTTACGCCCGAAGAGATCGCGGCAGAACTGCCAAGCCTCCTGAGCTAAAAGCGCTGCGCTACCAAGCGCGGTGAGCAGAACCTAATGAAGTGTTGCCACCCTCAGGGGTGGCAACACTCGTTTTGGGTGCGGAATCCGGCCAGGACACTAGGAGCGTTCGCGGGCCAGCCGACGAAGCGGGGGTTCGGACTTGGGCGGCACCTTGCGCGGCGGGAGCTGAGCAAGCAACTCGGTGGTGGCTGCGGCCACCACAACCACGGCCCGCTCGAAGGCCTCTTCGGTGTTGGCCGACGTCTTGGCTACGCCGCTCACCTTGCGTACATACTGACGGGCGGCAGCTTCGATTTCTTCGGAGGTGGCGGTGGGCTCGAGCCCCCGCAGGGTGGTGATGTTACGGCACATATTCACCAGCTTTGCAGGCTAGCGACCCACTAGCTTCACAAAGGTGACCAACAGCAACCCCCCAACAGCCAAGGACTCAGTCGATCAGGGCACTGCCGATGAAAGCACTGCCGACACCTATACCCACGGCCACCATGAGAGTGTCCTCCGCAGCCACCGATGGCGAACCGTCGCCAACTCGGCGGCCTACCTCGAGGACTACCTCCAACCCGGTGCTGCGGTACTCGATGTGGGCTGCGGCCCGGGCACCATCAGCGCCGAAATGGCCGAGTTGGTGGCCCCCGGAATTGTTCGGGGCATCGACTACTCCGCCGACGTCGTGGCCGCTGCAGCGGCCGACCATGGTGTTGCCGACGGAGGTCGTGCCAACCTCGAGTTTGGTACCGGTGATGTGTACCGGCTCACCGAAGCCGACGACAGCTTCGACGTGGTCCACGCCCACCAAGTTCTCCAGCACCTGTCGCGCCCGGTCGACGCGCTGAAGGAGATGCGACGCGTGTGCCGCCCCACCGGCATCGTCGCCTGCCGTGATGCCGACTACGCCTCGATGGCCTGGTATCCCGAATCCGAACCGCTTGCCGAGTGGCTCGAGCTCTACCGACAAACCGCGCGTCACAACGAGGCTGACCCCGATGCAGGCCGAAAGCTCCACGCCTGGGCCGACCAAGCCGGGTTCTCCTCGGTGGAGATCACCACCTCAAGCTGGTGCTTTAGCGAGCCGGAAGACACCGCCTGGTGGGGCGGTCTGTGGGCCGACCGCATCACCAAATCCGATACCGCCAGCCAGATGGTGGAGAAGGGCCTGGCCGAGCCCGGCCAACTCGACGCCATCGCCACCGCCTTTCGGCAATGGAGCGAACACCCCCACGCGTGGTTCAGCGTGCTCCACGGCGAGGTGATCTGTCGGCCCTAGAGGTGCGATGCCCGAGCCGGGGGCCCGAGGTTGAGCGGCTCAACCGAGCGGACCGGTCGTGGCTAGCGGCGGGCAACTACAGGCGAAGTCAGGCCCGGCGCCGACCGCTGCGTTTGCGGGTGCGCACTTCGCCGTTGCTTGGGGCCGCACCCACCGAAGTGATCTCGGCCATGTCCACTTCTGGGACAGGCGCTTCTCCACTCAGAACCTGAGCCATCTGGGCAATGTGTTCCGGCGCACTGCCGCAACAGCTACCGATGATGGCAGCCCCAACGTGGTCCCGAACATGAGCCGCGTGGGCCGCCATCACCTCTGGCGTGCCACTGTAGGAAAGCTCGTCGCCGGCCCAAACCGGCATGCCCGCGTTGCCTTTGGACACAATCAGCACGTCGGGATCAACGGCGCGCATCTCGGCGAGAGCGGCCTCGGTGTGGGGCAAGTTGTTGCCGCAGTTGGCCCCGATGGCAGCTATGCCCAGCGGGATCAGTCGGTTCGCGGCGTCGGCTCCGGTCACCCCCATCATGGTGCGACCCGCGGTGTCGAAACTCAGGGTGGTCACGATCGGCAGATCGCAGGCCGCCTTGGCACCGGCGATTGCCAACTCGACCTCGTCGAGGTCGCTCATGGTTTCGATCCACAACAGGTCGGCGCCGCCGTCGGCCAGGCCCCTCGCCTGTTCGGTGAACGCCGCCACCGCACCGTCACGGGTCAGCTCCCCCATCGGCTCCAACAGCTCACCGGTCGGGCCGATCGAACCAGCCACAAGCACTTTGCGGTCGGCGCCGTCAACCACTTCACGGGCCACCGCCGCGGCCGCCTTGTTCAGCTCGTGGGATCGATCCTGAAGGTCATGGAGCTTCAACCGGAAGGTGGTGCCGCCAAAGGAGTTGGTCAACACGATGTCAGAACCGGCATCAACATACGCCTGATGCACCGCAGCGACGCGATCAGGATGCTCGACATTCCACAGCTCCGGCGAGGCACCAGAGATCAGCCCTCGAGCAAAGAGTTCAGTACCCATCGCCCCGTCGATCACCAGGACCGACCCCTCGCCCTTGGCGGCAAGCAACGCTTCAAGACAGTTCATCCCCACAGTCTGGGGTAGAAGCAGGCGAAACTCAATGTCTGCCCTCCGGGCCAGCCGTTGCACGGAGCTTTGGCTGGCCTTTGGGGCCCCGTCCCACGCGCCGGACGGGGTGCCTTTGCCCGTCGGCCAGCCGGCCCTCCTGGCTTGCGCTTGTTTTACACTTTGGCGCCTTGGGTTGCGCCTTTCGCCTCGTTTGGCAGCTGCGCGTTACGTCGTCCCGCCGTTGATCTTCCCTCCGGGGGCCGTTGCACGGAGCTTTGGCTGGCCTTTGGGGCCCTGTCCCTCTTGCCGGACGGGGTGCCTTTGCCCGTCGGCCAGCCGTCCTCTTGGCTTGCGCTGGGGGTTTGCTTAACCCGGGGGCCAGCCGTTCGCCACGGAGGTTTTGGTTGGGTTATGTCCGAGAATGGCTGGGCAAGTTGTTGGGTTGTTGGGAGACTGGCTTTATGGCACTTCAGGCGGTCACCACCACCGGTATCTACTGTCGGGCCGAATGTGTGGCCGCTCCAGCACCGGCCAACATCACCCCGATGCGTTCCAAAGCCGAGGCCGAAGCTTCGGGCTTTCGGGCCTGCCTGCGCTGTCGACCCGACCGCAGCCCCGAACCGATCGCCGGCGTTGATCATCAATACTCCGGTCCGGTCGGTCACGCCCTGATCCTGATCAGCGAGGGTTTCCTGGACTCTGCGAGCGAGGGGGATTTGGCAGCCCGCGTCGGCTACAGCAGTCGACAACTACGCCGAGCCTTCGCCGAAGCGGTCGGTGCCACCCCCACGGCCGTGGCCCGAAGCCAACGAACCCACTTCGCCCGCCGCCTCCTCGACGAAACCGACCTTCGGGTGACCGACATTGCCTTTGTCGCGGGGTTTACCAGCGTGCGCCAGATGAATCGCGACGTGCGAAAGGTATTTGCCTTTGCCCCATCGGAGCTACGGGCCAGGCGGCGGCGCGGCGACATGAACGCGGTCGATGGCGGATTCGCCCTTCGGGTGCCGGTGCGCGGCCCCCATGACCTCGATGCCATGTTTGCGTTCCTGGCCCCTCGAGCCATCCCCGGCGTGGCCGAGGTGGCCACCACCGCCGATGGCCCGATCTACCGCCGCACCATCGCCGTTTGCGGCCACTACGGGATGATCGAGGTGCAGCCGGCGGAGGAAGCGCCCGGAAGCGAAATTCAGAACCTACTCGTTACCGTTCACCTGCCCACCTTCGCCTCGATCCTCGACGACGTGGCCCGCGTCAGATCGCTCTTTGCCACCGACGCCAACCCCGAATGTGCTGAGGCTCACCTGGCTCACGACCCCCTAATCGGCCCGCTGATCAAGGCGCGCCCGGGGTTGCGCATGCCGGGATGTTGGGACCGCTTTGAAACCGCAGTGCGAGTGGTGATCGGACAACACATCAGCGTCGGCGCTGCCTCGACCATCTCGGGTCGATTG
>CALAML010000040.1 GCA_937925845.1 uncultured Acidimicrobiales bacterium | reverse complement strand
ACCAGCTTGCGCAACCGGGCGTGGCGGGGGTCGTCCATGGCGATCATCGAGGAGAAGAACTCGTCGAAGCCGGGCGGTGTGTCGAGCATGGTGATGCCCTGGGCCGATGAGAACACGTCGGCTCGCTTCGACACCTCAAGGATGTGCTCGTGTTTGATCACCACCCATCCGCCCATGGTGTCGGCGCCGATCATGGCGGCAAACTCCTCGGGCACCGCCAGCTCGTCGTAGGTCAGCGGACCTTCGTGCAGCTTGGTGATGTGGGCGTCGATCTCCGCCTCTGGACGGGTCCAGAAGACATCGGTGATCATGCTTGGTTCTTCCATTGCCGTGGCCGTGTCAGCCATCGTTCCTCCTGAAGAGTGAGTGGTGCCCTACCGAACGGCCCCGCTTTCGGTCCGCCCCTCGATTGTGTCGTACCCGGTGACAATACCCAGTCGCCGGGCTGAACGGCGGGTTGAGGCCGATACAAAACCGGCAGCGGGGGAACCGAGCCGCGGCTTGAGAGGTGGGCCCGACCCCAGGAGTCCGCTAGAGCGACATCGGGAAACTGGAGAGCCGTTCCGGTCCCGATTCGGTGATCAAGACCTGTTCTTCGAGCTTCACGCCCGGCCCGCCGGAGCGCGAGCCCACAAAGGCTTCGGTGGTCAACACCATGCCGGGCCGAAGCTCATCATCGACGCCCCACTCGTCCCAGACTTCGGGAAAGACCACCTCGGGGTACTCATCGCATTGGCCCACGCCGTGGTTCAGCACGCAGTAGTGGCGGTAGTCGTCATCAGCGGGGAACCAGGACTTGCGGCTGATGTCCTCCAGCGAGCGACCCGGGGTGAGGAGCTCGATGTTGCGATCGATCTGTTCTTGGGCCAGCGCGTGAACGTGAGCCTGGGCCGGATCGGGACTGTCGGCCCCAACCAGCCAGGTTCGGGAGATGTCGACCATCATCCCGTAGGCGCCCACCAGGTCGGTATCGAAGGCCACCAGATCGCCGGCTTCGATGATCCGCGAGCTGGCCTCCTGCATCCACGGGTTGGTGCGGGGTCCCGATGCGAGGATCTGGGTCTCGATCCACTCCCCCGCGCGGCGAATGTTCCCGGCGTGCAGCAGGGCCCAAACATCGCGTTCGGTCATCCCGGGTTGGGCCGCCTCGCGCATCTCGGCCATCGAAGCCTGGCAGGCGTGGACCGCGCAGCGCATGGCGGCGAGCTCATCGGGCCCTTTGATCAGCCGGGCCTGTTCCATCACCTCGCCGCCAAAGCCAATTTCGACGCCAGCCTCCTCAAGGTGGCGGTAGCCGAGGTAGTGGCATTGGTCGATCGCCACGCGTGGCGAACCGGTAGCCGTTTCGTTGATGATGGTGATCATCTCGTCGGCCCACTGCCGGGCCTTCTCGGCAAAGCGGTGACCGGCGAGGAAGTAGGTGGAGCCGATGGCGGGGCGCACTTCGGTCACCAAGGGGTGGTAGTCCGACAGGAATTCGCAGTCGACAAACTCCCAGACGATGACCCGACGGTCAGCACCAACCCAGGCGTAGCGAGCACCGTTGTGCATCACCCACACCTGCATGTTCGTGGTGTCGGTGGCATACCGGATGTTCATCGGATCCATCAGGATCACGCCGTCGTAGTTGCGCTCCACCAGTTGGTCGATGATCCGGTCGAGGCGGTAGTGCCGCATGGCATCGAGGTCCGGGAGGCTGAGCCCGGCCGCAAGCCACTCGCTGGTCAGTGCTTCCCCGGGGCCGATCTCAAGGTGATGGCCCAAGGTGCGGGCTGCCACGACGTCGGGGGCGGTCTGGTCGAGGGGAACTCGGGGCACTCCGCCCTGGCGCACTCCCCCTTTGCCCGCCTCGGCCTTCATCGGCGCAGTTGGGCCGCGCCAGCGAGGGCTGAGAGGGGCAGGTCGAGCGGGTGGATCACCCCCGGTTGGGCCGCGATCACTGCGGGCAGAGCGTTGACGATGCGGTTGGCTGCAGTGGCGTTACCACCGCCAGCGGCACCGGGTTCGCCGGTTTCGTTGCCGTGGATCGTCACCTCCAGGTTGGGTCGGCCGGTGATCTGCACCTGATGAACGCCCTGGCCCGACGGCGGAAGGGGCCAGTCGGTGGCGCAACCGTCGTCGATGCGGGTGATGTGTTCCACCACGAACCGTTTCTTGCCGTTGACGATGCCCTGCACTTCGAAGCGAAACGCCCCCTGCGTGCCGGCCTCGAAGTCGCCCATGCCTTCGACCGTCACTGTCTCTTCGAGTGGTCGCCGTTCCACCTCGGTGGTGATGGCGTCGAGTTCGAGTCCGAGCCCATCAGCGAGAACCCGGATCATCGGCGCCCAGACCATCTGCAGCGAGAAGTCGAGCAGCATCGGTGGTTCCACGTCCATCGGGGTGCCGAAGCCACACAGGTCTCGAACCGCGTCGGGCTGGTCGTAGAGGGCGTAGTTAAACATCTCCTGGACCCGAATCTCGCTGATGTCGGCCGACACACTCGTGAGGGCAAGAGGCAGCAGGTCCATGGCCCACCCGGGATCGATGCCGGAGACGAAGATCGAGGTGTTGCCTTCGCCGCAGGCGCTGGCGAACTTGGCGGCTAGGTCCTCGGGCATCGAGGGTGGGTGCAGCAGTGGGTAGAAGCTGGTCGAGACAACGTTGGTGCCGGCTCGCAGGAGCGCCTCGACTTCGTTCAGCGATTCGACCGGCCGAAAGTCGGCGTTGACGGCGTACACCACGGCGTCGATGTCGTCGGCCTGAGCTCGAGCGGTGTCGTCCGTTGCCGTGACTCCAAGTTCGGTGTCCATCCGGGCCAGGGTTCCGAGGTCGACCCCCACCTTCTCCGGGTCGGAGACGATGGCGCCAACAAGGTCGAGATCGCGATGGGCGGCCACGGCTCGTATCGCCGGCCGACCAACATTGCCGGTACCCCAAACAATCACCCGAAGCCGTTCAGCCACGTGTCCTACCCCTCGTTCGATCCCCCACTAGTCATTCTCAAACCTACTTCCTCAACGCCAACCCAATCGAACCATCACTCACGAACCCGACCCAAGCCAGCCTGATCGAGAGGGCCGGGCACCAGAGCTGGACCACCAACCGAGACCCGTAAACGACAGCCGCAGTCTGGCAAAATCGTAGATCCCGACTTACCTCGTCAGGTAGGGAGGGGTCGAGAACGCAGCCAGCGGCGGCGGTCCCGAACAGAGGAGCGTCAGTACTAGCGTGACAGGACACTAGGAACGAATCTCGATTGGCAACCCGGCCACTTGGCTCAGCAGTCGCGACCGTTCGTTGGCGGTAAACAGCTCTACCGAGGCGTCGCCGCCGTCGGCGACCTCCACGACAAGTTCTAGTTGCTCATCGCCCTCGACGGTGAGGTCGGTGACAACGGCGGACCGGGTTCGGTCGAGGGCGATCGATACCCGCAACATGCCTGCGAGCCAACGAACCCGTTGCTGGTCATCGTCGGGCATCGCCATAAATCGGGTGTGGCTTGCCTTGGGTGCGCTGCGGCGATGGTAGCGCGCCGTCTGGGCGATGATCTCGATCTCGCGTTCGGTGTATCCGGCGATGCGGTCGCTGTTGCGAATGATGTATTCGCTGTGATGGTGGTGGGCCGCGTGCGATACGAAGAGGCCCACGTTGTGGAGGAGTCCGGCTGCCTCAAGCAGCTGACGGTCCTCGATGCCGAGGCCGTGCCGGTCCTGCAGCTGATCAAAGATGGCAAGGGCCAATCGGGTGGCCTGCTGTACGTGGGTGACGTCTTCTTCGAAGGCTTCGGCCATCTCCAGAACCGAGAGGCGGCGCAGGTCGGCCAATCGTTCCTTGCCCGATTCGAGCCCGAGGGTGCGATCGAGCAGAACCCCCTCGCGAAGCGCGTAAGGGCTGGTAACCATGGACTCAATCCCGAAGGCGGTGAAGATCTCGCTCAGCAGGATGGCTCCACCGACGATCACGTCGGCCCGCTTCTTGCTGAGGCCGTCAACGTTTTTGGCTCGCTCGGCCGGGTTCGGCCAGGCGACAAGTTCCTCCAGCACCCCGTCCAGGCCTTGTCCAGTGATCACCGTGTCGAGGCCAGCCCCGACCGCTTCCCCGTGGGTGCGAAGCCGGATCATGTCGCCCAGCGCTTCTGCGGTGCCGGAGGACCCCACCGCCACGTCGTGGCCGAGGGGCGCCATGGCGTTGATCGCCGGCACCAGGAAGGCGCGCACGTACTCGCGACAGGCCGCTACCGAGCCTTTCTCCACCACCCCGCCGGGGAAGAAGCGGTTGGTGAGCCGGAGGTGACCGATCCGTAGGCTTCGGGCTTCCATTCGGCGCCCGGAGCGGCCGACGAGAAACTCGGTGCTGCCACCGCCGATATCGACCATCAAGAGCTGCTGGTCAAAGACCGGCAGAGCCTGAAGGATGCCGAGGTGGATCAGCCGGGCTTCCTCCGTGCCGGAGATGACATCGATGCGGATACCGGCTTCGATTTCCACGCGCCGCACAAAGTCGGCGCCGTTGTCGGCCTCACGCACGGCGCTGGTGGCAACGGCGTACACCTGAGCGTCGAAGCTGTCGGCGATGGCTTTGAACCGATCGAGGGCGGCAACACCCCGGTCGATGGCGTCCGGCGTCAGCTCGCGGATGTCACCCGGGCTGTCGCCGAGTCGCACCGTTTCTTTCTCGGTGGTGAGGACGCTGAACTCGCCGCTGTCACCCACCTCGGCCACCAGCAGGTGGAAGGAGTTGGTGCCGATATCAATGGCGGCGTGATTGTTGGAAACTACGTCGTTGGCGGCATGACGGTTGGAGACTTCGTCGTTGTCGGCATCGGTGTCGGCGGAGCTTGGGGCGGGAGACATCGGCCGCGACGCTAACCGATCAGCACAACGGCGGACGTACGCGACTCGACCCGCCCCCGGAAGGACGGGCCGAGCCTGGTGCTGAGATCGCCACCGTTGCGTAAACGGGACCCCGAGCGGCGGGGTTACCTCAGCGGGCGGAGAAGTTTTTCTCTAGAGGTCGAGCGGGATCATGACCCGGTCGATGCCGTGCACCACACCGTTGCGCATCGGGATGTTGGAGCGACGGTAGAGCACCTTGGCGTCGACAAGATCGGGATCGGCGTCGACCAACCGCGAGCGGTTGCTGGTGAGCGAGGCGCCGTCGAGGGCGGTGGCAACGGTATCGGTGTCGAAGAAGAGGGCATCGAGGTAGATGGCCTCAGGGGCCACGTGATAGAGGAGCACGTTGGTGAGGACCGGGATCGGGTCACCATCGCCGAGGGCGGTGAGCTGGGTCACCAAGAAGTTCCAGGCTGCGGCTTCGCTGTTGCCCTGGAAACCGAGATCCCTGGCCAGCTTCATAAAGGCCCTGTCACTCGGGGCAAAGAGGGTGAAGTCAGCCTCCGCGTTGGCGAGGGTGTCAGCCAAACCAGCGGTGACCACTGCGGTCTTGAGAATGTCGTAGTCGCCCGGGTGGTTGTCGAAGTCGCCGCCCTTGGCAACGACAAAGTCGGTGATGGTGCGGTTGCGATTGTTGTTGTTGCCGCTGGCCGAAGCGACGGCGGACAAGGTGAGGGCGACACACAAAGCGGTGAAGATTGCGATGAACTTTTTCATGGCAGGGGATCCAATCTCGGGGTTGGGGTTGTGGGTGCAGGGTCTACGGACCTATTCGAAACCCGGATGAAAGAAATCCGAAAATGCATCTTTCGCACCGCCAATTCAGCCAACAACAGTTGGCGGCTTTGGGCGTCTGACCCGGGAAACCCCCAACTTTTCTGGTGGCGCGTTGTCGCTCGGTTGCACTCGAGTCGCTGGGCGACTTCGGGATGCACGGGCAGCTCAGTACTCTGTGGAGTCCCCCGATGATGAGGCGAGCGTTTCGTGAGCATGCGGCCTTTTTGGCATCTCCCCACCACCAATTCTTCGAAGCCGAGCACCGCCTATGACTCGCTGGCCCTCTTGGCGGTGCTCGTCGCCTCGCTGTTCCTCCTGGCGGCCTGCGGCGACGCCACCGATGACGCATCGGGAGCGGATCAGCCCAACCTCGATGGGTCCGAAGCCGACGCCGACGCCGATGGTGATTCGAATGACGACGCCGACGCTCCGTCGACATCCTCGACCACCTCCACGTCATCGCCGTCAACGACTTCGACAACCGCGGCGACAACGTCGAGCACCACCACTTCGTCCTCCTCCACCACCACGACAACGACGACGACCACCACCACAACCTCTGTTCCGCCGGTCACGGAGGAACAGCTTGCTGCTCCGCAGCCAACCGTGGTGGAGACCTTGCCCGACGGCACACCGATGTTTGATCTCGGCCAACCCGGTCCGGATGGGAGCCCGCAGGAGGTTCGGATACGCATCGAGTCCCGGGTGGACGACTTCGCCTCGGCTGATCTGGCCCAAACGATGATGGCGATCCTCAACGATCCGAGGAGCTGGCCTCGGGCCGGCTTCACCTTTGTTGCCGACGACACCGCCACCTATCAGGTCATCCTGGCCGAGGGGCCGGAGGTCGATCAGCTTTGTCTGCCGCTGCGGACCGGAAGCTTCGCCAGCTGCCAGAACGGCCCGATCGTTGCCCTTAACGCCAGCCGGTGGCGCTCTGCGGTCGACCACTGGGATGCGGAGCTGGCTGACTATCGCGGCTACCTGGTCAACCACGAGGTTGGCCACCTGATCGGCCAGCGCCACCCCGTGCCACGGTGCCCGTTTCCGGGTGCAGCCGCCGCGGTGATGGAGCAACAGACCGGCGGCCTGGCTGGCTGTACCGGCAACGCCTGGCCCCGCGATTGGGAGATCGCGCTCGCTGCCCGCCGTCCGGTGGTGTACGCCCCGATCCCGGCCTGGGGTCCCGACCCCCGCCCCACCAACGTCGGCGAACCGCAGTAGCCGAAGCTGGCCAGAACCGGGCGCGAGCGGGGTCTGACCCCGAACGGAACCGGTTCCACCAAAACCCCCGCCAGATCAACCAACCTCCCATCCAGCCGGCACCGCACCCGCCTCCAAACCGGGCGCGATCGGGGTCAGACCCTGGATAGACCCGGTTCCCGGCCGGCCAGCCAGTCGGGCAGGCGGAGTCGTTCTCCAAGAGCCTTAGGGCTTGAGGCAGCGCCGTCGATTCGTGGCATGATGAGGGCGCTGAGTATTGGAGCAGTGTGTGACACCGCAGGGCCGGACCACACCCAAAAAAAGGGCACCACCATGACCGACACCCAGACCGCAGCCGATGAGCGCCTGACCGTCATCACCGCTGACAGCCATTGCGGCGCCCCAAAGCAGGTCTACCGGGATTATCTGGCTTCGGAGTGGCACGACGAGTTCGACGCCTGGGCCGAGAAGTACGCCAATCCGTTCGCCGACCTCAACAGCGAGAAGAAGACCCGCAGCTGGGACACCGAGCGCCGCGACACTGAACAGCTCGCCGAGGGCATCGTTGGCGAGGTCCTGTTCCCCAACACCATCCCGCCCTTCTTCCCGACCGGCCAGTTGATCGCCCGGCCGCCGAGTGAGCGCAGCTACGAAAAACGCATGGCCGGAATTCGGGCCCACAACCGTTGGATGGTGGACTTCATAGCCGAGCAGCCCGATCGTCGCCGCGGCTTGGCTCAGGTGTTCCTCAACGACCTCGACGACGCCATCGAAGAGGCCAAGTGGGCCGCCGAGGCCGGCTTCACCAGCTTGATGATCCCGGCCATCCCGCCCGACGCCGATCTCCCTGGTTTCTTCACCGGCGAATACGACCGACTCTGGGAGGTGTGTGCCGATCTCGACCTGGTGGTCACCCAACATGGCGGTGGTGGACTCCCCTCCTATGGCCGAACGATGGCGGTGCCCTTCCTAATGCTGATGGAGGTGCCGTTCTTTTCCAACCGGAGCATCTGGCACCTGATCCTCACCGGCGTCTTCGACCGATTCCCGAACCTCAAGTTTGTGATGACCGAGCAGGGGGTGGCCTGGCTGCCGGCCGCGCTGGACCGGATGGACACCTTCTGGGAGCAGGCCAAGCGCACCGGCAAAGTCGGTGAACTCGAGTTTAAGGTCGACGAGTTTCTGCCCCAGAAGCCGTCGCACTACTTCCACAACAACTGCTGGGTCGGCGCCAGCTTCCCGGCTCCGTCAGATGGTCTGGCCATCGCTGAACTCGGTGTTGACCGGGTGATGTGGGGCAGCGACTACCCCCACGACGAAGGCTGCTCGCCCCATTCCCGAGAGGCCATCGCCAACAGTTTCAACACCTACAGCGACATCGACCTGCGCAAGCTGCTGTCGGAAAACGCCGCTGGCGTCTACGGCTTCGATCTCGACAAGCTGGCGCCACTGGCCGCCGAGGTCGGCCCAACCCTAGGCGAAGTCCAAACCCCGATCGACACCATCCCCGAAAACGACAGCCCAGCCTTCACCCGCGGTTAACTAGCCTATGTATGGCTTGCAACCGTTCCGGCGTCAGCAGGGGGTTAACCGGGTGGTGCTGGCTGTCTGGGACCTTGAGGCGGGCATCGAGTTTTACTCGGCACTGCTTGGCTCAGCGTTTTCTGAGACCACCACGGATCGCGGTCGGGCGTTTGGCGTGCGGGTGGCCATGAACTTCGACGCCGGTGTGGAGTTGGTTGCCCCGTTGCCCGAGGCCGACACGAGTCCGATCCGCGATCATCTCGAAGCCCATGGGGAAGGGGTGAGCGGGGTGGTGTTTGCTGTCCCCGATCTCGACGCCGCCGACGCCGCAGCCCAGGCCAACGGCTGGAGCCGCTACTACGAGATCGACTTCGACGACACCGAGCTGGCCGCCGAACACGACGGCCGCTTCAGCCGCTTCCGCGAATTCTTCTACCAGGGCCAGGCGCCGCTGCCGGTGACGGTGCTGCTCGGCGAGTTCGAACTTCGCCCAGAGTCCGCCCCGCCGGATGGGCCATGACCGCGACATCCGAAACGGCTTTTGGCTGGAACGCCGCGGTCCCGCCCAACGGCTTTCACAATCGAGCCGCCCAAGCAGAGCCGACCACCAACGACAACGCCCTCGGCCTGGCCACACCCGTCTCCGAGATCGACATCGAGACCACACCCGAGCACCGCAACCTGGTGGCTGGCGACCCCCGCTGCCACGGCTGGACCCGAGCCTACGACGATCCCGGAGTGGTGGCCCTCCGCCAACGGCTGAACGAGCGCAACGGGATCCCGGGCCTCGACGTGGTCGCACCGGGCGACGTGGATCGGGCTACCGAGCTGTTCCACCGCGACGGTTTTGTCGCCATCGTCGACGCTCTCGACAAGGTTCAGCTTTCGGTGCTGCAGGCGGCGACCGCGGAGGTTACCGCTGCTCTTCAGGCCGCCGACCCCGACGGCGCCGTGGGAGGTGGAGCCGGAGGTCTCCCCCATCGTTATTCCTTTGGCGGCACCTCCGTGTCACGCCATATGTTTCACCGCCCGGAGTGGACTCAGCTGATCGACCTGCCCACCACCACGCCGATTCTGCAATCGATCTTCGGCAGCGCCGACTACATCGTGTATGGCAGCGGTGGCGATCTCGCCCTGCCCGGCGCCATCGAATACCAGGGTCTGCACTCCGACAATGTCTGGACCGAGCTCCACGATCCGGTGGGTGGCGTCTCGATGCGGGATCTACCGAGCCCGGTGGTCCACATCAACTTCGCCATGGTTGCTCTCACCCCGGAGAACGGCCCGATTCGGATCGTTCCCGGCAGCCACCGGTCGAGGGCACCGATACCGGCGCTCGCCGATGAACCGGAATGGATGCGCCTGTCGACGGTGTGCCCCTTGCCCGCCGGGTCGGCCATCATCCGAGACGCTCGGTGCTGGCACGGTGGCACCCCCAACTTGTCGAGGGAGGTCCGGGCCATGCCGAATGTCGAGTTCATGGCCCCGTGGTTTCGATCGGAGGCACTAATCCGGTCGATGTCGCGCGAGACCTGGTCCGGGTTATCGCCGACCGCCCAGCGACTCAGCCGCTTTGTGGTGTGTGACCCCGGAGAGGCGGTGATCGGCGAAGGCCTGAACCACCCCCGGCGAGCCGAGCGGGAGCGCATCCGGGCCGAGCAACTGGCCGAACTCGGGCCGGAGCGGGCCACAGAATGGGAGCGTCGAACCTAGGGGTTTGCTGCATCGACCGCGATCAAACGGTGGGAGGTCAGCGTTACCCTGAAAGAGATGTCGGTAACAGCTCCTGCCCCTCGCTCCGGCGCGCCCCTACCGAAGGATTCCGGCGACGATTTCGACACCGACCCGGAGGCGCCGGCCAAGCGTTCAAAACGGCGCGGCCGGGTGAACCGGGAGCTTGGGCGGCTGTCGTGGGCGGTTCTGATCGTGCTCTACGGCCTGGCCGCCGTCCGGGTGGTTGGGCTCGACTCAATAAGGCTCGGGAACGTGGTCGCCACTTTCCTGCCGTGGATCCTGTTACCGAGCTATCTGTTTGTGGTGGCCGGCGTGGGGTTGCGCCGGATCGGCCTGTTTCTTGCTGCCCTCGGTTTGGTGCTGATCCATCTGGTCTGGATTCGACCCGAGCTGCCGTCACCTTCACCAGTCTCCGCCGCGGCAGCCGACGCGCCGAAGCTTCGGGTTCTGAACAGCAACGTCTTGTTTACCAACCCGCAGGTCAATGACCTCTACGACGAGATGGCGGCCGCCGATGCCGACGTCATCACCTTCCATGAGGTGCAGGCCAGGTTCCACAACGAGCTGGCCGCCCACCCGTTGGCAACAGAGATGCCCCACTGGCACAGCAACGTGCATGGCACGGTGATCCTGTCGCGGTATCCGTTTGTGGACACCACCCATGTGATGCTCGACAACGAGTTGGCACCGGTGGTCACCATCGAGGTTGAGGGCCGCCGGGTCAGGATCGCGTCGGTGCATCCGGCCACGCCACTGACCGACTTTGACGGTTGGCGCGAGGCCCTGGTCGACCTGAAGAACTTCGCCGCCGCCGACAACGAGCAGCTGGTGATCCTCGGAGATTTCAACGCCACGATGCAGCATCGACCGTTCCGTAATCTGCTTGATGGCGCCAACCTGCGTGATGCCCATAACGAGCGAGGTGACGGCTGGGGCGGCACCTGGCCGATGGGCGCCGGAAGCCAACGCTTCAGCCCACCATTGCGGATCGATCACATCCTGGTCGGACCCGGCATCGAGGTGACCGAGTTCGAAAACCGCGCCAACCCGGGTAGCGACCATCGCGCCCTGGTCGCCGATCTCGCCATCACCGGCTGACCCAACGCGGCAACCTTCCAGGTCCCTCTGGGCGCTGGGCGCCGATACTCCCCCTGCTTGCTCCGGGGGATTGCCTAGCTTGGGCGGAAGTCGATATCGACCATCAGCTCGTTGGCCAGCGACTCGAGGCTGGCCGCGAGACGGTCGAGGTCGACCGAGGCTGGAGCCACGAGCTCCACTTTGGCTTCGAAGATCTCCTCGGCCGACATCGGGGCGCTCAGCACCTCGGTGCGAAGCTCTTCGATGCTCACTCCGTTGGCCGACAGAGCCGCGGAGATGTCGCGGATGATGCCCGGCCGGTCCCGACCAACGAGGTCGAGCGAGAGGCGCCGTTCGGAACCGTCGTCGACCACTTCGTCGGCTTCGCCGGAACCGATCGAGATCTCGAGCAGGCCCTGATGTTCAATCTCATCGAGGCTGGCGGTGAGCGCATCGACCGACGAGTCGGGCACCGAAACCACAACGATTCCGGCGAACTTGCCTGCCAGTTCCGCCATCTGGCTGCGTTCCCAACTACCCCCATGGGTAGCTACGGCCGCAGCCAAGGCCTCGACCAATCCAGCTCGATCGTTGCCAAGAGCCGTGAGCACCAGTGTCGCCATGCCCGACCCTACCCCGGCCAGATCCCCGAGTCTGCAGCGCACAAAAAGTTTCGGTCGTCTGGGGTTTGACCCCGAACGACCCCAACTTTTGTTGGTTGGTGCCCTGACGTACGCCCGGTTCGGCCGGTTGTGGCAGTGTGTGTGCCATGTTGCATTCGTCTTCTCCGTCGGCTGGTGCGGGGGTATCCCGGCCCTCGTTGCTGGCTCCTCCCCTCAGCTCCTCTGTCGACACCGGTAGCGAATCGTTTCGCCAGAATCGGTCCGACATGCTCGAACAGCTAGAGGTGGTCGACTCCCTGCTGGATGAGGCGGCGATGGGTGGCGGCGAACGGTCGATGGCTCGGCATCGCTCGCGGGGAAAGCTGCCCGTACGCGAGCGCATCGCCAACGCCCTCGACCCCGATAGCCCGTTTCTGGAAATCAGCGCTCTGGCCGCCTACGACTCCGACTATGCGATGGGGGGCGGGGTTGTGGTGGGCATCGGGGTGATCGCCGGCACCGAGTGCATGATCGTGGCCAACGATCCCACCGTTCTCGGCGGGGCCATGACCCCGTACGTGATCAAGAAGTGGATGCGGGGCCTGGAGATCGCCCGTGAGAACCGGCTGCCCTATGTGAGCTTTGTCGAGTCGGCGGGTGGTGACCTTCGGGTCGAACCGCCGGGTGAGGGTCGCAAGATTCAGACCGACCACTTCGCCGAGTCCGGCCGCTTCTTCTACGAGATGATCGAGTTGTCGCAGCTCGGTATCCCCACCCTGGCGGTAGTGTTCGGCAGCTCGACCGCCGGTGGCGCCTACCAGCCGGGCCTGTCCGACTACACGATTGTGGTGAAGGACCAGTCGAAGGTGTTCCTGGCCGGGCCTCCGTTGGTCAAGATGGCCACCGGCGAAGAGAGCGACGATGAGACCCTCGGCGGCGCCCAGATGCACGCCGAAGTGTCGGGTCTGGGCGACTACTTCGCGGAAGACGAGATGGATGCCATCCGGATGTGTCGGGAGGTGGTGAGCCATCTGAACTGGCGTAAGGCGGGTCCGGAGCCCACTCTGGCCCCCGCTCCGCCAGTGCATGATCCAGAGGAACTCCTTGGGTTGGTGAGCCGGGATCTGCGCCAACCGGTGGACGTACGTGATGTGATCGCCCGTACCGCCGACGGTTCCCGCTTCGAGGAGTTCAAGAGCCGTTACGGGCCCACGATGGTGTGTGGCTGGGCGTCGATCCACGGCTACCCGGTCGGCATTCTCGGCAACAACGGCGTGATCTATCCCGAGGCGGCCGAGAAGGCCACCCACTTCATCCAGCTGTGCAATCGCGACAACACCCCGTTGGTGTTTCTCCAGAACATCACCGGCTACATGGTCGGCAAGGACTTTGAGCACGCCGGGATCATCAAGAAGGGGTCGCAGATGATCAATGCGGTCTCCAACTCGAAGGTGCCGCACCTGACGGTCATCATCGGTTCGTCCTACGGCGCCGGCACCTACGGGATGAGTGGCCGAGCCTTCGGGAACCGCTTCACCTTCCTGTGGCCTACGGCCAAGATTGCGGTGATGGGCCCGAAGCAGATCGCCGGGGTGATGTCGCTGGTGCGTCGGGGTCAGGCCGCCCGCAAAGGTATTGAGTTCGATGAAGAGGAGGACGCCCAGATCGTGGCCATGGTTGAAGAAGTACAGGAGCAGGGTTCGTTGGCCCTGGTGGCCAGCGGTGCGGTGTCCGACGACGGCATCATTGATCCGAGGGACACCCGATCGGTTCTGGCCTTCTGCCTGTCGGCGGTGGCCAACAACGAGGTGCGGGGCGCCGAGGGCTACGGGGTGTTCCGCCTGTGACCACCTCCGCCAGCTCCACTACTTCCTCTACTGGTGCGCAGCCGCCGACGCTTCTCGTTGCCAACCGGGGCGAGATCGCCCTCCGGGTGTTCCGGACCGCGCGATCGATGGGTATGCGCACGGTGGCGGTGTTTGTTGACGCCGATGCCGACGCCCCGTTTGTGGCCGAAGCCGACGAAGCGATGCGACTGCCGAACGGGTATCTCGACATCGACGGGGTGATCGCCGCCGCCACCGCGACGGGGGCGACCCATATTCATCCGGGCTACGGCTTCCTATCGGAGAACGCGGCCTTCGCCACGGCGGTGATTGATGCCGGTGTCCGCTGGGTAGGCCCGTCGCCCGAGGTGATTGGGTCGATGGGCGACAAGTTGGCGGCCAAAGCCATTGCCGAGGCGGCTGGGGTGCCGACCCTCCCCTCTTCGGAGACGGCGTCCGCTGAGGCCGCAGAGAGCATCGGTTATCCGGTGCTGATCAAAGCTGCGGCCGGTGGTGGCGGCAAGGGGATGCGGGTGGTGGAACAGCCAACCGAGCTGGACGAGGCCATCGCTGCCGCCCGACGCGAAGCCCAAAGTGGTTTCGGCGATGACCGCGTGTTTCTGGAACGGTATGTGGCTCGTTCACGCCATGTGGAGATCCAGGTGCTCGGCGACCATCACGGCACCGTCGTCCACCTCGGCGAGCGAGAGTGTTCGATTCAACGGCGCCACCAAAAGATCATCGAGGAGTCGCCATCGCCTGTGGTCGACGACGCCATGCGTACCGCCATGGGCGACGCCGCTCTGGCTCTCGCCCGCGAGATGAGGTATTCCTCGGCGGGCACGGTCGAGTTTCTGGTCGACGATGATTCCCGCGAGTTCTTCTTTCTTGAGGTGAACACCCGACTCCAGGTGGAGCATCCGGTAACCGAGGAGGTGACCGGGG
This sequence comes from uncultured Acidimicrobiales bacterium, assembly GCA_937925845.1. Taxonomy (GTDB): domain Bacteria; phylum Actinomycetota; class Acidimicrobiia; order Acidimicrobiales; family CALAML01; genus CALAML01. The sequence continues at coordinate 52,989 of CALAML010000040.1, read as the reverse complement.
TCGACCTCGTGCGCGAGCAGTTGCGGGTGGCCGACGGCGAACCGGTGAGCTTCAGCCAGAACGATCTCGCCTTCTCCGGCCACGCCATCGAGGCCCGGCTGTACGCCGAGGACCCGTCGGCTGGCTTCCTTCCCGCCACCGGCACCTTGCATGCCTTTGCTCCGGCCAGCGAACCCGCGGTGCGTTGGGATTCGGGGGTGGAGCGTGGCTCGGTCGTCGGCGTGGATTTTGATCCGATGCTGGCCAAGGTGATCGCCACCGGGCCCACTCGGGCCGAAGCCGCCGGTCGCCTGGCTCTGGCCCTCGAGCGACTGCACCTCGGCGGGGTAACCACCAACCGGGACTTCCTGGCGGCGACGCTGCGGCATCCGGCTTTCCTTTCTGGCGACACCACCACCGACTTCATCGATCGGGTTGCTCCGCCGGCGATGGCAACACCAGCGCCAGCCACCCGCGATCGGGTGCTGGTTGCTGTCGCGTTGTGGCTTCAGGGTGGCCATCGGGCCGAAGCCCGGGTTCAGGCCGGCCTGCCAACCGGGTTCCGTATCGGGCGGCTACCAGACGAGCAGGTGCTGATTGACTGGCCTGGTGCCGCCACCGGCGAATCGGATTCTGCGTCCGTGCCTTTCCGAGTGGTCTATCGGGCCCAGCGTGATGGTTCGTTTGTGATCAGCGGTTGTGGACCCGTCCCCACCGGCGACACGGGTGAGACTGAAACGGGCGCGATCAACGCTGGCGACACGCCGTCGGCGGCTTCATCGATGCTGGCCCGGGTTCACGAATGGTCTCCCTGTCACCTCGATGTGGAGATCGATGGCTATCGCACGAGTCATCAGATCACGCGGAGCGACGATGCACTCTTCATCGACTACCCCGGGGGCACGGCCACGCTGTCGCTGATCCCCCGCTTCACCGTGCCTGGTACCGAAGTGGCGGCGGGTGGTTTGACCGCACCGATGCCAGGGGTGGTGCTCTCGGTTCGGGCCGCCGTCGGCGACACGGTGACCGCCGGCCAGACCTTGGTGGTGCTGGAAGCAATGAAGATGGAGCATCACATCAACGCCCCGGCCGACGGTGTGGTCGCCGAACTGCCAGTAGCCGAGGGTGACCAGGTCGACAACGGTGCGGTGCTGGTGCGCTTCGAACCAACCGATGCTGGCGAAGGTTCCAACGACCGAGCCGACAAGGATGGTTCCTGATGGCCAACACCAACACCGACGCAACCCCCACCGACACCACCTCTTCTGGGACCGATCCGATTCGTATCGCCAACTGCTCCGGCTTCTTCGGCGACCGACTCTCGGCCGCGGCCGAGATGGTCGATGGCGGTCCGATCGATGTGTTGACCGGCGACTGGTTGGCTGAGCTCACCATGTTGATCCTGGCCCGGACCCAGGCCAAACGACCCGGCGGGGGTTATGCCCGCACCTTTGTGACCCAGATGGAACAGGTGATGGGTCGCTGCCTCGACAACAACATCAAGGTGGTGACCAACGCCGGCGGACTCGACCCCGACCATTGCGCCGAAGCGGTGGCCGAGGTGGCCGACAAGCTGGGCCTCACCCCCACGATCGCCTATGTGAGTGGCGACAATCTCCTCGATCGCCTCGATGATCTGGTAGCCGCCGGGGTGCATCTCGATCACTTCGAGACCGGAGAGCCGATCGGCGATGCATCCCGCTTCATCTCGGCCAACGCCTACCTGGGTTGCTGGGGCATCGTCGAGGCGCTGAACCGCGGCGCCGACATCGTAGTAACTGGTCGGGTCACCGATGCTGCGGTGGTCTGTGGTCCGGCGGCGTGGCACCACGGCTGGCAGCGTTCCGACTGGGACGCGCTGGCCGGGGCCGTGGCTACGGGCCATGTGATCGAGTGTGGCACCCAGGCCACGGGCGGCAACTATTCCTTCTTCACCGAGATTCCGGGCATGGAGCGCATCGGTTTCCCCTGGGCCGATATCGCCGCCGATGGTTCGAGCGTGATCGGCAAACACGACGACGAGTTCGGTGGTGCCGTCACCGTTGGCACCGTTACCTCGCAGCTGCTCTATGAGATCGGTGCGCCGGCCTACCTCGGCCCGGACGTGACCGCCCGCTTCGACACCATGACCCTGAATCAGGTGGCGCCCGATCGGGTGGCGATTTCGGGCACCTTGGGCGAGCCTCCCCCGCCCACCCTGAAGGTGGCGATGAACGAACTCGGCGGTTTCCGCAACGACGTCGGCATCGCTCTTACCGGCCTCGACATCGAAGCCAAGGCCGACCTGGTTGACCGCGCCTTCTGGAAAGCGTGCCCCACACCAAAGGAAGAGTTCGCCAGCGCCGTTACCCGGGTGGTTCGGACCGACAAGGTTGATCCGGCCTCGAACGAGGAGGCGGTGGCGGAGTGGCGCTTGACGGTGAAGGACTCGGATGAGCGTAAGGTTGGCCGGTCGATCGGCAACGCTATGGTCGAGTTGGCCTTGGCCACCATCCCCGGCATGTTTGGTACCGCCGCCGGCCTGGGCGGGGCCAAGCCGTTCGGCGTCTATCGCCCCGCCTTGGTGCCGGCTGATCTGGTGCCCCAAAACGTGGTGGTGCTTGGAGCCGAACCCACAGTGATTGATTCGGTGGCACCCGCTCCCGAGGCCGGCTTCACCCCGCCCTCGCCACCGGAGACCCTCGACAACTCTCAAGCACTCACCGGCGAGACCGAGCGCCTCCCGCTGGGCACGCTGATCGGGGCCCGCTCGGGCGACAAGGGGGGCAACGCCAACCTCGGCGTGTTTGCCCGCTCGGCCGAAGCCTTTGCCTGGCTGGATGCGTTGCTCACCACCGACCGACTACGCGAGCTATTGCCTGAGGCGTCGACGCTCACCATCGACCGCTACCCCATGCCCAATATCTGGTCGATCAACTTCTTGATCCATGGCCTGTTGGAAGAGGGGGTCGCGGCCTCAACCCGGGCCGACGGCCAGGCCAAAAGCCTGGGCGAATGGCTACGGGCCCGTCATGTCGACATCCCGGTCGCCCTGCTCCCGGGCGCTGAAGTTACCTCGTAGGCCCACGAAACCATCGCCACACCGCCAACTGCAGCCCCACCGACCGAAAGCACCGCCATGGATTTCGACTTTCCTCCTGAAGACGACCCTCGTCGCCTCGAAGTGCGGGAGTGGATCGCGGCCAACCCCGACCCCTCGTTTACCGAATTGGCCGACGCCGGATACGTGGCCGCCCACTGGCCCGAACCCTTTGGCTTGGCGGCCGAGCCCATGACCCAGCTGATCATTGCCGACGAGCTGAATCGGGCCGATATCCGACGACCCTCCAACCCGATCGGTATCGGCTGGGCTGGCCCGACGATTCTGGCTGCGGGAAGCGACGAGCAGAAGCAGCGGTATCTGCCGCCGATGCTGGCGGCTAAGGAGATCTGGTGTCAGCTCTTCAGCGAGCCCGATGCCGGCTCCGATCTCGCCGCGCTCGGTACTCGGGCCGAGCGCGATGGCGATGAGTATGTGGTGAACGGGTCGAAGATCTGGTCGAGCGGCGCCCATGTGTCACAGTTCGGGATTCTGATCGCCCGTACCGATCCGGATGTGGCCAAGCATCGGGGCGTGTCGTACTTCATTTGTCCGATGGATCTGCCCGGCATCACCATGACGCCGATTGTCGATATGACCACGGCCCATTCGTTCAACCAGGTGTTCTTCGACAACGTTCGTATCCCGGCCAACCTGCGGGTTGGTGAGGAGGGTGACGGCTGGCGACTGGCCAAAGTCACGCTGTCGAATGAGCGGGTGAGCCTGTCGTCGGCCGGTTCGCTCTGGGGCGCCGGACCATCGGCCGAGATCCTGCTGGACCTTGTACGAAACATGCCCGGTGAGCGCACCGCTCAGGAACGACAACGCCTCGCCGCTCTTCACATCGAGGCCGAGGTGTTGCGGTTGAACCGGTTGCGCACCCTCAGTGCCCGCTTGGCCGGCCGGACGCCGGGGCCGGAGGCGTCGATCCAAAAGATCATGGCCGACGAACACGGTCAGCACGTGATGGAGCTGTCGAAGGAGTTGGTTGGTGCGGCCGGGATGCTTCAGGGTTCCGGACCCATCGGAGAGCTGTCCGAAGGGGCCTCATCCGGTGCCACCGAGATCAACCTCGGCGGCGACCAGTTCCCTGGCGTGGATCCGGTCTGGCACTACGGTTTTCTGTTCTCTCCCGCGCTCACCCTTGGCGGCGGCACCTTCGCGGTGCAACGAAACATCGTGGCCGAGATGGTGCTGGGCCTACCTCGTGAGCCCAACCTCGAAAAGGGCCTGACCTGGGCCGAAACCCGCCGCCGCACCGACGCCGGCTGACCCACTACCGACACGACCGACTGACCGGGGCCGGCAACGGTTCGCCTACCCTGGAAGCATCACTCTGGGAGGAATGCTGTGACCCACCGCAACATCTATATGACCGATGAGTTGCAAGCGATCTATGACCAGACCGTCGACTTTGTCTCCAAAGAGGTGGTGCCCCACGGTGAATCGTGGGAGGCCGAGGGCCAGGTGCCGCGTGAGGTTCTGAAGCAGATGGGGGCCCTAGGCATGTTCGGCCTGCGGGTACCCGAGGCTCATGGAGGGCTCGGGCTGGGCATGCTCGCTTCGGCGGCGTTCTCCGAAGCCTTGGGGGCGTCGACCTTCGGCGGCTTTGAGGCCACCGTGTTGGTCCACACCGACATGGCCACCCCGCATCTGATCAACTCCGGCAGCGACGCTCAGCTGGCCGAGTTCATGCCCGACATCCTCTCGGGCGAACGGATCCTGGCCATTGGCGTGAGCGAGCCCGACGCCGGGTCCGATGTGGCCGGCATCCGAAGCACCGCTGTTCGTGACGGCGACGGTTGGCGCCTCAACGGCACCAAAACGTTCATCACCAACGGTGTCTATGGCGATCTGGTCATCCTGGCCGCCCGCACCGACCCCGACAACAAGTACGGCATCTCCATGTTCCTCGTGGAGCACGGGACTCCGGGCTTCACGGTGGGCAAGAAGCTCGACAAGCACGGGTGGCGTTGTTCCGATACCGCCGAGCTGGTGCTCGATGATGTGTGGTTGGCCGATGATCGGCTCTTGGGCGAGGAGCATCGGGGCTTCTACGCCACCATGCAGAACTTCCAGAACGAGCGCATGGTGTTGATCGGCATGGCCATCGGCGCCGCTCAGCGAGCCATCGACATCACCTTGGAGTACACCCAGAACCGCTCGGCCTTCGGTGCCACGCTGTATGACCTGGGCACCATTCGCCAGCGTCTGGCTATGGCTCAGGCCAAGGTCGACGCTGTTCGAGCTTCGCTCTACCACGCGGCCTGGCTCGATGAGCAGGGCGTCGACAACGTGAAGGAGATGTCGGGGGTGAAGGCCCTCGGGGCCGAGGTGGCCAACGAGGTGATGTACGAGTGCCTGCAGTTCCACGGCGGTATGGGCTACATGCGCGAGTCCACCATCGAGCGGATGGCCCGGGATGCCCGGATCATTCCAATCGGTGGCGGTGCCACCGAGGTGATGCTCGAAGAGGTGGCCAAGCGGGCCTACATCAAGCGTTAGCAAGCCCCGTGGAGAACTTGAAACTCCACAAAAAGACATATAGAACAGCTGATGTTGTGCGGGCAACACCTTTCCTCCCACTTCCCCCTTTTTGAGAATCCTCACCGGGAGCAATCCAATGTCCGACAACAACGCTCGGCCGCACGCGCCATCACCTTCGCCACATTCGACATCGACGTCAACACCGAGGTCGATATCGGGGTCGATACCAACGCCGCCGACCGCAGCCACAACCACCAGCGGCTCGACCCGACCGATCCCGCCACCACCATCGGCCCCAGGGTCGGTGGCGATCGCCACCTCACTTCGCGATCGCTACGCCGGCTCAACGACCTCGCCCGCAGCCAAGCCGGAACCGGACACGAACAACAGCCCGTCAGCGAAGCCGGAGCCGGTAACCCAACTCCAGGTGATCCCCTGGCACGACCCCGTCATTGCCAAGCATGGCTATGACGCTCGGTCGGAGTATGCCGAAGCGTTCTGGCTAGGCGTGCTCGGCCCAAGCACCACTCTCCTGCTGCGCTACCTCGCCCGCACCCTGGAAGCCCACCCCGAGGGCACCACCATCGACCTCAGCGAATGCGCCACCGCCCTCGGACTCGGCGGCAAAGGCGGACACCACTCCCCCTTCATGCGCTCCATCCGGCGCGCCATCCAATTCGGCCTCGCCCGCCAACTCTCCCCAACCGAACTCCAAGTACGAACCCACCTACCCCCACTCACCCGAGGCCAACTCGCCCGCCTCTCCCCAACCCGACAACACCAACACCAACTCCACCAACAAGCCGCCCTCAAACAGACCTGACCCAACTACACCGGGGCTGTCGCCCACCAAACCGGCGACAGCCCCTCAAATCACACCACCTCCCGCCCCTCGGTACCGCTTGCACACCCGGCAAGCAGGGCAACCGCTTAGCGTTGTGTTCTCCAATGAACTCCGGTCCAGTCGACCTGCTCGATTGGAGCGGTGATGTTGTTGGCTTCCCGATACTCATCGACGGCCTTCCGACACGCCTCCCAGGAGCCGTAGTCATCGACGATTACAAAGCCGCCATCGGACACTTTCGGCTCCAGGGCCACCAGTGCATCCATCGTTGACTCGTAGAGATCGCCGTCGAGGCGAAGTACCGCCAGTTTGTCGATCGGCGCGTCAGGCAGCGTGTCGGAGAACCAGCCTTCGAGAAACCGAACCCGGTCGTCGAGCAGGTTGTAGCGGGCGAAGTTGGACTTCACCGTCGCCACGTCGACTTTGAGCAGCGCCATCTCCGACAAGTCCAAGCCAGCATCAGCCGGGTAGCTCTCGATGTTGGGCGCAGGCAGACCGTCAAAGGAGTCTGCGACCCAGACGGTGCGAGAGCCACCGTAGGGATCGAGGTCGGCCCAGGCCTCCACGATGCCCTTCATCAAAATGGTGACGCCTCCCCGCCACACACCGGTTTCGATCAGGTCTCCCTCAATGCCGTCCTTGATGACCGTCTCCACACAGTTGCGCACCTCGGCCAACCGCTTCTGACCCACCATCGTTTCCGCCGCCGGCGGGAAGTCCTGACCCATCTGCCTGCGCTCAGAGTCGCCGCCGAGGCGGGTCAGACGGACCCCGGACCGACGCAGCACATCCAGAAGAGGCTCGGCATCCATCTCAAGATCGGCCAAACCCTCCCACTCGGCGATATTGACGTCGTGTGACTCCTCGCCGAGAAAGATCGACCGAGTGAGGTTGGCCATCAACAAATCGACATAGTGCCCGATGGCTGCTGGCTGTGGGGAGTCGCTCATCAACCAGCCAGTGTACCGCTCCCACAATCGCCACTTCCCGCCGAGCCCAGCCGCGGGTGGGGCAGAACCGTCCCGCCCTGGACGGTTCTGTCCACCCTCAACCGACAGTCATCGAGTCAATCAGTTGACTGGTCTGGCCCGGTGAAGGCACAGGACCATCCCGATCGACTTCTCGGCGTTTGACGGGCCTCGCCGCCCAGGTCCGAGCAGTATTGGCCGACGTTGACTGGATCGTCGATTCGCTTGCACCGCCAGCCATCCCACTGCTGGTTTCGGTTTGTTGCGTGCGTGGCACCGTTGTACTGCTCTTGGCAAGCGGCATCAACGTCGACACCATCGAACCGGTAGATCGGCTCGGTGTCGCCGAAGAGACACTTCCACGACCGGGCGTTGTTCCGATTTACGCTTACCTGGGCCGAGCCTCGAGCCTCGCAGTATGCATCGACGTCCACTGGCAAGACTCGTTGGTTGATCCGACAACCCCATGACATAGCGTCTCGACGGTCTTCGTTGACCGCTTGCGCCTGACGACCGTGCTGTTCCCGACAGGCTTGCCTGAAGTTGACTGGCTCAGCGCTGGTCTCTTTCTTGGGGGATACCTCAAACCGGCATTTCCAGTCGTCGAGGGTGTCCCCGCCATTGGGGACGCGGACCGCTACGGCCTTGAGTCCGGCGCAGTGCCCTTCGAAGTCGAGGCGACCAAAGTCGGTTTCACAGAACCATTGGTTTGGCCTCTCAGGACCCTGGATGCCGAGAACACTGACGTGGCCTTTTTCATCTTTGCCGCCTTTGACGTCCTTGCCCCCCTTGACATCCTTGACGTCCCTGACGTCTTTGCCACCCTTGACGTCTTTGCCACCCTTGACGTCCTTGCCGCCCCTGACATCTTTGCCGTCCTTGCCGCCGTTGACGTTCTTACCGTCTTTGCCGACTCTGACAGCGTTGTGGCCCAATCCGTACTCAGCGAAGCAAGCAGCATCCATGTCGTTCTTTGTGAGCGGCTTTATCTTCGTCGGTCCCGGTTTGACCGGTGGCGGAGGCTTCATCTCCAGCGGTGTCAGCACCACAAACGTGGCGCTGATGGAATCGATCGAGTGACCGAGGCGGGCGTGACGGGCTCGCAACCCCACCACTCCGGAGAACTCGTACTCACCCACATCGTCTTCACGTTCGGTTGCCGCATCCCAAAGATCGTTGGTGGGAGTGGTGGTAAAGACCACGTTGCCGTAGTCGTCCAGTCCCTCGAGGAGCCATTGCTCATTCTCTTGTGATGACACGTAGCTTGTCGGGTGGCTGTCGTCGCGGCTGAACAGGCGAACTCCGTACCGACCATCCGGGAGGGGCAGAGGCACGACGTCGGAAACGTCCGCTCCGTCAAGGTTCAACAGCAAAGCGTCACCGAAGTCGACCACCGGCGAAGTCTCGTCGACCGGGATCTGAATCAGCTCAGCCTTCACCGCGCTGATCGAATCGATCGAGTGGCCGAGCCGGGCATGACGGGCGCGGATGCTGGTAACGCCCGCCACTTGATAGGTACCAACGTCGTCGGTGCGTTCGGTTTGTGAGTCCCACAGATCCTGCGACGGACTCGTGCTGAACACAACGTCGCCGTACGCGTTCAGCCCTTCCAAAAGCCATTGCTCGTTCTCCTGGGAGGACACATAGCTGGTCGGGTGAGAGTCATCGCTGCTAAACAAGCGGATCACATAGAGGCCGTCGGCGACCTCCACCGGTACCGCCTCTGAGGTGTCGGCGCCGTCGCGATCCAAAAGAAGCGATGGGCCGAAGTCCACCACGACCCCTTTTTGAAGGCTGTCACCTGGGAGGATCTGGTCGGAGAGCAAGGCCGCGGCCAAGCTTCCGCAAAGAAGCACAAACAGCACAACTTTGGTCAGGCCCGGAGCCAACGGCTCAAAAACCTCCCTCGGCCCGGTTGTGGTCACCCCCTTCGAACTTCTTCTCATTGCCATTTCTGTTGTTGCTCTTGCAGTCACTGGACGTTCCCTTCGTGGCACTTCCCGTGCATAGATGTGCGGCATGGCGTCGGCCGAAAGAGCGCGCCCGTGAGCGATCAAGCCCCGTTTTCTTCTGAAGCGGATTCAAGCCGACCGGCGTTTTTGGCCGCTTGGCTGTACTTTTGGCAGCGGGAACATTGGGGATGCCTCCCCATTTCTCAAGCGAACGTCGTTTCGTATCGTTGAGAACAAGAGGCAAGAGACTCAACCTGCCAAAAAGCCGCCCAGACAAGGGGCGGTACTATGAGGAGCTCGTGTAATGGGATTTTGTGATTCATGTGGTCTGCGTCTCGATGACGCTCAGCAGGCTTGCTCTCGATGCGGGCATCAGCCGGCCGCAGCCACAGCGGACCCGAGCTCCGGACCGGCGGTCCCGAACGAACCCACATCCACACCTGGCCCCTTCGCCAGTCCTGCCGCTGAGCCGCCGAATGCGCCGAACAGTCCAGCACCGGGTGATGTGGTCCCACCGGCGCAAGCCACCCAGACCTTTAGCCAAGCCGCTCCGCCCGTACCGCCGGCCCATGCCACTCCACCGCCTCAGGCCACTCCGCCTAGCGAACCCAGTCCTAGCGTGCCGCTTACGTCGCCTGAGGCTGCAGCCCCCACCCAAATCGGGGGCCTTCCGGCGTCAGGTGATCCGGGCCAGGCGCACCCCCAGAACTTCGGCGCTCCACAAACGGCCGGCCAAACTCCGGCCCCACCAGCACCGGTCCAAGATGCACAAGCACCAACTCAAGGTTCACCATCCGGTTGGGGTCCGGCCGCTGATGCTCGGCCACCCCACCAACCATTGCCCGGTCAGCCCCAGGCCGGTGCCCCCAACCCAGGCGCCACTGCCCATATCGCAAACCCCGGTTGGCCCTCGGGTCCGCCGCTCGCCGGCGCCCAACCCGGTGCCCAGCCTGGATACGGACAACCCGGTGGCCCTCAGGTTGGTTACGTCCCCGGTCAACCCGGTCAACCTGGCCAGCCCGGTGGGCCCGGCCAACCGGGCGTTCCTGGTGCGCCACAGCAGCCCGGTGTTGGCCCCCACGGCCTACCGCCGGCCCCCGACTCTCCCTTGGCCCTGCCGACTCCGGAAAAGAAGGGCCGTGGGAAGGCCATCGCCGGTGCCGGCCTGTTGCTCGGCGTTATCGCCCTCGGCGTTGTTGGCCTGCTTGGCTTTCGGGCACTTCGCGGCGATGGCGGTGGCGCCGCCTCGCCAGAGGCTGCGGTCGACGACCTTTCCGAGTCCTTCCTCAATGGTCAGATCCTGGGCTCAGCATCGCTGCTGCCGCCGAGCGAGGTCGCCTACTTCGACGACGCTTGGAATAGCGATATTGCTCAGCTGTTCCGCGAAGAAACCGTTGCCGGTGCCATCGAGGACAGCATGAACAACAACGACAGCTTTGAGGGCAACCCCTTTGATGCTCTCGAAGAGTTCACCAACGCCTACAACGTGGAGCTTGAGTACGACTCTGAGGTGGAGATGCTGCATCCCGATGTGGCCAAGGTCTACATCCGGGGCGGCACCATGACCTTCGAATTCGACGGTGCTGATCTGAGCGACGACCTGATCGAAGATTTTGTTGACGATCCGGCAGAGGCCGCGGAGGTTCGTGAGACCACCGTGTTTGCCCGAGCCACCCTCGACTCCGACCTCTGCCTCGACTGGGAGTTCACCATTACTGGTCCCGAGGCCGCGTCTGATTCGGGCAACGACTGCGCTGACGATTTCAACTCAGACGACTTCAACATGGACGGCGACGGCATCACCGGTGTCTATTTCATGTCGATTCGAGAGGGTGGGCGCTGGTATGTGAGCCCGATGTACACCATGGCGGAATACGCCCGGGAGGCGCTCGGCGCCGGTCCGGCCGACTTCACCGCCTCCCGTGAGAACGCGTCGGGCGGCTCCGATAGCGCTTCGGAGGCCTTCGAAGCATTCCTCGATGCCAGCGCTGACGGTGACGTTGAGGAAATCCTCGCCACCCTGAACCCGGACGAGTTCCCGGTGGTCCACGACTACTTTGTGGCCTTCGAGTCCGACATCCGCGACAGCCTGGGCGACTTTGACGATCGTCTCGACGGCCGTTTCGAAAACCTCGAACTGGTGGAGACCAGCGCCATCACCGGCGGAACCCGGGTGACGATGGTCGAGGGCGAGGGTGAGTTCAGCTGGCTCGATGACTTCGGCGACACGGTAACGGTCGAGTTCGAGCTTCGGGAAGGCACCTGTGGTCGCTCACGAACCACCGTCACCTTCCAGGACGGCTTTGTTGACGCCGATGACTGGACCGCCGAGGAGTGTGCCGAGGCCGAATTTGATGCAGCGATCGACGACCTCCGTGAGCAGGGCGGCCGATGCCGCCTCTCCGAAGTGATCCGCGAAGAGTGCGATGGGGACTCCCTCATGGTCGACGGCGAACTCACCTTCGAAGACCTCGATCTGCCGGGCTTCGTCACCGTGGTCACTCAGGAGAGTGGAGGCGGCCACTACGTCTCGCCCATCGCCACCATGGAAGAGTGGGCCGTGATCTTCACCAACGGCGCCGAACAACTGCTTGAGGTCGAGTAGCCAACCGGCTTGGCAAAGATGGCCGCTTCCGGTGAAACCGGGGGCGGCCATCGCTGAAGTCCAAACCGGCTTGGAGAGCGGAACCGATGCTTGATCAAGTAGACGAGCGAGTCGACAAGGTAGTGTCGCAGCCTGTGGACCCCGCCTCGAACCGCCACGATAAGCCAGCCCGGCCTGGCGTGGCCGAAGCAATGGCGTTGTTGGGATCGGTCGGCTTGTTGGCGTCGGGTTCGATGACCTGGCTCGACCTCGGCTCGGAGCGATTCAGTGGGTTCGGCATGGTCAGCACCGGTACGGCCCTTGCTCGGACCTTCTCCCAGGCCCCTCCGGTGTGGGTCATCTTCTCCTGGTACTTGGTGCCGCTGCTCGCCGTGGTGTCATGGCTACTGCTGTTTGTGAAGCTCGACCTGCGGGTGCTGCGCCTTCACCTCGCCATCGGCTTGCTCGCCATGGTGATACCCGCACTCTTCGTCGGGGTCGGCATCACCATCGACCGAACTTCGGCCGGACCGATCGCCGGCCTGCTGAGCGCTACCCTCGTGGCCGCCGCTCCCGCCGTGCGGGGCTGGACCGCCCGTACCAGCGCCTGACCGTACCGGTTCAGTGTTGACCATCGATCCGAAACGGCGGGACTCGCCTACCGCTTTGCGACCGGCTCCCAGTTGGATCGGAGCCGTCAGATCAGTCGAGGGTGATCTGGCCGGATCCTTCTGTGGTCGAACCGACGACTGCGGCGTGGTGACCATCATTGATCAGCCCGGCTACCAGCTGATCGGCTTCACCGGGATCAACCCCGAGCACCAGCCCGCCTGAGGTTTGGGCGTCGGCAAACAACAGTGTGGTCAGCTCGTCGTGACTCCCTGCGTCGACCTGTTCCTTGATCCAGCTCCAGTTTCGCCGGGTACCGCCGGGAATCATCCCGGCTTCGGCCAGCTCGCGGGAGCCCGGCAGGAACGGCATCGCCTCAACGTCAAGGGTGGCGCTGACTCCTGACTCGAGACACATCCGGCCGAGATGACCCAACAGGCCGAACCCGGTCACGTCGGTACAGCCGGTGGCACCAGCCGCGACCGCCGCCGCCGAACCCTTGTCGTTGAGCCGACACATCGATTCGATGGCCCCGGCGGCCACTTCGGCCGACGCCTGGTCGTTCTTGATGGCGGTGGTGATGATGCCAACACCAAGTGGTTTGGTGATCACCAGTGCCTGACCCGGTTTGAGCCCAGCGTTGGTCATCATGCGGTCCGGATGAACCTCTCCCGTCACGGCCATGCCGTATTTCGGTTCGGGATCGTCGATGGTGTGTCCACCGACCACCACGAAGCCTCCAGCCTGGGCGATGTCGTCGCCGCCAGCGAGCACCTCGCTGAGCATGTCGGTGGAAAGAGCGTCGGTGTTCCAACCCACCAGGTTTAATGCGAACAGCGGGGTCCCACCCATGGCGTAAATGTCCGACACACTGTTGGCCGCCGCCACCCGACCCCAGGCCCGGGCGTCGTCGACCACCGGTGTTATGAAGTCAGCAGTGGACACCAGCGCCCGGTCATCGCTCAGCTTCCAGACCGCGGCGTCATCCCCGGTCTCGGTTCCGACCAGGAGCTTCTCACTTTGGTTTGGCGTCAATTGGCGCACCACGTGCGCCAGCTCCCCCGGAGGGAGCTTGCATCCTCAGCCCGCGCCGTGACTGAACTGGGTCAGGCGGGGCGTAGATGGGTTTGCGGTCATGGGCGCGAGCATACTGGCGTCGATCTACCAAGCTGCTGCCCTCGAACCAGGATTTTCCCTATCGAAAGCCATGCAGCAACAGATCAGGCCGTGGCCACAAACCACCGAGCCCAACCAACGGTCTGTCAGGCTGAGACTCTAGCGATGTGAGCCAGCAGGGTTCGGGCCAACGGCGCCAACTCAACCGTTTCGGGCCATACCGCTCGGAGCTCGCGTTTGATGTGCAGCCCTTCGACCTCGATCGCTATCAGCGACCCGTTGCGAAGGTCGTCGGCCACCGCTAGCAGGCTCATGACCGAGGGCGAACCTCCGGTGGCCACGAGGGCACGAACCGCGGAGGTGGAACCGAGTTCTATCGCGGTCATGGCATCTCCGAGTTCAGCCTGTCGAAGCGCGGCGTCGAATGCTTCGCGCGTTCCCGACCCTTTCTCCCTTACCACCAGCGGGGTGGTGGCCAACGCTTCGATCGGCACCCGCTCACGCCCGGCCCATGGATGGCCCGGGCCCACCACCACCACAAGCTGGTCGGTGGCCACCGTGGTGCTCGACATGCCCGGAATCTCCAGGGGCGTTTCCACAAACCCCAGATCCGCGGTGCCGGCCTCCAGCCGAGCCACCACTTCAGTGCTGTTGGTTACATCGAGCTCCAGCGAGTCGTCGGGTCGAGACCGCAGGAACCCTTCGAGCCATCCAGGTAGGAGGTATTCGGCGATGGTGAAGCTGGCCGCCAGCCGCAGCAGACCGGTCTTGCGGGCTTGCAGGGCGTCGACCCCGGCCGCGAGCGTCTCGGCTGCGCCGATGACTGCTTCGGCCCAGCCCGCCACCAGGCTTCCTTCGGTGGTGGGTACCGAACCACCCGGTGATCGTTCCAGAAGCACCAGGCCGAGGCGGGCTTCAAGGTTACGGATACGGCTGCTGGCACTCGGTTGGGTGATGAAGTGAGCCTCAGCCGCTTTCGAAACGCTCCCAAGTCGCACCACGGAGAGGAAGAGGTCGAGCGCGGCCAGGTCGGGGGTGGACGCGGACAGGGGCACACCTCCAGCATAACTGGACATTGAGCAAACCAATAACCCGCCATAGACCGGGTCTATGACGTTCGCGACAAAGCCCCTCTACCGCCACGATCATCGTGTCGACACACTCCAACTATGGCCCCGCGCACCGCAACCAACGCTGATGGAAACTGGTCGTCGCCGACGACAGATCCTTCCAGCGACTCTGACTTCGGGACCTCGATACCGGTGGCTGCGACGCTCTCCGCGCCCAGAGCGACAGCTACGGCCGACACAACCAACCTCGGTGCTCAGCCGCCCGGTCCCTCGCGATGGCGGACGCTCTTGCCTGGCTTGGGACTCGTGGCTGCTCTCACCGGCGCCGCCCTCGCCCTCTCGACCCTCTGGCCTACCGTTTCGGCGCTCACGATCGGCGTGGTGTTGGGCGCCGTAGTCGGAAATTTCGGGGGCGTGACCGACCGCACTCGACCTGGTCTTACGTTCGCCGCCAAGTCGATCCTCCGGCTTGGCATCGTGCTCCTTGGCCTACGGCTCTCGCTCAGCCAGGTCATGGCGCTGGGTGTGCCCACACTGCTGGTTGTGCTGACGACGGTTGGGGTGACCTTCTTCGGTACCCAGTGGCTCGGGCGTCGCATGGGGCTTTCCCGCGACCTCTCGTTGCTGGTCGCCACTGGCTACTCGATCTGTGGCGCCAGCGCTATCGCCGCGGTGGAGGGGGCCACCGATGCTGAGGAGGAAGAGGTGGCCATGTCGATTGGCCTCGTGACGGTCTTCGGTTCCTTGGCCATCGTGGTGCTTCCCGCTCTGGCTGGCCTTTTGGGCCTGAGCGATCAGGCCAACGGGATCTGGGTTGGAGCCAGCGTGCATGACGTGGCCCAGGTGGTGGCCACCGGAGCCGCCGGAGGCTCGAGCGTTCTTGCCGTTGCCGTCGTGGTGAAGCTCAGTCGCGTGGTGCTGCTCGCCCCGATCGTCGCCGGGGTAAACCTGAATCGACGGCGTCGCATCCTGGCCCAGTCGACACTGCCTTCGGCTGTCAGTCCCGACGATGCGACCACGGCGACCACGGCTCCTTCCCCGGATACTGCTGTGGCCACCGCCTCAGAGCCGGGGCAGCAACTCGACGGCTTGGTCCTCAACGGTGTGCGCACCCCGGCGGCGGAAGATGGACCGGCATCTCCACCGCCGCTGCTGCCGCCGTTTGTGCTCGGCTTTCTCGCTATGGTTCTGCTCCGTACCACCGGCCTGGTTCCGACCGGGGTGATCGACGGCGTAAAGACCATCGAGGGCGTGGCCTTGACCGCCGCCCTCGTCGGCCTCGGTTCCGGCGTTCAGATCAAACGGCTCCGGAGCCTGGGCCCCAAACCGATCCTGTTGGGATTGGTGGCCTGGGTCGTGGTCGCCGCAGTGTCGCTGACCAGCATCACCCTGCTCACTCAGTAGGTTCAACATTCGTCTCGGCGTCCTGTCGGGCAAACTTGGCCAACAGCGCCGGCGGTCCGAGCTCAGAGAACGAGGTGAAGCCGTCGGGTCGTGTCGCCAACGATGTGGCCAGGAACAATTCGGTGAACGTCCGGCCGTTCATTGCCGTAAAGCGCCGGCAGAAGCCTCGGCGTAGCTTCATGGCCGTGGTCACCAGACCCACATACGCCGCCGGCGGCGCCTGGTAACCAAGGGCCGCCAGCAGTTCCGGTTCGCCGATCCACACCCGCATCGTCGGCGACACAAACGGACGGATCGGCGCCGGCACCAGCGACTCGGCGGCACGCATCAACCCTTCGGCCACGGCATGGTTGTCGGGGTGGTAGCGGCGGTTGGCGACGAGGTAGTCGTCTACCCAGGTCCGGAGTTCTTCGGCATCGTCAGGCACATCGTGGATCCCCATGGCCCGGCCCACGTCCACCAGGCGTCGGTAGAGCACTACTTCCTCATCGCGGGTGGCGGCCCGCCATGCGTAGTTGTCGGTCCAGTGCTGCGACCCGAAGGCGAAGGTCGACAACACATACAGGTATTCGTCGTTGTCGATCCGGTACTGGGAGTGGATGCGATTGATCTGGGCGATGGCGGCTTGGCCGTCAGGTGCGTCCGGTCCGGCTCCAAGCGCCGCGCCCATCAGCCCTTTGGTGTCGTCGAGACGGCGGGGTCCATCGTCTTCGTATTGTCGGGTCTGGTGCAGTAGAGCGGAGATTTTGGGGATGGCGAAAGTGTGGAACTGAGCGATGGCGCTCGACAAAACGGTGTCGACTCCAACCGCGGCCGAGTAGCGCTCAACCAGGTCGTGGCGTTCGTCGGTATGGGCTCGACGCAGCCGCAGGTTGATAAGGCTCGCCATCGCCGCCCGCAGCGGACCAATCGCTGTGCCGTCATGTGGGGCTGACTGACCCATCTCCACCCATCGTCACCGTGCCAGAGGCTCGGATCATGGACGTTGACTTTGCCGTCTTGCAAATTGATGCAAGCACCACCAGTACCGGTCCCTCACCTCAGACCGGCCTTCTCAAACGAAAAGCCTGCAACGGGTGTCTGACACCTGTTGCAGCTCCATACCCAGCGACTGGATCTTATGATCAGCGGATGGTGTCGAGGGCGGCGCTGATGGATTCGTCGTCGTCGAGGAAGTCGTGAAATGCGAGCAGGTCGTCGTGGTTGAGTGCCGGGCCCGCCTTGGTTTCTCCCAGTTCGTCGGGCAGCTTCCACCAGATCAGCTCGACTCCGGCTTGCACCAGCAGTTCGGCGCCGGCGGCGTCGATGGCTGCGCTCCGCGGAGTGAAACAGTTCGGGCATTCATAGACGTATCGACGGTCGCTCGTATCGGTGCAGACTCGGAGCTGCACCTCCTCGGTGGTGAGCTGGACGTCGGAACAGTCAGGGCAGGTGGCTCGGATCAGGGTCATTTCGCGCTCCTCATGGAGCGGTCTGTCGGCTCGGTCGACCCATCTTTGAGTCGAAACTCGAAAAAGATCAGCGGATTCCCGGGGTCGGAGCAGCCACCCGGCCCGTGCTAAGGCGAGGCGGATCGATCGTTCCGGAGTCGAGAAGTCTCCTCGGAGACTGCTCTACCTGGCTTCGGGGCGCACGAAGACTGGTTGGCTGGGGTTAGAACGCTCTTTGTCGTAGCGGTAACCCATCCGGTCGAAGCCGTTGAGGCCCTTGATCGACTTGATGCGCTCCTGCACCATCCAACCGGCCATCGCTCCCCTTGCTGCTTTGGCAAAGAAGCTAATGATCTTGTAGTCGCCGTTCTTTTCGTCGAGGAAAACCGGCGAAACGATAGGCGCTTCGATGCCAGCAGGCTGGACCGAGTTGAAGTACTCGTTCGAGGCCAGGTTCACCAGGCACGCGGTACCCGGGCTGGCATCAATATCTGCATTCAGTTGGTCGGTGATCTCGCTGCCCCAGAAGTCATAGAGGGTGCGGCCACGATCGGTTTTGAGTTTGGTGCCCATCTCAAGCCGGTAGGGAGCCATGAGATCGAGCGGGCGGAGCACGCCGTAGAGACCGGAGAGCACCCGGATCGTCTTTTGGGCATGGGTGAAGTCGCGTTCGCTGAAGCTGGCCGGCGCATCCATCCCCCGGTAGACATCGCCTGCGAAAGCCAGCAGCGCCGGCCGGGCGTTCTCTCGAGTGAGGGGCAGTTCCCAGTCCACAAACCGCTCATGGTTGAGCGTGGCCAGGTCATCGGAGATCGACATCATCGACGAAAGGTCGGCGGGTGTTTTGGTGCGCATCACATCGACCAACTCGGCGGCATGGTCGACCAGCACCGGCTCGCTGAACTTCTTGGTTGCGAGCGGGGTTTCGTAGTCGAGTGACTTTGCGGGGGAAAGTACGGCTAGCACGTCTACCAATCTATCGCACTGATAGGAGGGTTCTCAGTCGAAAGGGTGCACCGGACGAACCCGCAACGGTCAGGCATGGAAAAACGAGTGGTGGTTACAACGACACCGGGGCGAGTTATGGGACATGATGGGACAGAAGCGAAGCCGGGCCGTCAGCTCGCCCCAACGACGAATCGGTCTGAACGAATCGACACCTTTCGGAGCCATGCAAAACAACAACGATGCTGAAGCCGGTACCGCACGACCAGCGCCGGAAACCATCACCCCGATCGACCCCCGGCCGCTCGACATCCTTGATGGCGACTTCTACGTGAACGACCCCTACTCCCGCTACGCCTGGCTGCGACAGAACGCGCCGGTCTTTTGGGACGACATCAACGAGCTGTGGTGTGTCAGTCGCTACGACGACATCGTGGCCATCGAAAAGAACAAGCGGGTATTTATCAACTCGGGCCAGGACGCAAACGGCTATCGACCCAAGATCTCTGCCGACGCGTCGATCATCGGCCTGGATGACCCCACTCATGTGGCCCGTCGCAACCTGGTGTCGCGGCGCTTCACCCCTCGGGCGGTGACGCAGTGGGAAGACCACATCGGCGAAGCGGTCGACAAGCTGGTGATGGCCGCGGTGGCCAAGGGTCGGGCCGAGGTGGTTGGAGACCTCGCCGCTCCCCTGCCGGCCCAGATGATCGGTCTGCTGCTCGGCTTCCCCGAAGACGCATGGCCCAAACTCCAGCACTGGTCGGAGGCCACAATCGCCCTTGGGGGCGGCCCTCGCTACCACAACGAGGAAGGGATCACTGCGGCCATGGACTTCGCCGTGGCTGCAGCGGAGCTGTACACCGAGAAGCAGGGCTGTCCGGCCGAGGACGTGATGTCGCGGTGGATCGAGGTGGAATCCGAGACCGGGGGTGAGGTGGGCGACGAGCCCTTTGGCTTGGATCAGATCATCTCCGACTGTCTGCTGCTGCTGGATGGTGGCGCCGAAACCACTCGCACGGTGATCGCCCGAATGCTCCTCGCCCTCGCCGACCGTCCCGATCAATGGCAGCTACTGAAAGACGGCGCCGACATGACGGTGGCGGTTGAGGAGTTCATCCGTTTTGTCACCCCGATTCACAACTTCACCCGGGCCGCAACCGAAGATGTACAGATGCACGGCGAGACGATTCGCACCGGCCAGCAAGTGTTGCTGAACTACGCATCGGCGAATCGGGACCCGGCTCACTTCGAAAACGGTGAGGCCCTCGATGTGACCCGTGATCCCAACCATCACCTTTCGTTCGGATTCGGCACCCACTTCTGCATGGGGGCGTCGCTGGCTCGACTGGAACTGCGCCTCTTCTTCGAGCGGTTTGTGGAGATGGCCGATTCGATAACACGGTTGCCCGATGAGCCCCACGTGGAGATGCCCAACGCATTTGTGTTCGGCCTGAAGGAGTCCCACATCTCCATCACTCCCAGCGCCGCCTTTGCCAGCGCGATGGAAGCGAGCGCCTCATGAGCTTCCCCGAGCTCGGCTTCTACGCACTGGCTGGCCAGGCCAACAGCTCACGTGACCTCCTCGATGAGGTTCGTGACGGTGAACGCATGGGCTTTGGCACCGCCTTCATTTCGGAGCGCTACAACAAGAAGGAAGCTGCGACCCTCTGTGGAGCGGCGGCCGCGGTCTCAGACAACATCACCATCGCCACCGGTGTCACCAACCACAACACCCGTCATCCGATGGTGACCGCCGGCTTTGCCCGAACGATGTCGAGCCTCACCGGAGGACGATTTGTCCTCGGTCTCGGCCGGGGCATCCCTCGCATGCAGGACGCCTTTGGCATGGAGCGGGTTACCACGGCGCAGATGGAGGATTTTGTTGGGGTGATGCGTCGCCTGTTTCGCGGCGAGGCCATCTTTGGCCACGACGGCCCGGCCGGGAGCTATCCGGTCTTGCACCTCGACAACGATCTTGATGAGTACCTGCGTACCAACATCGCCGCCTTTGGTCCCAACAGCCTTGATCTCGGCGGACGGGTCTTTGATGAGGTGGTACTGCACACCTACTTCACCGATGAGACCACCAGCCGCGCCGTCGAGCGGGTGAAGACCGCAGCGGAGGCTGCCGGGCGAGACCCAGCCTCAGTAAGGGTGTGGTCGTGTCTGGCTACCCTCGGCGACCATCTCTCCTACGACCTGCGGATGAAGAAGTCCGTGGGCCGACTGGCCACCTACCTTCAGGGTTACGGCGACCTGATGGTGAAAACCAACAACTGGGATCCGGCGGTGCTTGAGGCCTTCCGGGCCAGTGAGATCGTTGGTTCCTTCAGCGGTGCCATCGACGCTGTGGCCACCACCGAAGAGTTGGAACAGGTTGGCGAACTGCTTCCCGAAGACTGGTTGGCCAACAGCGCCACCGGAACCCCGGCCGAGTGTGTCGCTGCGGTCCGCCACCAGCTCGACCTTGGGTGCGACGCCGTGATCATGCACGGCGCCACCCCCACTGAACTCGAACCCATCATGGCCGAGTACCAAAAAGCGCAAGAAGGCAACCGATGAGCAACGCCCGCACTCCCCTGCTTTCGCTGACGCTCTATACCTTCTCCGCTGAGGACCCTGGGAACTGGGATCGCCTGGTGGCCCAGGCGGTGCTGGCTGATCAGTGTGGGATCGACCGCCTGGCGTTGTCGGATCACGTGGTCTTCGGGGAGAACCTTGAGGCCTACGGTGATCCGACTGTCGGCGGAACCGCCGGTGGCCGCCAACCCACCGGACCCGACGGCCACTGGCTCGACCCGTTGGCCACGATCAGCCATCTGAGTGCCGTGACCTCCAGGGTTCGCTTTGCCACCAGCATTCTCCTGGCTGCGCTGCGACGACCTGCGGTGCTGGCTGGTCAGGTTTCCACCATCGATGTGTTATCGAAGGGGCGGCTCGACATGGGTGTTGGGGTGGGCTGGCAACGCGAGGAGTATGAGGCTGCCGGTTTGGAGTTCGCCGGTCGCGGCCGTCTGCTCGATCACTCCCTCGAGGTGTGTCAGGCGCTTTGGAGCAATGACTCGGCCAGCTATTCAAGCAACGAACTGGCCTTCACCAACATCCACCAGCAGCCGAAGCCCAGCCAGCCTGGAGGTGTTCCGATTTGGGTGAGCGGCACCACCAACCCGAGAGCGATGAAGCGCCTGGCCCGCTTTGGTCACGGGTGGATCCCGTGGGGACCCGATGCCGCCGATATCGCCACCGGCATCGAGCGGATGCGGGCCGCAGTGGCCAGCCACGACCGCGACCCCTCCGATATTGAGGTGCAGGGGTCGTTGAAGGCGGTCCGCACCGACGACGGGGTCGATATCGACGCCACCATGGCTGCGGTCCCGGAACTGGTGGCGGCTGGGGTCACCGATCTGCGCCTGGGGATGCCGATCCCCGATCCGGCAACCTCAGAAGCCAGCGACACCCTCTCCGCCATCGTCGAGAAATTCCGCCAGGCTCGCGGATAAGAAGCAGACACTGGGTCCGGCTTGGTTCTTTGTGTTCGGTCGCCGACCGTTGATCGGCCGGGCCCGCTATCTGCTGTCGAGTGCTAGACCGTGCAGCTGCCTTCGTCGCGCTCGATGCTGGCGCGAACCCGCTTCTTGATCAGACCTTTGGTGGTCAGCGTGATGTTGGACATGCCGTTGAGCTTGGGCGAGATCAGCACCCGGACATCACCGTGGCGGATCTTCTTGTACGGGGAGAGGTTCTTACCTTTTGTGTTGGTGTCGACCGACACCTCGTAGCGGGTCTTACCTCAACCGACCGGCGGGATGAAGTCGATCGCCGCCGTACCTCCCTTGGCACGGATGACATCAAGGGCTTCGTCTGTCACTTCGATCTGCATGCGCTCGCTAACCGTCGAGGGTTGGGGATTGTTCCCGGTACTCCAACTTTCAGGGTAAGCCCCGGTCTCCCCAAGAACACCACACCTGCTCCCGTGGCGTGTGCGCGGAGCTGCATCATCAACCGCAACGGTCAGTCGATTGCTTCGGTTTCCGGCAGCCGGACCAGGGGGATCTTGCGGTCGGTCTTGGCCTGGTAATCGCGATACCAGGCTCGATCGGCGCAGAGCTGCTCCCAGACCTGGTCGCGTTCTTCCCCCTCAAGCACCTCGGCCGCAGACAGAAAGGCTCCGCTCTGAACCTTGCACCGGATCATGGCTCCAGGCTCCCGGTCGCGAAGGTTGAGAAACCAGGAGGGATGCTTCTCGGCTCCGGCGAACGAGGCCACCACGATGCGGTGGCCGGCCCGGTCGTTCCATGTTGGGAGCGCTACCCGATGCTCCTTGCCACTCTTTCGGCCAACCGTGGTGATCTGCACATGGTGCATTCCGGCCTGAACCCAGACGATGTCGTCATCCATCTGGTCCATGGCATCGACATGGGCTTTGGTCAGCTCAACGATTTCGCTGTGCGACGGAGTCTCCCAAGCCTGTTCCACCAGTTGGTCGGTTGACTCGGCTTCGTTTGGCATCTCGTCGCTCCTCTGTGCAGTTCACCGCGGTTCGCTGACCGGGCGATGTCTGGCCCGGCAGTGTGGCCGGGCAGTGGTTTGGATAGCCAATTCTGTCACCGATCTTGAGGCCGGGCGCTGGGTTAGCCCGGTTGGGAAAATGACCCAAGAAGACGACACCTGATTGTGTCGATGTTTTTGGGGCTTGACAGTTCTTCACCCTGCCCGCCCATCTCCCGGCCACCCTGCCTGGCCGTATTAGGAACTCACTATGAAACGCTTCATTGGAGCGGCCGCTGTCGCTGGAATCGCTATCTTTGGCGGCGCTGGCGCCCTCGATGACAACACCACCCGCAACGACAGCGGCGAGATCGTGCAAAGTGGAGGCCTGGGTGCCTTTGCGGTGCAGATCGGTGACTGTGTGCAGATGCCCGACGCCGATCTGATCCAGTCCTTTGAAGCGGTTCCGTGTAACGAGCCTCACGATGCTCAGGCGTTCTACTCGACCGACATGGTTCTTTCGCCGCCCTACGACGAAGATGCGGTGATCGCCGAGGCCGACCAGATCTGCCTGCGCGAGTTCGAAAACTTCACCGGTGAGGCCTACCAGGACTCGCCCTACTACTCGAACTATCTGTACCCGTCGCAAGAGAGCTTCGAGCTCCGCGACGACCGCCAAGCGTTGTGCTTCATTACCGCCGCTCCCGGCGAGAAACTGACCACCGACCTCCGAAACTAGCCTTTTCGACAGGTCGGTCTGCACAGAATCTCCACATGGGGTTGCGGACTTCTCCATAGGTGCTCCCCTACTCTCGTTCTTTATGACCTCGAACGCCTCGACTGCCCGCAAGACCATTTTGGTGGTCGAGGACGAGGTTGACATTGCCAACGCGATCGTCGAACGACTGGTGAAGTCGGGCTATCGGGCCGAAGCGGTGCACGACGGTCTGGCCGGAGTTGAGCGGTGTCGGGTGCTCAAGCCCGACCTGGTAATCCTCGATCTGCTGCTACCTGGTCTGTCCGGCCATGAGGTGTGTCGCGAAATCCAGCGGGACCGCCGGGTACCGGTGCTGATGCTGACCGCTCTCGATTCCGAAGCCGATGTTCTCGTCGGGCTTCGGATGGGTGCCGACGACTACCTGACGAAACCATTCAGTCCCCGAGAGCTCGTGGCCCGGGTGGAGGCGGTGCTCCGGCGGGTCTCAAACCAGCCGGACCGAACCGAGCACCGTATCGGCGGCATCACTCTGGACGAGGCGACCCGCCGAGTGGAGCTCGACGGCGCAGAGGTACACCTCACGCCTACCGAGTTCGCGCTACTCGCGGCGCTGATGCGATCGGATGGAGCGGTGATGACCCGAAGCGATCTGCTCGCTGAGGTGTGGCGCTATACCAACGACGACTCCGGAGCCCGCACCGTCGACAGCCACATTCGCGGCGTGCGTCGGAAGCTGGGCGACGGTTGTGTGCGGACGGTTCATGGGGTGGGTTACGCCATCGGCGACCCTCAGGCCAACGATCCGTCCACCGCCCCGCCAAGCGACTCCGCGAGCTGACTGTTGCGGCCGCTCAACTCGATTCCTTCGCTCAAAGTGAAGTTCGGCATCGTCATCGTCGCCGCCGTAGGCATCACTGCGTTTATGTCTTCGCTGGGGGCCTGGCTTGGTTGGCCGGGATGGCTTCGGCCCATCATCGCCGCCGGCCTGGCCCTCTTGATGGTGCAGTTTCTTGCCAAGGGCACCACTTGGCCGCTGCGGCAGATGGCTACTGCAGCCCAAAAGATGACCGGCGGTGATTACTCTCAGCGAATCGAGGTGGCCTCGGTCGACGAGGTCGGTCGCCTCGCTGGTTCGTTCAACCTCATGGTCGCTGAGCTGGAGCAGGTCGAGCGCCAACGCCGGGAGCTGGTCGCCAACGTGAGCCACGAGCTGCGCACGCCCATCGCTGCCATCCAGGTAAACCTGGAGAACCTGGTCGATGGCGTCACCGAGTGGGACGAGGCTCGTGGTCGGGTGATGCTCGACCAGGTTGAACGCCTGGGCCGGCTGGTGACCCAGCTGTTGGATCTGGCTCGCCTCGAGTCGGGCGCAGCACCGTTGTCGCTGCAGCCCTTCGCCGTCAGACCGTTGATCGAATCGGTGGTGGCCGAGACCGAGTTGCATGGCCATGCTGTTGATCTACGCGTTACCGTCGACCCGTCAATAGCGATGACCGGCGACGCCGAGCGCCTCCACCAACTGCTCGCCAACCTGGTCGACAATGCGGTGCGCCACTCGCCCGAGGGCGCCGCCGTGACCATCGTCGCCGAGACGGCAAAGGCCGACGCGACGACTGCCGAGATCGGCTCGCCGGTGGTGCGCTTCACCGTGAGCGATGAGGGTCCGGGGATTCCCGAGACCGAGCGCGAGCGGATCTTCGAGCGGTTCCACCGAGCCGACGCCGATCGTTCAACCGGGTCGGGCGGGAGCGGGCTCGGGCTGTCGATCGCCCGATGGATCGTCGACCTACATCACGGCTCGATCCGCGCCACAGAAAACAAACCCCAAGGCGCCCGAATGGTCGTGGAGCTCCCCGCCACCCCTCCCTAGGAGACTCCTAGCTCCGCTTCTCGGCGGTCGCAGCCGCTACACGATCCGTCGGGCCAGGCACCGCCCGGCTCCACCTACCACCGCACTTCGCTGAGCCCAAACCAAGCCCTCGTCGAAGCTGGGCCCGATCGTCGCGCCCGCCGCCGAGCGTGCCTCGGCTGACATCCAGCGACCACATCGACCGCAACAAGACCACCACGCTTGCCAACCAATTCAAACCACCCACGGAGCACTCATGCAGCAGCCAACACCGAAATCGAAGTCCCACTCTCGGTCGCATCTCCGGCTAGTCACCGGGAGCGAGACCGAAACCGATCTCCGCATTCGGGCGGTGGTCGACCCGTCGGTCGACACCGATCACCGCCATGGTGAGACCGTTGGGAGCGGCGGCCGTGTTCCCCCCGGGCCATCGAAGGTCACCCCGCTGCGGTCGCGACGAAACCGACGGGCCCCGGACGTCAGCATTTGGCATCCCGCTGGCGCCGACCTGCATTCGCACCATCCGCTGGTTCAGCACGGTCCGGCCAGCCCGCCGCCTCAACCCCCGCGCTCGTCGCCGGCCCCGCCCGCTCCTACCGACGCGCGTCTCGAGTGCGAAGAACCTGAATCGGAGCACGAGCAGCCGGAGCCCGCCCCACCACCGGCTCCGCCCGGGCGGGCCTTTCCGTCGGAGGCGTCTGGTGCCAGCCCAGAGGTCTACATTTTCCAGGCGCCATCCGAGGCGATCTTCCAGGTGCCCGCGGCCACGGTGCCACCGTCGACCGGGATCGTTGAGCCGTTCACAAAGCTGGCGAGATCGGAGGCGAGGAAGCAGATAACCGCGGCGCACTCCTCCACCGAGCCCATCCGCTGAAGTGGAGTGGGGTGAAAACCATCCATCATGGCGTCGGAATCACCAGCCAGGCTTTCGTCGCCGGGGGTGGGGATCATGTCGGGGGCCACGCAGTTCACCCGAACCCCGAGGGGTCCGAGTTCCACGGCCATCGATTGGGTGAACTGTTGAACCGCTGCTTTCATCGCCGCGTAGACGGCAAAGCCGGGCGCCGAGTGATACGCCTCAACCGAGGTGACGTTGACGATCGATGCGCCGTTGTTGAGGCGAGGCAGCACCGATCGGATGCAGTTCGTTACTGTGCCGAAGTTCTCACGAACCAGAGCGGTCTCGGCGTTTACCGAGACTTCGGAGAACGGCGACCAGAAGCCTCCGCCGGCGTTATTCACAAGAATGTCGATCGGGCCCAGTTCTTCTGCGGCCCGCGATATCCAGCCTTCGACCGCGGCTGCGTCGCGAACGTCGATGACTTCACTCACGGGGATGGGTTGGCCGGTGCCGCCTTTGGATTCAAGCTCGGCGGTGGTCTCGACCAGCCCTTCGCCGAGCTTGTCGCACACCGCAACCCGGGCGCCGAGATCGGCGAGGGCCAGCGCCGTCGCCTTGCCGATTCCCTGCGCAGCTCCAGTCACCAGAGCGACGCGGTTGGTCAGAAGGAGTTGATCTGGATGCATCGAGTCAGTCCTGGTCGAGCTTGAGAACGCGGGCCGAGTTGTCGTGGAGGAACTTCGGCCACACCTCGTCCTTCAGCTCCACCTTGGCCATATCGCTCATGATTCGGTCGAGCGAAAGACCCATCGGGAAGTAACCCGCGTACATCACCTTGTCGGCACCGCGGGTGTTGGCGTAGTCGATGATCGCTTTGGGGTAGTGCTTGGGCGCAAATGCCGAAGTTGAGTAGTGGAGCCCGGGCCACTTAAGCATCAGCTTCACCGCCAGATCCTCCCAGGGCTCACAACCGTGTCGGGTTACCAGGGTGAGTTCGGGGAAGTCGTACATCACCTGGTCGATCCGTTCGACGTGCTGGGGTGAGAACGGCAGGCGAGGTCCAGGGATGCCAGCGCAAACGAAGATGGGGATGTCGAGTTCGCAGCACTTGGCATAGACCGGGTAAAAGAGCC
Organism: uncultured Acidimicrobiales bacterium; assembly: GCA_937925845.1. Classification (GTDB taxonomy): domain Bacteria; phylum Actinomycetota; class Acidimicrobiia; order Acidimicrobiales; family CALAML01; genus CALAML01. The sequence continues at coordinate 25,490 of CALAML010000040.1, read as the reverse complement.
GGTCGTCGATCGGCACCTGGGGGTTGCAGCCCGATGGGAACGACGACACTGAGCGGAGGCCCCAGTGTTCGTGGGCTTCATCCATCGACCGCAGTGCTCCCATGATGTCGTTGGGGTCGATATCAAGGGTGGCCACAAACCGATCGGGGTAGCGGGTCAGCGCTTCCTGGGCCGTCTCCGCCCGACAACCGACCATGCCTTTCACGATGTTGTGCCGATCCATCTCGCCGATGGTGACGTCGATGGGGTCGGCATCACCGCCGTAAAGATCCTTGGGCACGTTTTTAAACATGTACTCGGCCGGGAACTCCATTTCATCGGAGCCCGCATCCTTGGTCTGGTTCCGGATGAAGTCATAGACAGCGAAGTCGGGTTTTGGAAAACCGATCATGGTGTCGATGATCGGCTGTCCTTCAGGAATCGGCATGGCGACATTCTGGCACTTTGCCGGACCGCCTGGGGCGCCCATCACCGACGAAACCTGGGCGCGCCGATGCCGACACTCAGGAGCGTCAGCATCGGCACCTTCCCAAACCACTTCATCGCCGCACATAGCGAGGAAGGTTCCGGATTCCTCCACGCCGCTTGGGCGAGTTGGCGTCCGTGCTTTACCAATCGACGCGTCGAAGACCTAGCTGTTGCGTAACACGTGATCGGAAACCATCGCACGTGGGCCCACCCTCGCCCTGGCCCTGCTTTTCGCGGCATGGCCCCCCGCTGTCGAAAAACCAGTAACGGTGAGTCGCGTTCACGTAGCAAGTTCGACCACTGTTAGGCCGCCTCCCGATCCGTCGCGCCTCTGGCACACCGAAGCCCAAAACCCGAAATGTCGGAGGAAAGCGAGAACGTTTGTCGCCTATTTCCGACGTTTCGGTCTGTGCTTAGGATGTGGCCCATGACTCCAGACGACGCATCATCGGCTCCCCCCTTGCCCTCGCCGATCCCAACCCGCGTCGGCACCATGTTGCGTCGCGACGTTCCTCCGGCCCAGCTTCTTGAGCATGCGGCCCGCCATGCGGGTTCCTTCGATGAACTCTGGGTGGTGGAGGACCTTCCATACGCCGGCGGCATCAGTCAGGCGGCATCGGTGCTGGCCCAGAATCCCGACGTGATCGTTGGCCACGGCATTGCCCCGGCCCCGTTTCGAAACGCCGCCGCACTGGCCATGGAGTGGGCCACATTGGCCGAGATGTTCCCGGGCCGCTTCCTGGCTGGACTCGGCCACGGTGTGCACCACTGGATGACCAGTATCGGAGCCCGGGCGCCATCGCCGCTGAGACGACTTCGTGAGTTCACCGTTGCGGTGTCCGCGCTGCTGGCCGGGGGAACGGTTTCGACCAGCGGCGACTATGTGCAGCTCGACGACATCACCCTCGAGTTTCCACCGGCGGTTCCTCCGCCGCTGCTGCTTGGTGTGTCCGGACCAAAGTCGCTCCAACTTTCAGGTGAGCTGGCCGCCGGTTCGGTGTTGTCTGAGGCGCACGGGCCCGAAGAGGTGGCCGCGGCTCGTCGCCATTTTGCCATCGGCGCCGAACGGTCCGGCCGCGACCTGGCCCATCACCAGCTGACCGTTTATGCCGGCTGCCATCTTGGGACACCGGCGGAAATGGCACCTCGCAACCCCGATGCACCGGTTGGGTGGGAGGCGGTCAGCGACGACCCGGCCACGGTGGCGTCCACGCTTCAGGAGCTGGTCGACACCGATCTCACCTCACTGGTGGTGGTGCCGATGGCGCTTGATGTGGATCGCCAACTCGACCGCATCGTGGATGAGGTTCTGCCCCAGCTTCGGCGATGACCGGTTGTTGACAGGCTGAGTACCGCGGGAGGCCAGCGTTGCCGGCCGCCCCTGCTGCGTTTCGGCCTTCGTTGCTGGTTGGCTGCAGGTAGTGTCGGCTCCTATGTCGATCACCGCTGACTCACTGCAAGCTTCATTCGATCTGACCGACCGGGTAGCCATCGTTACCGGCGCCAGTCGGGGCATCGGCCGCTCCATCGCCCATGGCTTCGCTGCGGCCGGAGCCAGGGTGGTGGTGAGCAGCCGCAAACCCGACGCCTGCGACGCTGCGGTGGAATCGATCACCGCTGCGGGTGGCACTGCGGCGGCGGTGCCGGGCCATATGGGTCAGCTCGATTCGATCGCCAACCTGGTAGCCGAGACGGTGTCAACCTTCGGCGGGATCGACATCATCGTCAACAACGCGGCCAATGCGCTGGCCCTCCCGGTGGGTCAGCTCACCGAGGACGCGTGGTCGAAAACCCTCGATACCAACCTGCGGGGTCCGGTGTTCCTAGTGCAGGAAGCGCTGGAGCACCTTCGGGGCAGCGACCATGCATCGGTCATCAACGTGCTGAGCGGCGCCGCCTACCTGTTCTCGGGAGATGGCTTGATGTACGCCGTTGCCAAAGCCGGCCTCGGCGCCGCCACCCGATCACTAGCCGCCGCTCTGGCCCGCGACGAGATCCGGGTCAACGCCTTGGTCCCAGGAACGGTCGACACCGACATGGTGCGCAACATGCCCGAGGCCTATCAGGAATCGGCGGCCAAGGCATCGTTGATGGGTCGGGCCGCTGATCCTGATGAGCTGGTTGGTCTGGCGCTCTTGTTGGCCAGCGATGCCGGCAGTTTCATGACCGGCCAAACCTATTTCTGCGATGGCGGTCAGACTCCCCGTGCGTAGCCAGCCGCTTGAGTTCCATCTCTATCTTCCGCAGATGCGGATGTCGATGGCCGAGCTGACCGAGCGGGCCCGCGTCGCCGAAGCGGCCGGGTTTCGCGGGCTGGCGTTGATGGACCACCTCGCGCCCCCACGGGCCGAAGGCCACGACATGGTCGACGCCATGGTGGCCGCCTCGTGGTTGGCAGCATCGACCGATTCGCTGGTGATCTCCCACTTGGTGTTGTGTGACGGGTTCCGGGAACCGTCGGTGCTGGCCCGACAGGCCACCAGCCTGGATCAGGCGTCGGGCGGCCGCTTCGAGCTCGGTATCGGCTGGGGTTCAGTGCCCGACGAGTTCGCCACCTTTGGCATCGACCAGGCCGGCGGTGGAGCGCGCCGTCGCCGCTTGGCCGAGTCACTAGAGGTGATGCGGGCGTTGTGGACTGGTGAGCCGGTCGACTTTGCCGGCGAGTTCCACACGCTGCGAGGAGCCCAGCAGCAACCCACACCAACCCGACCGATTCCGGTTGTGATCGGCGGGTCGGGCCCAAAGACGATGGCCTTGGTAGCCGAGCACGCCGATTGGTGGAACTGCCCGATGTACGGGCTGGACCGCCTCGCCGAGCTGCGGGCTCTGGCCGGGTGGGCACGACCATCGGTGCAGCAGATGGTCACATTCGTCCCCGACACGGCCGATGCCGCGGAACGCGACACCATCGAAGCCAAAGCCAACCAGCGCTTCGGCTGGGCCGGTGATGCCGCGCTCGCTGCGGGTTCCGCCCCAGAGCTGATCGACCACTTCGGAGAACTCGAAGCCGCCGGAATCGAACGGGTCTACGTCTGGTTCACCGACTTCGCCCCAACCGAAACCATCAACGCCTTCGGCAAAAGCGTCATCTCCACCTTCTAGGCCATCCGAAATGTCGGCGCCACACGTCAAATAACCGCGCCCAGCCCCGACACTACGAACCGGCACACCAAATGTCGGCGCCACACGTCAAATAACCGCGCCCAGCCCCGACATTACGGACCGGCACACCAAATGTCGGCGCCACACGTCAAATAACCGCGCCTAGCCCCGACATTACGGACCGGCTCACGAAATGGGCCGGCTTTGCTGAGGCCGAAGCTGGGCCGGGCGGGCGGAGATGGCGGTGATGGCGCGGTTCAGAGTGGGCGGTGTTCGGTGCCGAGACCGGCGGTAATGAAGATGGCGGTGGCCTGGTCGACGACGGTGGCGGTGTGCCACACGCCGGGTTCGTTGATTGCGGCCTGGCCCGCCGTGATTGGGGTCTCGATACGTTCGCCATCGATCTCTTGGATCAGCGTCATTGCTCCGGACACGCAGATCACCGCTTCGTGACCTTGGGGATGCATCTCCCAGGAGTCCCAGTCTTCGGTGAAGGCGTGCACCGCCACCAGTCGACCTTCAACGCCATCGTCGGCATGGCGGTCGGCGTAGCCGCCATACCAGGCCATATCGCCGCTGAACTCGGGCTCCTGGTGGGCGCTGGCGCCGAGACCGAGGTGGATGGGGTTCCGGGAAAGATCGAATGCAGCCATCGGCCCAGTATTCCACTCCGATGCAGCGGGCATCGGATCTCCGGCAAACACACCACTAACATCGCCTGCCATGGGTGTTCTTGAAAACAAAGCGGCGATCGTGACCGGTGGCGGGCAAGGGGTGGGGCGGGGCATCGCTCTGGCCTTTGCCGATGAGGGTGCCGCGGTGGCCATCGTCGGTCGCACCGTTTCGAAGTGCGCCGATGTGGTGCGCGAGATCGACGAGCGCGGCGGACGCTCGATCGCGCTTGAGTGCGATGTGAAGAACGCAGTCGCCGTTTCTGAGACGGTGCGGGCCACCGTCGATGCCTTCGGCACCGTCGACATCCTGGTCAACAACGCCCAGGAGGTACCCCGGGGGCCGTTGTTGGAGGTGACCGACGACGAGGCCAACGCTGCCTGGCTGTCGGGCCCGATGGCCAGCTTGCGGTTTATGCGGGAGTGCCATCCCCATCTTTGTGGCGGAGGCGTGGTGATCAACCTGGGCAGCCGAGCCGGGGTGAAGCCGGATCCGATCAACTGTGGGGTGTACGCCGGTGTGAAGGAGGCGATCCGCGCCATGACCCGCAGCGCTGCATGGGAGTGGGCCGCCGACGACATCCGCACCTACGCCCTGCTACCACTCGCGGCTTCACCGGCGCTGGCCGACTTCGAGGTCAACGATCCTGCGGCCTACGAGCGAGCCCTGTCGTCGATTCCGATGCGTCGCTTCGGCGACTGCGAAACCGACATCGGACGGGTGGCGGTGTTCCTGGCCGGCCCCGATGCCGGTTATCTCACCGGCATCACCATCCCGGTCGACGGCGGCGCCGCCCATATCGGCTGACGCGCCTGGTGTCAGCTGGGACTACTCGCCAGGTGTCGGCACCAGCTTGAAGGGTCCCGTAGCCGCGACCCTGGCTGCGCCTGGGCTTGGGAACAATGGGCCAATGACAAGGGCCTGGTCTTCGTGAGCATTGTTGAGAACATCCTCCAACGCCTGCCATCCGGCACCGGTGTCGGCGTGGAGCAGATCGTCCCGGTGTCCGGTGGCGGCATGGAGCGGGTTGATAGCGAGGTGGCCGATCAACACCGCGCGTTGGCCCTCGGATTCGCAGGTGATGATGGCATGGCCCGGCGAATGGCCCCCGGTATGGGTCATTGAGATTCCGGGAGCGAGTTCAGCGGGCATGTCCACCGGGCGGACCACATCCTGGGCATCGAGTTGAAGGAAGGCGCGGCGGCCAAGCAGGCCACCGTCATCGCCTAAGCCGTCATCGCCTAAACCCTCGTCGCCCGATCCCTCGACCGCGGGTTCAGCCGGCGACCATCCGGCGAGGATGAACTGATACTCCGCGGCCGCGATGGTGAGCGCCGAGTTCGCGAAGGCTGGCCGCCAGCTCTCCTGACCTGCATCGGAACCATCGGCGAGAGCTGCCATGCCGATGCCATCGAGATGGCTGAACACCACCTTGGTGACTGAGTCCGGCTCGCAGCCCGCCGCTACCAGTGCGTTAAACGCGGCCTCCTGATGGCTAACCGCTTCGGGGCCCGAGCGGAGAAACGCATCCGAGGCCCCGCAGGGATCAACGACGATGACCTCGTCGCCGGTTCGCAGGATCCAAAACGCTTGGCCGACCCCGGGCTGACCGTCGATCATCCACGGCTCGGCCCAGTCAACCGATTCGGCGACACCCGCAAGTCCCAAACTTTCGGGATCGAGCCCGATATCGAAGTACGGAACCCGCTCAATGGTGATCGCCCCGATGGTCCACGTCGTTGGTTCCACAACTCGCAGTATGTCAGTTCTACCGAAGCAGGCCGACAGAGATTCCGAGTCGGCCGGCGGTAGGACCAGAGGGCCGGATCGCATAAGGACGGGAACGCCCCCCGGCTTGTCATCAGCAAGAGGCAGGACATACCAGGCCAAGATCTGTCACACGTAGCTACAGAACGCAGCGGCGTTGACTACCATCGGAGTCATGTTGGACACCATTATTCGTGGGGGCACGGTTGTCGATGGCACCGGGGCACCGGGTCGACAAGCAGACGTGGGGATCGAGGACGGGCGCATCACCGCCATCGGCGATCTCTCATCGGTTGAGGCGGCCGAGGTCATCGATGCCACCGGCAAGATTGTTTGTCCCGGCTTTGTTGATCCCCATACCCACTATGACGCTCAGCTGTTCTGGGATCCGGGCGCCACGCCGTCGAACCTGCATGGCGTCACTAGCGCCATCATGGGCAACTGCGGTTTCACCCTGGCACCGCTCGGCTCCGATGAGGACGCCGACTACATCCGCCACATGATGGTCAAGGTTGAGGGCATGCCGTTGGAGGCCCTTGAGACCGGTGTGAACTGGAACTGGAAAACGTTCGGCGAGTATCTCGACCGTCTCGATGGCAACGTCGGCATCAACGTCGGTGCTCTTGTGGGCCACTGCGCTCTACGACGCATGGTGATGGGCGACGCTTCCACCTCAGGTGAAGCCACCCCAGAACAGATCGCCGAGATGCGGCGGCTCCTTGAAGAGTCCATCCAGGCCGGCGGCTTGGGCTTTTCCACCACCCGTTCCTTCACCCACAGCGATGGTGAAGGCGAGCCGGTTCCCTCCCGCCACGCTTCGGTCGACGAGGTGCTTGAGTTGTGTGCGGCGGTGGCCGACTACGAGGGCACCACGCTCGAATGGGTGACCGACGGCTGCTTGAACGGCTTCGACGACGACGAGATCACCCTGATGGCTGACATGTCGCTCGCTGGTCGGCGACCGCTGAACTGGAACGTGCTCACCATCGACTCGGCCCGACCCGAGGAGTATCGCCATCAACTGGCGGCGCTCGACACCACCCGTGAGCGCGGCGCTCAGGTGGTGGCCCTCACCATGCCGGTGCTCGTCGGCATGAACATGAGCTTCCTCACCTACTGCGCCCTCTTCATGCTGCCCGGTTGGAAAGAGATCCTCAGCCTGCCGCTTGAGGAGCGGATGGAAAAACTTCGCGATCCCGAGGTTCGCCGCCAGCTGGAGGAGTCCGCCGCGTCGCCCGAGGCCGGGGTGTTTGCCCGCCTCACCGGGTGGGGCCTCTATGAGATCGGCGACACCTACTCCGAGGCCAACGAAGGTTTGAAGGGCCGCAAGGTGGCCGACATCGCCCGCGAACGTGGTGTTCGGGATTTCTACGCCCTGCTCGACATCGTGCTCGAGGACGATCTTCGGACGGTGATCTGGCCCGGCCCCACCGATGACGATCCATCGAGTTGGTTGATGCGTCAGGCCGCCTGGGAACACGAGAACGTGCTGATCGGCGGTTCCGATGCCGGGGCCCATCTCGATCGGATGGCCGGTGCGCCGTACACCACCGCCTGGCTCGACGACACGCTTCATGGTCGGAAGCTGACCTCGTTGGAGGAGACGATTCAGCATCTCACCCAGGCACCGGCTCGACTGTTCGGCCTAAAGGAGCGGGGCGAACTCCACGAGGGTTGGCACGCCGATGTGGTGGTGTTCGACCCGACCACGGTTGGGTCGGAGGAAGTCGTGATGGTGAACGACCTACCGGGTGGCACCAAGCGGCTCTACGCAGGGTCCCGCGGTATCGATCGGGTGATCGTCAACGGTCAGACGATCGTCGCCGACGGTCAGGCCACCAACGCCACCCCCGGGGTCGTCTTCAGGGCCGGCCGCGACACCGAGACGGTAAAGATCCCCGCCGATTCCTGAAACCAGGAGTTCATCGGCGGACACCGGCGGTGGACAGCAAACACACGGAATCATCGTTCTCGCCGGCACCGCCCTGGTCGCCCGCCGAACCCAACAACTTTGCGCCAGTCGACGACTACAGCCAGCTACAACCCCCGCAGACCTCCGACGGTGAGCTCGCCCTCTGATACCTATCGACTGTCACTTATCGACGTCGAACAGGTGGCTGAACTCAATCTTCTCCCGCTGGTCGCGGTGCACTTTGCGGATGGCGAGCAACGGGCTACCAGCGACATAGTGGCTGCCGCGCTTGTTTCCCTTCTTGGCGAGAAGTCCGGCGTCGACCATTCGCTTGAGGTCGCTGGTGGCCGTTTGGTTTGAAATCTCGTCGTCTGGTGTCGCGGCCCGGACCGCGCTTCGGTAGGACGAGTTGCGAACCTTCAGGCCAAAAGTGGCATCAAAGAGCGCCTCGATCGTCCTCGTGGGCAGCTTCGCCGCGGCCACCTCGGCTTCGAGCAGACCCCATGTCGCCTCCGACTCTCGGATCCTTCGCAGCACGCTTGCAGCCTGCACGTAGTGGGCCACCAGGCAGTACCGCACCCAGTCGGTCGCGTCGTTGTCAGGGTTCCAGGATCCCTGGCCGGTGGCCGCGAGAATGTCGTAGTAGCTCTGCGTGTTGCGGCCCAAGTATTCCTCGATGCTGCAAAATTGGGGTGCGAGAACTCCCTCGCGAGCCAGGACCAGCGTTTGCAGACATCGCGCCATGCGCCCGTTACCGTCCCTGAATGGGTGGATCATCACCAAGTTCAGGTGCGCCATGGCCCCCTTCACCATCGCCGGGAGGTCGTCCATCCCTTCGATCGCCTCCATGAGACATGAGACCAATTCCGGCACCATCTCGGCGTCGGGACCCTGGTAAACGATCTCTCCAGCATCATCGTTGCGAACCCAGATCGGGCCCGGCCGCCAAAGGCCCGGCGAGGCATCAAGGTCATACTCCGTCACCATAAAGTGCAGGCTTCGAATAAGCGCCGGGTCGAAGTGGAAGTGGTCATCCTTTGCGAGTTGGAGCACGTAGGTCATCGCTCGCTGGTAGGCGAGGAGGGCTTTGACACTCAGTTCGGGCGACTCCCCGTCGGGGGTGTCCCCGGCCACTGCCGCCACCGCCTCATCGTCGGTGACGTCGTAGCCCTCAATGCTGTTGGTGCCCTGGATGGCCTTGGCCGAAAGGATCTTGCTGACCGGGCCGAGCCACCGGCGCGGCTCCGAGACATAAAACCGAAGCTTGTTGCGCAACTCTTCTATGCGGGCGATCGCCGCCAATTCACCATCGGTGAGCTCAGGCGGTGCAAAGAGCTTGCGTGTTGATATCGCGTTTCCATCACTCATTAAGTTGATAATATCAATTGTCACCAGCGATTCAAACAATGTTTCACTGGTGATAACCCGGGGAACCCGCCACCTCCAAGGTCGACCTCCGAGGTGAACAGCATTCGCGTGCTGTTGGAACCCGCCACCTTCGAGGTGAATCGCATTCGCCGGTTGGCTATTCGTATTTGGTTCCCGCCTCGCGCAACACGTCGAGCCATTGGGCTCCGGCGTCGGGGGCCAGATCGCCGGGAGTGTAGGTCACCGAGCGGAGCCGATCGCCACCGGTGTAGCGGAACGGACCGTGACGTTCATAGACCGCCCACGACACCGGCGACCGCCGGTCGAGCCCCACATCGATACCTTCGAACGGCGCCATAGCGGTGAGTACCGGCAGGGCCTCGGCCCGCCCCACTTCGGCGCCGTCGATGCTGAGCACCAGGTTCCACTTCCGGCTGCCGGGTGCCTCGAACGCAGCCCGGATAGTACGGGTCCCGTTGGTGATGGGGCCGCAGTCAATCTCGACCATTGAGCCGTAGCCGTTGTGCACGTAGTGGAGGTGTCCGCCTTCGACATAGAGGGCGTAGCCGCCACCCTGGTCCCCATGGGCCACGAGCATGCCCTCGTCACCATCGTGGTAGTCCAGGTCGACGTCGATGGTGAAGTTGCAGAAGTTGATCAGCTGAAGGCAGCGCCACCGTTCCGGCGTGGGGCCGAAGGGCCGGAACACCACCGGCTCCCGGTAGGCCTCGTCGCTGGGTGGTCGGGTCAACGCCTTCACAAAGTTGCCCTCGTCGAGGGGATAGACCTGGTTGGCCCAGGCTGCGTCTTCGAAGGCCTGTTGGAGTTCGGCCACCTTGTCGGGATGGGCTTCGGCCAAGTCAGTGACCTCGGTCGGGTCCTCGGCTAGATGGTGGAGCTCCCACGTCTCCTCGCTAAAGGCGGTCCGGGGTTGGCGCAGGGTTACCGCCGACCAGCCGTCGCGGTAGAAGCCGCGGTGGCCGATCATCTCGTAGTACTGCTCGGTGTGGGTCGACGCGATGGCCGGGTCGGTGGAGGTGAGAGCCGGGGCAAAGCTGGCTCCGGCCGCTTCGGGCACGATGTGGCCGTTGGCAGTATCGGGCACTTCAATACCGAGGAGCTCGGCGAGGGTGGGCAACAGGTCGGTCACGTGTTGATACTGGTTGCGCATGGATCCGGGCTCGGCTCCATCAGCAAGGCCGTCGGGCCACGAGACGATGAGGGGCACCTGGTGGCCGCCCTGGTGAGTGTTGATCTTGTACATCCGGAACGGGGTGCTCGAAACCATGGCCCAGCCCATGTTGTAGTGGGCCAGCGTTTGCGGGCCGCCGAGCAGGTCGAGCCGGCTGTGGTCAAGCTCCACGCTCTCGAGCGACTCCGAGCCGCCACCCTGGAGCAGCAGGGTGCGGAAGTAGGCGCTGGTGCCGTCTTCCTGACCTTCGCGGGATCCACCGTTGTCGGAGGTAAAGACCACGATGGTGTTGTCCCACTCCCCCATCGCTTCCAGTTCGGCCCGAAGACGGGCGAAGTTCTGATCGACGTTGTCGACCATGCCGGCGAAGATCTCCTGGTACCGGGCGAAGGTCTCTTTCTCCATGGCGGTGAGTTCGTCCCAGGCCTTAACCGCGTGGCCCTCCTCATGGTTGCGAGCCGGCAATGGGGTGTCGGCACTGATCACTCCGAGGTCGATCTGGCGCTGGTGGCGTTGGCGCCGAACCTCGTCCCACCCCTGCTGGTAGCGATCACGGTACTTCTCGATGTCGTCGACCTTGGCCTGAAGCGGGGCGTGGACCGCACCGTGGGCGAAGTAGAGAAACCACGGTTTGGTCGGGTGTGAGTCGCGAACTTCACGCACCATGGCGATGGCTCGATCGGTCAGGTCGTCAGTGAAGTAGTAGTCGTCGGGATACTGATCGACGGTGATGGCGTGGTTGTCTTCATACAGCCGGTGGGGCTGGTGAAAGTTGGTGAAGCCGTCGAGGATGCCGTAGTAGCGGTCAAAGCCTTTCTGCAGTGGCCACGACTTCTTCGACCCGGCTTCGCTCAGGTCGGCGTCCTTGCAGAGGTGCCACTTCCCCACCATCAGCGAGGCGTAGCCATGGTCCCGCAGGAGCCCGCCCATGGTCACCGCATCGTCACGAATCTCCATGGCGTAGCCGGGGAAGCCCGGGTCGAAGTGGGCGACGTGGCCCATGCCGGCGAGGTGGTGGTTCAGGCCGGTGAGCAGCGACGCCCGGGTGGGTGAACACATCGGGTTGACGTGGAAGTTGGTGAAGCGAACTCCGTCATCGGCCAGCCGATCAAGCGCCGGCGTGTCGATCTCGGAGCCGTAGCAGCCGAGGTCGGAATAACCGAGGTCGTCGGCCATCATCACCAACACGTTGGGGGCCCGGTCAGCCGCCATCGGGCGCGGTGGCCACCACGGACTCGAGGTGGAAAAGATCCGGTTCACCGAGCCCTCAAAACCCTGGTAGGGCTCGGGCGGCGACATGCTCTCACTAGCCATCCGCCGAATCTAGTCCGCGAGTCGAACCCGCCGCTGAAACCCGAAATGCCGGAAGATTGCGACGGATTTAGTCGTTTTCTTCCGACATTTCGGATGGGTGGGTGGGGCCGTTACGATTCGGCCATGGGGATCTGGCGCAACATTCATCGTATTCGGGCGCTGCCGGCGGTTGATCAGGCGGTCCGCGCTGGCAAGTCGCTGCTGGGATCCGAGCGTTCGGAAGACCTGTCGTCTCGCGTCCGCGCTCGGCTGGTGACGGTGCCCATCAATTTCGAGGGCCATCGCTTTTCCTTCACCGCTCCGCCCGATGTTGCCGGCAGGGCCCAGGCCTCCGGAGTCGAGAACGTAGTCTGTCGCACCCTCGCCCATCACCTCGACCCGGGCGATGTGGTGATCGATGTTGGCGCGAACTACGGCTTTATCTCGATGGTCGCCGGCTCGGCGGTGGGTGACGACGGCCTGGTGATTGCCGTGGAGGGGTCGGAGCCGATCTACCAGCTGCTTGAGGCGACCGCCGCTCGCAATCACGCCCATGTTTCGTGTGTACACGCCACGGTTGGCAACGGCGAGGGCTCCACCAAACGCCTCGACGATCTGTTGAGCCCCCTACTGAGTCGTGGATCCGCTGCTGATGACGGAGGTTCGGTGGAATCACGTCCGGTTGCCGCGGTCAAAATCGATACCGATGGCGATGACCTGGCCGTGCTTCAAGGCATGGCCGAGCTGGTGGAGCGCGATCATCCGCTGATCGTGGTGGAGTTGGCCGCCTTCGAAAGCGAGATCCTGTCTTGGCTACAGGAGCGTTACGACCACGTGGTCGACATGCAGGGTCATCCGATCACCGGCGAACCGTGGCCGCCAAACGTCTTCGCCTGGACCCAGCCCATCGAGGTCAAGCGCCGCCGCCGCTGACCGGTTCCCGTCCGGCCAAACCAAGCGGTCCCGACCCGCCACCGACCAAAATGTCGGAAAGTGGCGACAAAGTTTGTCGTTTTCTTCCGACATTTCGGGTTTGGGTTGGCGGCCCACGTTGATGATCGAGCTGAGTTAGTGCAGGGCGTAGGTTGCGGTTCCGGTGGCTATTAGCCGCCCATCGGTGTCGGTAACCTCGGCCCGGGTGAACACCACCCGTCGTCCTCGTTTGGTGACCCACCCTTCGCCGATCGCGTCCCCGGTCAGAGCTCGCATGTACTGCACGTGGAGTTCGATTGTGGAAAACCCGACATCTGGAGCCAGGCCAGACCCGATTGCCGGAACCACAACAGTGTCCAGGATGGTGGCGATGGCACCCCCGTGGACCACACCTGCCGGCTGAACGTTCTGGGGGTGAAACGGGAGGCGGACCCGGCAGTAGTCGGTACGGACTTCTTCCAGTTCAAGACCAACCCTGTTGGGAAAGTAGATCTGTCCGTCCCAGTCGAGGAAGTTCCCCCACGCCTTCGCGGCTTCGGGTTCCAGCGGGGCAAAGTCATCGGCACGCATCGACTGCCAACCTAGTTCCTAAGCGCTGTCGTGGCCCAAGCACACAAAGCACCTCACCTCCAAGGTGAACATAATTCACCGCGGAGGTAGTGAGGTTCCCGGAGGTCATGAGATCCCGCCGACGCGCACCGCTCCAAGGTGAACGTAATTCACCTCGAAGGTGACGTTTGACGGAGGTGCATTGACGGAGGAGACATCGAGCGGTGCCGTGATCGACGCAGCCATCGGCGGGCGGTGCAGTGCCGTGACCCTCACGGTCAGAAGGTCGCCAGTCTGCTCGCGAGCTACGACACCTCGGTGGGACCAGCTAGCGTTACCTGCCACCGCCCAACCGGGTGATGACGGATCTGGAGGAATGGTCACATGGTGAAGCTGACTACCCGGATGGGTGAGGTCGAGGGGTTGTCGGTCTCGGTGCCCGACGGCGAAGTTCAGGTGTTTCGTGGGCTTCGGTTTGCCCAACCTCCTGTCGGCGACCTTCGCTTTCGCCCCCCGGTCGCCGCTGAACCGTGGTCGGGCACCTATGACGCCACCCGGTTTCCGAACCGTTCGCCGCAGGCACCGATGTCGGAGATTCTCGGACCAGAGGAGCCGGGCGAACTCAACGAAGACTGCCTGTTCCTGAACGTCTTTACTCCGGCCCCGGCAGCCGGGTCTGGTGAAACACCCAGCCGACCCGTGATGGTGTGGATTCATGGAGGCGCGTACGTAACCGGATCGGCCAACAGTTACAACGGTTCGATCATTGCCGCCCAGGGTGATGTGGTGGTGGTCGCCATCAACTACCGGCTAGGGCTGCTCGGCTTCCTCGACCTGTCCGGCCACGACCCGGAGTTGGTGGGCTCGGCTTCGAACGGCATCCGCGACCAGATCTTGGCTCTGGAGTGGGTTCGCGACAACATCTCCGACTTCGGCGGCGACCCCAACAACGTCACCATCTTTGGCGAGTCCGCGGGTGGCGGGTCGGTGCTGGGTCTGATGGCGGCACCGGCGGCCGACGGCCTCTACCACAAGGCCATCGCCCACAGCCCGGGGGGCATGAACACCCCACCGTTGGGTCTGGCCGGGATGCTTGCGCCCGCTCTCGGAGTCGACGAGGCCGGCTTGGTCGACAAGCTGCGCTCGATGACCGCCGAGGAACTGGTCGAGACCCACACCGCCATGGGCGGGCTGGCCGGCAACGGCATCGACGGCACCGTGGTAACCCGCGACCCAGCCACCGCCATCGCCGAGCGGGCCGGCGCCGGAGTCCCGCTGATCGCCGGCACCACCCACGACGAAGGCACGCTGTTCTCCGCCATCCTCGGTAGCGATGAGCCGACCATGAGCTTCATGGGCCCGCTTCTGGCCATGAACATCCTCGATGGCGCCGATGCCTCCAGCTACGTGACCGGACTCAAGGAGCAGTATCCCGAGGACTCGCCTCAGGTTCACTTCGAACGCATTTGGGTCGACCTGTTTCGGCGGCTCTCCATCATGTGCGCCGAAGCAGCCACCGCCGCGGGCCCGGGCGGCTGGCTCTACCGCTTCGATCTGCCCTCCACCTCCTATGAAGGGAAGATGGGCGCAACCCATGCCAGTGAGATTCCCTTCACCTTTAACGGCTTTGTCGTCGACGGCGCCGATCCGCTCGGCTTCCACGATAGCGACGACCCGGTGGTGCTGGAGCTGGCCCGCAACTGGTCCAATACCGTGCTGCGGTTCGCTCACACCGGAGACCCCAACGGCGCCGGCCTTCCCGAATGGCCCCGGTATGACGCCGCCAGTCGCAGCAGTCTGGTGCTCGATGCCGAGTGCCGCGTTGAGTCCGATCTCGATGCCGAGCACCAACGACTGTGGGGCGATCGCAGCTAGCGCGATCCCTCCCCCTCATCGCTTCGTCAACCACCGATGACCTTTTTCGAATCGCTCACCAAGCCCGACTGGATTCCGCCCGACTGGGCCTTCCCCGCCGCATGGTTCACCCTGTGGACTCTCCAGGCCATCGCATTGGTGGTGTTGCTCGGCCGTGATCGGCCCGGAGTGAACCTGAGCGTCGGCCTCCTGGTCGGCCAGTTCTTGGTGGCCATCGCTTGGCAAGCCGTTGTGTTCGGACCCGGTCGGCTCCCCCTCGCCGCCTGGTGGCTGGTGGGCCTGTTGATTTTGGTGATGGCGGCAACCGTTGCCGCCTGGAGAGTCTCGGCCCTGGCCGGCGCCCTGATTGCCCCCACCATCGTGTGGGTGTCGGTGGCCACCGCGCTGGGGTTTTCCCTCCTACGGCTGAACCCTGGAGCCTGACCTCACCGGCCGGCAGTCCCGGCCCCACCACCCGTGAAAGGATGGCACGATGATCGAAGTTCCGATCGTGGACCTTGGCCGCCGTGCCTCGCCGAGCCTGTCGCCAGTCAGCCCGGCGTCGCCAGCGGACGCTGCCGCTTCCGAATCAGCCATGCCCAAATCAGCAATGGACGACTCATCCGTTTCCGACTCAACGACGCCGGAATCAACCGTGCCTGACTCCACGGTGCCCGGTTCCGAGGTTGTTGAAGCAGTCGCTGATGCATCGGCCCGTTTTGGCTTTTTCCAGGTGGTCAACCATGGTTTGGCCCCGGAGCTGCTGGACTCGGTCTGGGTCGCGACACGAACGTTCTTCGCCCGGCCCCAAGCCGAGAAACGGCGGTTGCAACGAAGCAAAACCAACGCCCGGGGCTTCTATGACCGGGAGCTGACCAAGAACCGTCGCGACCTTAAAGAGGTGCTCGACATCGGCCAGATCCCTTGTCCCGAGCTCGGCGATGATCACCCGGCCAACGCTCAGCCGGTCGACGGCCAGAACCAGTGGCCGGCCATAGACGGCTTCCGCGACACGATGGTGAGCTACCTCAGTGCATGCGAGGAGCTGTCGCTGTTTCTGCTGTCGGCGTTTTGCCTGGGGTTAGGCGAGCCAGCCCGCGCCCTGCATAGTGGTTTCGCCCCGGGCCACACCAGCTTTCTTCGGTTGAACCACTATCCCCTCGATGATCAGCTCAACCCCGCCGAGGCGGCACAGACCACACCGTTGGGCGACATGGCGCTGCATCACCACAGCGATGCTGGGGCACTGACGGTCCTCGCCCAGGACGAGGTCGGCGGCCTTCAGGTGGCCCACCCGGATGGCCCCAGTGGATGGGTTGATGTGGCTCCGGTGCCGGGGGCGTTGGTAATCAACACCGGCGACATGATGCAGGTGTGGTCGAACGACCGCTACCGGGCCGCGCTGCATCGGGTGCTGCCCCGCACCGACCGGGTGCGGTTTTCGCTGCCGTACTTCTTTAACCCGAGCTACGACACCACCTATGCCCCTCTTGCCAGTTCGGTCGGTGCTGGCGACCAACCGCACTATCGGCCGATCACCTGGGGTGACTTCCGCCAGGCCCGAGCCGACGGCGACTTCGCCGACTACGGGACCGAAATCCAGATCAGCGACTACCAAACCTGACCCGCGAACCAGGGTGACCATCACCGGATCTGTGCTCCGACCGGACTTCCGCCCAGCACAATCAGCTATTCTGTAACAGTCCGTTACAGTTGTGCCGAACCACACCGGTGACAGCTCAGACTCTTCAGCGCGGGGGCCCACGCATGAACTTCGATTTCTCCGAAGAACAACAGGCGTTTCTGAAAGAAGTCCAGGCGTTCCTGGACGCCAACGACGACCCCGAGATCTTCGATCCCACCCGCGAAAATATGGCTCAGATCGTCGACACCCCGAAGCGTCGCGCCATCATGAAGGAGATGGGCCGTCAGGGATGGCTCGGCATGACCTGGCCCAAGGAGTACGACGGCCAGGAGGGCGAGGGCGTCTACGAGTACCTGCTGAACGAAGAGTTGGCTGGCCGCGGCGGCCCCCAGATCGGCAAGGGGGTGGGCATCATCGGCAAGACGTTGATCGCTCACGGTTCGGAGTTCCTCAAAGAGGAGTTCCTGCCGAAAATTCTGAACAACGAGGTGGAGTTCGCTGTGGGTTACAGCGAGCCAGAGGCCGGCTCCGATGCTGCCGCGATGAAGCTCAAGGCCACCGAGGTCAAGGGCGGCTGGGTCTTGAACGGTCAGAAGACTTGGACCACCTCGGCCCACTTCGCCGAGTGGTACTGGGTCGGCGCCCGAACCGATCCCGATGTGCCGAAGTGGAACGGCATCACCCTCTTCCTGGTTCCGCTACCCACTCACCCCGACCCGCCGTTCGACATCTCCGGCGTCACGGTGCAGGGCATTTGGACCATGGGCGATGAGCGCACGAACGACGTCTTCTTCGATGACGTGTTTGTTCCCGACGAGTATGTGGTGGGCGACCTCAACAAGGGGTTCCAGTACATCAGCCAGGCGCTCGACCTTGAGCGCTTCACCATGTTCACCTACTCGCCGGTGAAGCAACGGCTCGACCTTTTGGTCGACCACATCCGCTCCACTGAACGAGACGGAGTTCCCTTGAAGGACGATCCGTTGGTGCGGGCCCGGGTGGCTCACCTGGCCGCCGAGGCGGAAATGGCCCGAGTGATGGGGCTCAACGTGGTCGATGCCACGGTGAAGAGCGAAGCCTCGGGCGGTCCCCCACCGACCATCGAGGCCAGCGAGTACAAGCTTTACACCACCGAGTTCTCCAAGCGGTTGGCCAACGCGTCGATGGATCTGGGCGGCCCCGGCACCCAGCTTCGGGTGAAGACCGAAGATGCTCCGATGGAGGGCCGGGCCGAGAGCACCTACCGGTACACGGTGCTCGACACCATCGGTGGTGGCACCAGCGAGGTGCAAAAGAACATCATTTCCCGTCGCGGCCTCGGTCTACCCAAGGCGTTCTAGCCAGACAGGACACGTTTTCGTGCTCGAGGGGATCAAGGTTTTGGATCTGGCGAGTGTCGGGCCCGCGGCGCGCGCCTCGCGTTGGCTGGCCGACTACGGCGCCTCGGTTGTGAAGGTGGGCCCGATGCCGCGTGATGGCGCGGTGCAGATCACTCCCCCGGCCTACGCTTACAGCGCTCACCGTGGCATGCGCCGGGTCCAGATCGACTTGAAGAGCGAAGCCGGCGCCGATGCCTTTCTTCGGCTGGTGGCAGACTCCGACGTGGTGATCGAGAGCTTTCGCCCCGGGGTGATGGCTCGGCTCAACCTGGCCTATGACCGGTTGAAGGGAGCCAACCCGGGGGTGATTCTGTGCTCGACCACCGGTTTCGGCCAGGATGGGCCCAGAGCGCAGTGGGCCGGCCACGACCTGAACTACCTCGGTGTCGCCGGCTACCTGCATTGTTCAGGCACCAACGCCGAGGGGGGTCCGGCGCTACCTGGCGCCACGGTTGCCGACAGTGCCGCGGGTGGTTTGCATGCCGTCGCCTCGATCTGCGCTGCCCTGGTCGGTCGGGCCACCACCGGTGAGGGCGCCCATCTCGATGTATCGATCGCTGACGGCGCGCTGTCGCTGATGTCGCTGGCCGTCGATGAATTTTTTGCTGAGGGAGTCGAACCTGGACCGCGCCATGGGCTGCTCACCGGGCGCTACGCCTGGTATGACGTCTACCGCACCAGCGATGATCGGTGGGTGGCCGTCGGCGCCATCGAGGGCCGCTTCTTCGACAACCTGTGCCGCGGTCTCGGGTGCGAGCAGTGGGTTGGCCGTCAGTACGAGACTGAGAACGGGGCGGTCGAGGCGATGCGTTCCGACTTTGCTTCCGCCTTTGCCTCCCGGAGCCGCGACGAGTGGGTTGCCGCGCTGGCTCCGGCCGACACCTGCGTCACCCCGGTGCTTGATGTGGTGGAGCTTACGAGCGACGAGCAGTACGTAGCCCGCGATGCCTTTGTGGAGGTCACCCATCCGACCGAAGGGTCGTTACGCCAGGTCGGGGCCATGTTGGCGGGCCAGGTCGATGCCACCGACCTGCCCATCGCCGACATGGGAACCACCCACACCCGCGATGTCTTTGACGAAGCCGGGCTCGGCGAAGCGGCCATCGAGGCCCTGATCGCCAGCGGAGCCATCGGATGACACTGGTTACGCAGATGGCTCTGATCACACTGAGGGTCAGGCCCCGGCTCCACAACGCGCCGCCCTCACCCGAACCAACAGCGGCGCTGACCGTGACAACAAGAGGTGAACCGGCTCGATGAGCACCGACCTGATGGACATCCCGGAAGCGGTAAACGCCAAGATCGGCGAGCCCCAGTATGAGGTCGATGGCGGCTTCCCGGTCGAGCACGGCTACATCTGGAACACCTGCGCCGCCACTGAAAACGGCAACCCCCTGTACTGGGACGAAGCGGCGGCCGCCGAGATCACCGCGGGGCCCATCGCCCCGCCGACCATGTTGTCGGTGTGGTTTCGACCCCATCATTGGTCGCCGGGGCGCAGCGAGCCTGCGGTGCCGCTCCAGGTGCACTTTGACCTCAAGGAGGAGCTGGCGCTACCCGAGGCCATCATCTCGGAGAACACCATCACCTTCTTCACTCCGGTCCGTATCGGCGATCGGATCCGCAGCCGCCAGGTGCTTCGTTCGATCAGCGAACCCAAAACCACCAAGCTCGGCACCGGCCGATTCTGGGTACTGGAGGTTGAGTACCTCAACGCCGCCGATGAGGTGATGGGGGTCGAGAGCTACACCGCCTTCGGCTATCGACGCCCCGAAGCGGCTCCGGACGAGCCATCAACCGCCACGGCTGGCGAGCCAGCCAAGGCCGAGTCCAGCGAGGCTCCATCGATCGACAACCAGGCATCGGCGCCATCCTCGCCCAACCCAGCCAACCCGCCCCGCAGCGATAAGGCACAGTTGGTGTTCGGCGATGTTGCCGTCGGCGATTCGTTGCCGTCGCTGGCCAAGGACGTCTCGGCCACCACCGTGGTGTTGGGGGCGTTGGCGTCGCGTGATTGGCGGCCGATGCACCACGACTACGACTTTGCGGTGAACCGCAACGGCACTCGTGACATCTTTCTGAACACCCCGAATCAGGCCGCCTGGTTCGAGCGGTTCGTAACCGACTGGTGCGGCCCACGTAGCCGTCTTGGCCGGATGACGTTCCGGATGCGGGACTCGGTGTATCCCGGCGACACCATGACCCTTTCCGCCGACGTGACCGCCACCGAGATCGATGACGTTGGTTGCGCTTGGGCCGAACTTGACGTGACCCTCACCGCCGAGACCAGGGTCGCCACCACCTGCAGGGTGAAGGTGGCCATCCCCAAAGACGCTCAAGACAACCCCTGGGCCAGAACCGGCAGCGACTGGCAACCCTGAGCTCTGGTGCCACCCGCAAGGCGCACGCACCACCGGCAGCAATAGCGACCCCACACAACAACCACAACGACAGCAACCAACCGCAACACCAACGATGACAATTGGGCTCAAGGCCCACTACCGGAGACACAACGATGCTCGATCTGGCTTTCACCGAAGAACAAGACATGTTGCGAGACGCCGTGGGAGGCCTCTGCGATTCCAAGGCGCCGGTCGAGGCGGTGCGGGCTCTGGAGAACGACGCCAAGGGTTACGACAGCGAGTTTTGGGATCAGTTGGCCCAGCTGGGGCTCGCTGGCGCCTTGGTGCCTGAGGAATTTGGCGGATCAGGCATGACGCTGCTCGACTCCACCGTCGTCTACGAGGAGTTCGGTCGAACCCTGGCCCCGTCTCCGCACCTGGTGTCGTCGGTGATCAGCGCCGGCGTGTTGGCCCGCGGCGGCACCGACGAACAAAAGCAGACCTACCTTCCCGGTATCGCGGCCGGTTCGATGATCCTCACTCCGGCCTGGCTTGAGCCCGACAACAGCTCCGGCCCAACGGGCGTGCAGATGCAGGCCGTGGCCGACCCGGACAACCCTGACTCGGTCCAGCTGTCGGGGGTGAAGCGCCATGTGTTCTATGCCAGCTCAGCCGACGCCTTCCTGGTGCTGGCCCGCACCGCGGATGGGGTGGACATCTTTGTGGTTGCCCCCGACGCCGCCGGGCTCACCATGACCCAGCAGCAGAGCGTGGCCTACGACACTCAGTACCGGCTCGACTTCGACAACGTTTCGGTCCCGCTCACGGCTCGGGTCGGCGACCCCGGGACCGGCTGGAGCCTCTGGCACCGCACCATGATGGATACCAACATCCTGGTGGGTGCGATGTGTGTCGGCGGGGCTCGGCGGGTACACGAGATCACCTGCGAATACGCCAAGGAGCGGGTCCAGTTCGACAAGCCCCTCGCCGCGTTCCAGTCGTTGAACCACTACCTGGCCGACGGCATCACCGAGATCGATGGGGTGACCACGCTGGTGCACCAGGCCGCCTGGGCCCGCGATGAGTCCCGCTCGATCGAGAAGCTGGCTCCGATGGCCAAGATGATGGCGACCGAGATCTATCGCAAGGTCAGTGGTGTGGCCATCCAGATCCACGGCGGTATGGGCTTCACCGTCGAGTGTGATGCCCAGCTGTTCTTCCGGCGGGCCAAGAGTCTCGAGCTCAACTGGTTCGACACCAGCCACCTCGAAGAACTGATCGCAGCCCAGGTTCTCGACATTTAGGCTTGGTCGGTCTTGGCCGATCTCACCGATGCTGCTCTGCCGCCGATAGGAAGGTGTGGGTCGACTTGTCGGCACCATGCCTCAAGGACCCTGGAGATCGACGATAGGTTTAGCTGATGTCATCGTTTTGGCGTGAAACGCGGACCGTGGTTACTGGCGGAGCCGGCTTTCTGGGCTCGGCCGTCGTCTCTGCGTTAAAGGAGGCCGGTTGCACCGACATCGACGTGCCCCGCAGCGATCAGACCGACCTCCGTCACCGCGAGACCGCTGAGACTTATCTTCGGGATATTCGCCCCGATGTGGTGATTCACCTTGCCGCCCGAGTGGGTGGGATCGGAGCGAACCAGGCCAGGCCGGCCGACCTCTACCTCGACAACCTCCTGCTGGGCACGAATGTGATTGAGGCGGCGCGTGTCGCCGATGTGACCAAGACCGTTGTTGTCGGCACGATCTGTTCCTACCCGAAGATCACTGCGGTTCCGTTCCAGGAGGAAAGCCTCTGGACCGGATTCCCCGAGGAGACCAACGCCCCGTACGGCATCGCCAAGCTGGCCCAGTTGGTTCAGCTGCAGGCCAACCGCGATCAGTACGGCCAGAAGGGCATCTACCTGATGCCCACCAACCTTTATGGCCCCGGCGACAAGTTCCATCCCGACGTGTCCCACGTGATTCCGGCTTTGATCAAGAAGTGCGTCGACGCCCGAAACTCCATGGCCGAGTCGATCACCGTCTGGGGTAGCGGCTCCGCAAGCCGCGAGTTCCTCTTTGTTGATGATGCCGCTGCGGGAGTGGTGGCTGCCGCCGAACACTATGACGGCCGGGAGCCGGTCAACCTCGGCGCCACCGAGGAGATCGCCATCAAGGCGCTGGTCGAACTGGTGGCCGACCTGGTCGGCTTCTCTGGTCACATCGAGTGGGATGCAAACAAGCCCGACGGCCAACCGCGCCGATGCGTCGACGCCTCGCGGGCCAGAGAAGAATTTGGCTTCCAGGCCGAGACATCCTTCGTCGATGGCCTGCGCCGAACCATCGCCTGGTACGAGGCCAACACCGCCCAAGCCGAGTCGGCCACCGTCTGACCCACAAACGTTGGGGGCTTTGGGGGTTAGACCCCAGACAGCCCAACTCCTATCTGTTGGGCAGGGTGATAATGCGGGCCTGGTTGATTTTGAGCTCCACCTCTTGGCCGAGATCTTCGGGCTCTTCGGCTTCGAGGTGGACTTCGCCGTGGGATTCCGTGGCGACGGTTAGCCGCCAGCGTTCGCCCTGGAATTCGGCGACGGTGACCACACCGTCGAGTTCGCCGCGATCGGAATCGTTGCCCTTCACGATGGTGATGGCGTTCAGAGGCACCACCTCTACCTGGTCGCCGCGATCCCAGATGTTGGGATGACCAAGAAATTCGGCGACAAAGGCATCAGCAGGTGCTGACCAAAGCTCCGATGGGCGGCCGGACTGCACCAGCTGGCCATCCCGCATGATGGCGATGCGGTCGGCCAGAGCAAAGGCCTCGTGTTGGTCGTGGGTGACATGGATGGCGGTGTGGCCCAGCTCCCGCAGCACCCTCCGCAGGTCGTGGGTCAGCTGTTCCCGCAAGACTCGGTCGAGCGAGCCCAATGGCTCGTCGAGCATCAGGAGCCGGGGCGACGGAGCGAGTGCTCGAGCCAAGGCCACCCGCTGGGCCTCTCCGCCGGAAAGCTCATCGACCGAGCGGTGACCAAACCCGTCGAGGTCGACGAGCTTGAGGAGCTCGTCCACTCTGGCTGCCATCTCGGGCTTGGAACGTCGTCGCATGCGCAGGCCGAAGCCGATGTTGCCAGCAACATCGAGTTGGCTAAAGAGCGCATGGTCCTGAAACATCAGCCCTAGCTCACGTTGATGGGGTGGAGTGCCCACAAGATCCTGCCCGTCGATCCGGACCCGGCCGGAGGCGAGTTGTTCCAGTCCGGCGATGGCCCGTAGCAGGGTCGATTTGCCACAACCGGAGGGTCCGACCACCGCCAGCACTTCGCCCGGGGCCACCGACTGGGTGAAACGATCAAGGGCAACGGTTGCACCGAAGCGCACCGTTACTTCTTCGACATCGACCGCGGCTCCCGGCTCACCGAACGTCATCCCAGCCACCGCTCGGGCATCGGCTTCAATGGCCCAACGATAAACCCGTACCCCGTTAGTGGCTCCCCTACCCGTAGCTTCACGGCTCCCATCACAGCAGGGTTGTGGTGCGGTCGCGACGGACTTCAAGAAGCAGGGCCACGGCGGCGACCACCACGCCAATAATCACACTGAGGGCCATGGCCTGACCTCGCAGTGAATCACCGGGCTGCGACAGGAGCCGGAAGATAGCCATGGGCGCGGTGAAGGAGTCTTCACCGCGGGAGAGAAAGCTTGTGGCCCCGAATTCACCGATGCTGACGGCAACGGCAAACCCGGCACCGGTCACGATGGCTCGGCTGGCGATCCGGCGGTCGACTTCCCACCACACCCGAAGCGGAGATGCGCCGAGGAGCGCCGCCGCTTCGCGTTCCGACGGGTTGATGGCCCGGAGCACCGGCACCAGAGCACCCAGTACAAACGGGAGACCGATCACCGCGTGAGCTGCGGGCACCAGCCACACCGACCGGCGAAGGTCGAACGCCGAGAAGCCCACGATGTAGCCCAACCCCAGCGTCACTGCGGAGGTTCCGAGGGGAACCAGTACCGCCGCTTCAAGCATCCGACCCAGCCTGCCCCCGGCTACAATCACTCGGGCTGCAGCCGCCCCCACCAGCGTGGCTACCAACGCTGCAGCAACCGCGAAGCGAAGGGAATTGGTCATCGCCGTCATCGGGCTTGTGGGCAGCAGGCGAACCTCTTCGGTGAGCGACGTGAAGTTCGTCATGCCGTAGCCGTCTCCTACGCTGAAGGCACGTTCGACCAGCATTGCCAGCGGCAATCCGATCACCACCGCTACCACCAGCAACAGTCCGCCGAGATGGATACGCCGACCCCAACCGTTGACGGGGACCCCCTGCTCGGTCCCCCCTGTGGTTCCTCCGACCGCATATCGGCGCTGCACCTTGCCCGCCAACGCGGCGAGTACGACCACTACGACGAGTTGGACCAAAGCCAGCACCGCGGCACCGTCGAAATCGAGCCGGGAGATGGCGAATCGGTAGATCTCGGTCTCTACGGTGGCGCGGGTGGGGCCACCGAGAATGAGCACCAATCCGAAGCTGGTGACCGAAAAGAGAAAGACCACCATCGATGCGCCGCCGATAACCGGCGCTAGTTGGGGCAGGGTTACTACTCGGAAGGCTCGAAGTCGACTCGCTCCCAGCACCCGAGCGGCGTCGACCTGACGTCGGTCGATCGAGCTCCAGAAACCACCCACCAACCGCACAACCACAGCCACGTTAAAGAAGACGTGGGCGGCAAGGAGGGCCACCAGCGACTGGTCAAGATCAAAGCGGCCTCGGTCGAGTCCAAAGGTGCGCAACATCGAGTCGAATGCGGCAGCAACAACCAGCGTCGGCAGCACAAACGGCACCACCACGAGGGCACGCAGCGCGGTGCGGCCTACGAACCGATAGCGGGCGATACCGTGGGCGATCGGCAAGCCGACCGCAAGGGTGAGCGCGGTTGATGCCAGGGCTTGCAGCACAGTGAACCGAAACACCCGCCAGATCGATGGTCGGGTGAGTAGTTCGAGTGACTCGCGACCTGACCCA
>CALAML010000039.1 GCA_937925845.1 uncultured Acidimicrobiales bacterium | reverse complement strand
TCGATGGCGAACTGGGCGACTGTCGGGCTGGGATGGAGATCGTCTGTGAGTACGACATCCCTGCCGACGCCTGGTACTTCGATGAGTACGGCGCCGAGACCATGCCCTTCGCCGTGCTGCTCGAAGCGGCCCTCCAGCCCTGTGGCTGGGTGGCCTCGGCGATCGGGTCGGCGTCCGGTGGCGACGCCGACCTGTTGTTCCGCAACCTGGATGGCACCGGCACGCAAACCGCCGAGCTCACCCGCACCGCCGGAGTTCTGACCACCAAGGTGAAGATCACCGGGGTGTCGCGAGCGGCCGGCATGGTGATCGAAACCTTCGAGGTCCTGTGCTTCCTTGGCGACCGCTTGGTGTACACCATGGACACCGTCTTTGGATTCTTCCCGCCCGAAGCCTTCGACTCGCAGGTGGGCCTGGCCATCGCCGACGAGGATCAGGCCGTGCTCGAACTCGACGCCCCACCGATGATCGACCTTCGCGACCGCCCCGATCGATTCTTTGGTGGGGCGCCGCGCCTGGCCCAGCCGATGTTGTTGATGCTCGATCGAGCCGTCCATGTGCCGTCGGCGGGGCGGGCGGGCCTGGGTGTGGTCCGCGGCGAAAAGGATGTGGACGTAACGGAGTGGTTCTTCAAAGCCCACTTCTTCCAGGATCCGGTGCAGCCGGGGTCGCTTGGGGTCGAAGCTCTGCTCCAATTGCTCCAGTTCTTCATGATCGACACCGGTATGGGCGATGGCGCCGCGGGAGCCCGGTTCGAACCGATCATGATCGACGCCCCGCTCACCTGGACCTACCGGGGCCAGGTGACCCCGGACAACACCAGGATCACCACGGTGATGGAGATCACCGAAGTCGGCCAGGATGACCGCGGCCACTACGTGATCGGCACCGGCTCGCTCTGGTGCGACGGCCTCCGCATCTACGAGGTCAAGAACATGGGCATGCGGATCGCTGTTGACGAGAGCGCCGAGATCGAGACCACCGAAGCTCGGCTTGAGGTCGAGAGCAAAACCGAAGCCGCAACGGCAACCGAAGCCGAACCCGAAGGATCGGCCGATACCGCCGCCGCGGCTGGGGCCCCGGATTGTACGTTGCCCGTGAGCTACGACAAGGCCGAGGCCCGATCCAAGATGAGCGCCTATTGGAGTCTGGTGCGGGGAACCCCACGGCGATGGTTGGGCGATGATCTCCTCGATGGCCTGGTCGAGCGCTATGTCGGCCGCATTCAACAGGAACGGGCCGGCCTGGTTGCGGGGCTCGGCGATCGCCCGGTGCTGTATCTGGCCAACCACCAGGTGCAACTCGAATCGCTCCTGATCTCCAACCTGTTGCCCGCGTTGACCGGCACGCCGATGACCACGATCGCCAACGCCAAACATCAGCAACGATGGATCGGAGAACTGATCCAGGCGCTGGAAAGCTACCCCGACGCCAAGGTCACCGAGCAGATCGTCTACTTCGACCAGTCCAACCCGCAGGCCATGTTTGATCTGATCGACGCCTACCGAGCCAAGCTGGCCGCCGGACCCCACTCGATGTTTGTCCACGTCGACGGCACCCGATCACAAAGCTGTCGCCAGTCGACCCAACGATGCAGCTCGGTCTTTGTCGACCTGGCGGTGGAGTGCGACTTGGCGATTGTTCCGGTGCGGTTCACCGGAGGTCTGCCGGTGAAGCCGATCGAGGGCAAGTCGGAGTTTCCGGCGGGCCACAGCCGACAGGACTACTGGATCGGCACGCCGATCGAGCCCGAGGTGCTGGCGGCGCTGGGGCTGCGGGAGCGAGTCGACCTCGTGGTCGACGCCATCAACACCCTGAGCGGCGCCAACGCTGACGAACAGCCCCTGGCTCCCGATCCGGCCCGCGTGGCCCGCACCGCCGCATGGCAGGAGCGAACCGGGGTCCACGAGGTGTACGCCGGGTGCTGGCAGATCCTCGCCGACTGCACGGCGCCCAGCCGCGAAACCCTCACCCTGCGCCAGCTCGCCGCGGGCGCAACCCCCGACGACCCGAGGCCAACCAACGGCTGGATGGCCCGGACCGCAGAACTGTTTCTGGGAGCCACACCGCCGGCCACCATCGACTCGGTCGTGACCCTGGATCGGGAAACCCAACCGCAGCTCATCGACCACGTGGTGGATCACGACCCGGTGGTTCCGTTGGCCTACGTGGTGGAGTGGATGGCCCGGGCCGCCGAGCGCATGACCGGGGCCCGGTCGAACGGTCGCCCCGCGTTTCCGATTGAGCTGGTCGATTTCCGGGTATTGAACGGCTTGGTGCTGAACGGTTTCGACAGCGGTGGGTCGGCCGCGCTGGAACTGGTCGTGGGCCACGACACCCCGACTGAAGGGACCACTATCGCTCTGCGCGATCCGGGCTCAACCCGGCCCCGCTACCGCAGCCGGCTGCTTTCGTCGACGAGCCCGTCCGCCTCACTTTCGGCCCATGCGGCCGCGGCAACCGCGGCCGCGACAACACCAACAACACCAGTAACACCAACACCACCGACGTCGGCCGAGTCGATCTATGGCCAAAGCTCAGTGCTGTTCCATGGGCCCCGGTTTCAGGTGCTGTCCGATGTGACGGTCATAGAAGATGTCGGCGTGACTGCACTGGTGGGAGGGGTGGTAGACCTCGGCTGGCCCGATGAACCCTGGGTGGGCGACCCGGCGGTGCTCGATGGCCTGCTGCAGCTCGGGCTGCTGTGGACAGATCACGCTCTCGGTGGACCATCGTTGCCTACCGCCATTGGTTCGATCCGCCTCTGGTCCCGGCCTGGGCCGGGACTACTCCAGGCTATGTTGACCCCCGTTGAGGTCAGCGCCGCCCGGGTTCGCAGCCATATCCGGGCCGTCGGCGAGAACGGCGCCCCGGTGATCGAACTCGCCAACGTCGACACCTACCTACTTCCCCGTCGACCGATCTAGCGACACGGCGCTGGTGGGGTCAGCCGCAAACCACTGCGTCCGCGACGACTGAACCGCGATTTTTCTGCCACCGGCGCATTGCCGGTCTTGGGCTAAATGATCGTTGGCTAAAGGCCGGACGAGCTTCAGCGCTGGCGAAACTGGAAGCTAAAGGCCAACCTTGGCGGCCCGCCAAGCATGAGAACGCTTGCAGCAAGTCCGGTCCGTTGCAATGAGCAAGGCTGGCGAATTTAGCAGCATTGCTGATCGCTAATTTGACTAGCAAATTCCTGAGATTTGCAAATGCAAATTAGCGAATTTGGAGACCCCAATTTTTGGATCAAGTTACCAACTTCACATCCGATCTTGGAGGCATGAGGTTTTTAAGTGGACGCAAAAATGGTGCGCGCCGTTACCGCCTTGCCGGCGCAGCCGTCAGTGTGCTGCTGGTGGCGGGGGCCTGCTCAAGTGGCGGCGGAAACGAGTCGGCCGAAGAGCCGGACTCAGTCCCCGAAGGACTGGGCGCCGTTGAAGAAGCAGACGGCGGTGGCGAATCCGGTGGCGATGAAGCTGCCTTTGCCCCGACACCGGTCTTCCGTTGGAACCAGATGTCGCTTGCTGCGGTCCGTCACGAGGTGAACCCGGCACCGCCGGCCGTGGCTCGTTCTCTCTTTGTGGTTCACACCGCGATGTACGAGGCCTGGGCCGCCTACGATGCCGATGCCGCGGGGCCGGTGACCGGCCAGAACCTGGATGTTGAAGGCTCCAGCGATGACCAGATGGATGCGGTAAGCGTGGCCGCCTACTGGGCCATCCAGGACCAATTCCCCGGATTCGATACCGACACCAACGCACCGGCGTCGCTCCTCGAGGAGCTGGTTGGTGAACCCAACGATGACCCGATCGCAGACAGCCCGGAAGCGATTGGTCTCGCAGCAGCCACTGCAGTCCTCGATGACCGCCAAAACGATGGCGCCAACGAAGCGGGCGGTTACGCGGAGCCCGAGAACTACAGCTTCCCCCAGTGGACTGAAGGAAGCCGTCCCGGCGCCCGTGACTGGACCCCATTGAAGGTTCCAACCGGCGCAATTCGCGACGAGTCGGGTGCGCCGATCGTCGACTTGAGCGACCCCAGTTCGTTTGAGGGGCAGGAATACGTCGGTCCGCACTGGGGTGATGTGCGACCGTTCGCCATCGCGACAGGTGACGCCCTGCGGCCACCAGAGCCGCCGCGACCCGGTAGCGATGAACCCTATGTGGATGCTCTGGGTAAGGCTTCGACCAGCGATGAAGCCTTCCGCAGCCAGTTCGAGGAGGTGCTGGAATACAGCGCCACCCTCACCGACGAACAGAAGCTGATCGCCGAGTACTGGGCTGACGGTCCCCGCTCCGAGACGCCGCCGGGGCACTGGAACCTGCTGGCGCAGGGCATCTCGGCCCGTGATGGACATGACCTCGAAGAGGACGTGAAGATGTACTTCGCCCTCAACGGCGCGCTCCACGACGCTGCGATCGTGGCGTGGGACGCCAAGCGGGCCTACACCTCGGCCCGTCCGGTCACCGTGATTCCGTGGCTCTTCTCCGGGGACACCGTGCTGGCCTGGGGCGGTCCTGGCAAAGGCACGACTGAGATCGACGCCAAGGACTGGGCGCCCTACCAAAAGGACACCTTCATCACCCCGGGCTTTCCCGAGTATGTCTCGGGTCACTCGTCCTTCTCCGCTGCTGCCGCGGAGGTTCTGACGAACTTCACCGGCGACGCCACCTTCTTCGACGGAGAGTACCGACTGCCGTGGGACCACGACGGCGACGGCGAGCAGGACCTGTTGGGCCAGGTTGTATTCCGACCGGGCTCCGGCAAGTTCGAGCGGATGCCGGAGGTGACCGTCACGGTCGAATGGCCAACGTTCAAAGACGCGGCCGACTCGGCCGGAATCTCCCGCCTCTACGGCGGAATCCATATTCAGGATGGCGACCTGCATGCCAGGTCGATGGGTCAAGAGGTCGGTGAGATGGCTTGGGACGAAGTCAACGATCTCTGGGCCAGCTGAGAATTAGGAAGCGACAGGAGTACATAAACATGTTTTCGAATCTCTCCATCCGCGGGAAGCTGGTCCTGCTTCTTATCCCGCCGTTGATCACGCTCATGGTCTTCGCCGCCATCGCGGTGAAAGACCGCTTCGACTCGGCCCAGGTGGCCAGCGATGCCACCGAGGAGCTTGAGGTTGCCGAGTCGGCAATGGTGGCCATCGACGAGCTTGGCACCGAACGTTCGGCTGCGGTTCAGCTGCTGATCACCTCGGGTCGTGGCCGCAGCAAGACCGACGCCGCCCGCCAAGACACGGACTCTGCGGTAGCGGAACTCGCCGAGCATCTTGACGGCGGCGGTTCCGGCGCCGACAACACCTCCAAGGCGATCGACGCTCTCGAGCGTCTGACTACAACCCGCCAAGGCATCGACACCTTTGCCATCGAGCAGGGCGAAGCCTACGAGAACTACAACGGCATCATCGACGATCTCCTGGATCTCGAGGTGGAGATTCTCTCCGAACTCGGCGACACCGAACTCCTTCGCCAGGGACAGATCACCCTCTCCGGACTTCAGGGTCGGGAGCGGGTGCTTCGCCAAACCGCCTTCCTTGGAACCCGGCTCGAACTTGGGGAGCTGACCGGTCCGGACTATGTGCGGTACAGCGCCATCCTCAACGAAGAGAACCTGTTCTTTGATGCGATCGGCGGCTCGGACAAGATCAGCCAACTCTGGATCGAGGCCCGAAACGGCTCGGTGGCCCAGGAGGGCGACGAGCTTGTGGATCAGATTAACCGAGCTGGTCAGGGTGGCTCGATTCCCGCCGTGCAGGCTGCCGATTGGTGGACCGCCATGGAGGAAAAGGCCAACGCCTTCGACGCTCCCGCCGACGAGTCGTTCGAGGAGCTTCGCGAGAACGCCGGCGGCAAGGCTTCTTCTTCCCGTGGTGGGGCGATCCTCTTTGGCGTCATCGGTTTCGGCATCATCTTGTTGGCGGTGCTGATGGCGCTGGCCCTGGCCAGCTCGATCGCCCGCCGACTCCGAGACCTCTCGGCTCAGGCCAGCACCATTGCGTCCGATCGCTTGCCCGAGGTGTTGGAATCGCTCAGAAACCCGACGCCCGAAGCACTCCAGGGAGCCATGCCCACCATCGGGTCCGATGCCACCGACGAGATCGGCGTGATGGCCGACTCCTTCGACACCGTGCTGCAGACCTCGGTGGAAACAGCGATCGAGCACTCCCAACAACGAGCCAAGACCATCACCGATCTCTTGGTCAACCTCGGCCGTCGAAACCAGGCACTCCTCGACCGTCAGCTCTCACTTATCGACAACCTTGAGTCCCGAGAGGAGGACCCCGAGTTGCTTGAGGAGCTCTACAAACTGGACAGCCTTGTTACCCGGAACCGGCGCAACTCCGAGAACCTGCTGGTTCTGGCGGGGGAGTCGGCTAGCCGAAAGTGGAATGAACCGGTGTCGCTGCACGAGCTGGTGCAGGGTGCCTTGAGCGAGGTGGGAGATCTCGATCGAGTGGAGATCACCGGCGGCGCGGCAGGAACCGAGATGCTGCTGGGCCAGCCGGCGGTTGACCTCAGCCACCTCATCGCCGAGCTGCTCGAGAATGCACTGTCGTTCTCGGCCAAGACCACAACGGTGACAGCCCACATCGAATCCAAGTCCGGCGAACACCGGATTTGGGTGATCGACCAGGGCATCGGCATGACCGATGACGAAATCGCCGACGCCAACGAGCGGCTGCTCGACCCGGCCGACATCGATGAGATGACGACCGATCGAATTGGCTTCCAGGTCGTTGGGCGCATCGCCCAACGCTTGGGGGTCAAGGTTTCCTTGGGTCGCAACCCCACCGGTGGCATCGCCGCCAGCGTCGATGTGCCCCGCGAGATGTTACTTAGCGGGGTCACCCCCAACAACGTGGCCCGCGAGACGCTCCCCGAGCGCCACGCCAAGTTTGACGGGCGGATCGGGCACAGCGACAGCGGGGCCGAAGACGTCGAAGATGTGGCGACCACCGCGGCTCCCAGTTCCAGCGAGACCAAGCCCAGCG